>NZ_JBHYWI010000030.1:0-104219 GCF_042751525.1 Kitasatospora sp. NPDC059408
GAAGGGCCTGCGGCCGTTTCCGGTGCCTACCGGTCGGGGGTCAGACCAGGGTCCACTTCTGGTTGGCCGCGCCGGAGCAGGTCCACAGCGAGAGCGCGGAGCCGTTGGCGGTCGCCGCCTGCGTCACGTCGATGCACAGACCGGACTGGACGCCGACGACCGTGCCGTCGGCGTTGAGCCGCCACAGCTGGTTGGCGCCGCCGTTGCAGTCGTAGATGTCGATCTTGGTGCCCGGTGCCGTCTGGTTGTTGTAGGCGTCGAGGCACTTGGTGCCGCCGTAGACGGTCAGCTGGCCGCCGGGGGTGTGGGTCCACTGCTGGTTGCCGCCGCCGTTGCAGTCCCAGATGTCGGGCTGGGTGCCGTTGGCCTGGCTCGCGAACGGGAGGTCCAGGCAGCGGCCGGAAGCGGTGCCGAGCAGCGCGCCGGTGCGGAGCCACTGCTGGTTGGCCGCGCCGGAGCAGGTCCACAGGGCGATGCCGGAGCCGTTGGCGGTGGCGGCCTGCGTGATGTCGATGCACAGGCCGGACTGGAGGCCGGTCACGGTGCCGTCGGCGTTGCGACGCCACTGCTGGTTGGCGCCGCCGTTGCAGTCGTAGATGTCGATGGCCGTGCCCGGTGCCGTCTGGTTGTTGTAGGCGTCGAGGCACTTGGTGCCGCCGTAGACGGTCAGCTGGCCGGCCGGGGTGTAGGTCCACTGCTGGTTGGCGCCGCCGTTGCAGTCCCAGATGTCGGGCTGCGTGCCGTTGGCCTGGCTCGCGAACGGGACGTCCAGGCAGCGGCCGGAGCCCGCCCCGCGCAGCACGCCCGCGCTCGGGGTGGGCGGCTGGGTGCACGGCCCGGCGGCCGGGGCGCCCGCGACGTCGGAGGCCTTCAGGAAGGCCAGCCGGTGGTTGTAGCGGATCGGGTAGTAGGTGTCGCAACCCACCACCAGCGTACGGTCGTTGGGGGCGCTGCCGTCGATGTTCTGCCCGTAGTAGAAGTCGGACTGCACCGGGGCCGCGCTCGCCGCGACGTAGGACTGCCCGGCCGGCACGGCGGCGTTCAGCGGGGTGACGGCCTGCGCGGTGATCGCGGGGTACGGGAGGTACGCGGAGGCCTCGGGGTAGCTGCGCCCGTACACCGGGATGGAGGCGGCGCCGGACTTCGGGGTCAGCAGGGTCTGGCCGGGCCGGGTGTCGGCGGTCGCGCTCTGGCCGCCGGGGTTGTAGAACCAGGCCTTCTGGCCGTCGTACCAGATGGCCGTCCAGTCGCCGCTCAGGTCGGCGACGACGTAGGAGGCGCCGGTGACGGCCTTGTCGCTCCAGTCGGCGGCCCTGGTGGAGCCGCCGTTGATCAGCGGGGCGCTCGGGTCCGGGCCCGTGCGCAGGTAGACGAAGTTCTCCGGGCGGTCGGCGGTGCCGGTCACCGGGGGCTGGTTGGTGGCGTCGAAGGCCGGGGTGATGGTGACCTTGCCGCCGACCGCCGGCAGGCCGCCGATGCCCGCCTTGAGCGGGGCGCCGAGCAGGTCCATGTAGTGCGACCAGTCCCAGAACGTGCCCGGGTCCCAGTGCATCCCGGCCACGTTCGCCTGGAGCGGGCCGGGGACGTCGTCGTGGCCGATGATGTGCTGGCGGTCCAGCGGGATGCCGAAACGGGTCGCCAGGTAGCCGACCAGCGCGGCCGAGGACTGGTAGAGCTGCTCGGAGTACCAGGTCGGGCGGTCGGTCGGGAAGGCGTAGCCCTCGTGCTCGACGCCGATGCTGTGCATGTTGACGGTCTTGTTGCCCGCGTGCCAGGCCACGTTGTTCGTGTTGACCAGCTGGGTGACGTGACCGTCCGAGGAACGCACCATGTAGTGGGCGCTGGCCTGGTTGCTCGGGTTCTGGAACGCCGAGATCGAGCCGGCGAAGCCGCCCTCGGTGTCGTGGATGACGATGTACTGGATCCGGTCGCCGTCGTCCGGGCGGTTGGCCTTGGTGTAGTTGCCGTAGGACGTCGGGTCGCTCGGGTTGGTGAGCGCGTACGCGGCGGGCTGGAAGTCGCAGCCGAGCGAGGCTGGGCACTCGACGCTGCCGTCGGCCGCCGCCGCGGCGGGGGTGGCCGTGGTGGCCGTGGTGGCCGGGGCGGTGCCCGCCGGCGCGGTGTCGGCCGCCGTCGTGACGAACGCGGCGCGGGTGGCCGTGAGGGGGGCCGACGCGGCGGCCCGGGCCGCCGTGGACGGGACGCTCGGGACCGGGACCGGCGCGAGGGTGACGGTCTCGCCCTCGGCGGTCTGCCGGGAGACGCCCTTGCGCAGCGTGTCGAAGACCCGGTCGGCGAACGGGTTCGCCGCGCCCGCGTCCCCGGACCGGCTGAACCGGGCCACCGCCTGGTACCAGGCGCTCGGGTCCGCCGAGGCGGCCCGGCCGCTCTGCTTCAGGGACTCCTGCTGGTACTCGGCCAGCAGCGCCGCACCGCCGCGGACGCTCTGCGCGGCGTCCCGCTTGAGGTCGTCCGCCGGACGGTGGATCAGCGCCGCCGCCGCGTCGAGCGTGTGCAGCTCCGGGCCGTCCTCGACGGCCGGCGCGGTGGGCGTGCCGGAGACCGGTCGCGGCGGGAGGTCGTCGCCGCGGCCGTCGGCCGTGTCGGGCCCCGGACCGGCGGCCAGCGCCGCGCGGACCGCGGCCACGTCGACCTGGGTCAGGCCCATGACGTTGTAGTTGCCGGTCGTGCTCGGCGCGCCCCGGTGGGAGTCCCAGCGGGTCTCCTGGTAGGAGAGCGCGAGCAGCACGCCCTCCGGCACCCGGAACTCGGTTGCCGCCGCCCGGAACTGATCCTGCAGCGAGCCCTGCGCGGGCGCGGCGGCGGCCGCCGGGACGAACCCGAAGGCTGCGCCGGCCAGTACGGTGGCCACGGTGGCGCCGAGGGCCCGTCTGCCGCGCGGGGCGAGCGGGCGCTGTGCCGCTCTCGGTATGGAAATCAACGGAGTCTGCCGACCTTACGCTCTGTCGTGTGGAGGCCCGGGCAGGTTCTTCCGGGCCGCCGCGACGCTAGCACCCCGGGGCCGGAAACCCGGTAGTCAACCCGGCCGGGGACGGTCAGGATGAACAGGTATGACGCCCCTTCTGCTCATCGACGTCGACGGGCCCCTGAACCCCTACGCAGCCCCCGGGGAGCAGCGCCCCGACGGCTACGACACCCACCACGTCCTGCCCGATTCCTGGGTGGCGCGCCGCCGGCCGGCGCCGGGCGAGCGGGTCGAGCCGCTGCGGGTGTGGCTCAACCCGCTGCACGGGCCGGAGCTGCTGGCCCTGCCGTACGAACTGGTGTGGGCGACCACCTGGGAGAACGCACCGAGCTTGCACCTTGTTCCCGACCTGCGGAAATGAGCGAAGGTGCAAGGGGCCACGACGATGCCGTGGCCCCTTCCTTCCCCGCGCCTCCGGGGCGCGCTGGGGAGCCCTGAGCGAGTCAGTCTGCTGCTGCCAGAACACTGGGGCCCGAGAACTCCGAGGCCAGTGCGTCCATGATCAGCTCGTCGCACACCGCGCCACGCCAGTACCCGGCCTGGCGCATCGCGCCGACGTGCTTGAAGCCGGCCTTCTCATAGACGTGGACGGCGGCCTCGTTGGGCGCGAGCACCTTGAGCCAGACGGACCGAAGGTTTGCCACGTGGAACCCGAAGTCCAGCGTCAGCCGGGTTGCCGTGGCAGCGAGGCCCTTGCCGCGCGCCTCGGGCGCGATGACGAGGATGTATTCGGCGGTACGCGCGTAGTTGTCGGGCTGGAGCGTGGTCATGCCGGCGGGCACCGGATTCTCGGCGTCCGTGAGGTCGTAGACCGTGAACCTGATGTTCCTACCGGCGAGCTGCTGCTGAAGGCCCTGGGTCCGGCTCGCCAGCGACTCGGGAACCGGACGGCCGAACCCGATCAGGGAACTCGGGTCCTCCTCCCAGCGCCAGTACTGCTCAGCCAGGTCGGATCGAAGGGGGCCGAGCCCGCAGGTGCCAGCGGACAGCCAGATCATCTGTTCAACGGACATGGTGTGCTCCGGGGATGCTAAGAATCGCTGTGAACAAGCCAACTGACGTGGATTCGGCGACGGGCGTGCCGTCCACGGTCTCGATCCAGGCGTGCAACCGTATCGGGTCGGGCGCGACTCCGTGACGCCAAACCGCAGCCCTACCCGCCAGCTGGAGCAGCAGCATCGCAGCGGCCGACTCCTCCAGGCAGTTGGTCCGTCCGGGCGAGTACCAGCCCGCGCTACGTGCGGCATGAACGGCCAGTTCGGCTTCACCGGCGGTCGCTGGCGTTCTCCGCCGCGTCGTGCCGGCAGAGTGAACCAGCTTGAGAACGCGGCCCATCGCCTCATGCTCCGGGCCCGCGGCTTTGACGGCGTGGACCACAGCGAGGGCGGCCGCCGCCGCCAGCGTCTGGACACGCGGAACCGGCGGGAGCGGAGTCAGACCGGCCCGGAACTCGTCGCCGCCCCAGCTTGCCTTCGGCGCTTGCGCCTCGCGGACGGCCCGCCACGGACGGGGCCGGTCGGACTCCACCAGCAGCCCACCGCCCAACAGCGAGGCCAACAGCTTCTCCGGGAGATGTCGGGCGCTGCCGAACCTGGCCGCCTGGCGGAGAGCCGCGCCGGCCGACGCGGGAAGGGTACTCACGTGGCCGTCGCGGTAGTTCACCAGGACGACAGCATGCCCGAAGTCCACACCACGGACGTGCCCAGGCATGGTCACGAACGGAGCCGAGTCAGCCACGGTCATCCCCCTCTTGTACCTCAACCCATTGCGGGTCCGGCTCGCGGTCCAGCGACAGAAGCCACGCCTCGACGGCAAGCGTCCGGTCCAGAACCCCCATCGGCACGGGCATGCCCATTGCGGCTTGCTTCAGCACGCGGCGAAGGGCCCGGGGCTCGACCAGGCCGAGGGCGGCGAGGAATCCGTCCGCCAGGCCGAGCAGGGCATCCAGGTTTTCCCGTCGGCCGGTGTAGAAGTCGGCGTTGAACGAGCCCTTGGTACTGCGAGCGGCGAGCGGGGCCGGCAGCAGGTCACCCATCGCCCGCACCAGTTGCGGCTTGTAGGCGTACACGGGTGCACGGGCTTCGAGGGGGACGCGCAGCAGGGTGTTGACCACGCTGGCGTCCAAGAACGGGTTTCGAAGTTGGATACCAACATCCTTCGCCAGCGCGGCATCCGCCTGCGCCGTCCGGGCCACCTCACGCACCTCATCTATGACAGTGCGGACCCCGGCATCGAGCCCCTTGAGCGGGTCAGGGGCGGCGGCCACCCGCTCAATCTCCCCCCGCACTAGCGGCAGGGTTTCGGCACCTGCCCATGCCGGGATCTGCACGGCCGGGAACCAGTGGACGGTGCCGGCCGCCAAGGATGGTCCCTGACCGATCTGCGCGGCGAGTACGGACAGTGCGTCGGCCCGGGAGAGACGGGCCGCGGCGACCGCCTGCCGGAGGATGTTCGAGAGAGGCAGATGCCGGAGCCGGGCCCAGCCTGCGGCCTGGTGGAAGGCGGCCCGGAGCTGTCGGTGCCGAACAAGATCGGCAATGTGGACCGGCGGCTGCGAGCAGACGCTATCTCCGCCGTCGCCGGTCAGATGGAGCCTGGTGTCGAACTTCTCGGCCATCCATTCCAACTGCCGGAGCAGCCCGGCCCAGGCCATGGTGGATGGGGCCGGCTCATCGCCGGCGGGCACGTCGGTGATCCCGGTGTAGGGCAGGTGCTCGCGTTTCGTCGGCAGTAGGTGATGCTCGATCCTGCCGGGCATGGAGTCCGCCACGAGCCGGGCGAACCGGAGGTCGGCCCCCGACTCATCCCCTTCAGGGTGGACCGTCACGGCAACGACGCGCATGCTGTCGGGTGCTTGGCGGGCCGCCAGGAGAGTGACGGACGATGAGTCGAGCCCGCCCGACAGGTCAGTGCTGAACGGGCCGTCGCCTAAGCCCAGGCCCACCGCCTTCTCAAGCTCGACCCGGAGGCGGCCGACTGGCTCGGGGCCCGGCTGCGGTAGCCAGAGATTCGTGAGCTGGGGTGCCGTGCCCGGAGCGAGCCGGATGCGCGCGCCCGGCGGCAACTGCTCGACCTCGGAGAAGTACGACCGGCCCGCAACGAGAGCCGGGAGCAGTGGCGTGAACACCGCCGTCACGAGCCGCCGCGTATCGACCGGGGCCCGGCTGAGCCCCGCGAGGAGCCGCGCCGACGACGACCAGGCCCACCCCGAGCCGAACCGGGCAACATAGACCGGCTGCGCGGCAGCCGGGTCGGTGAAGATCACGGTCTCGTGCTCGGCCTCGCTCACCACCGCGTAGGCCCCCGGCCACCGCCACGCCAGATCGGCCGGCAGGGGCCCAGCGCCCAACGCCTTCAGATCCGCCGGCCGCGCACCGCTCAGCCCGAGGACGAAGAGTCGGCGGGCCGGGCCGCTCTCCGTGACGTAGAGCTGAGTCGGCGTCATTCCGTCCTTCCATACGCTCGACTGCGGATGCAGCCGTGTTGCTCCCAACGGGTGTGGCGTGCCCGTCGCGGAGCTGCTGAAGCCCCCGAAGGCCATGGTGGTCCTTCCCTTGGCGTCATTGGCAGAAAGCGGAGCGGTGCGGCCCCGAAGGGCCGCACCGCAGTTACAGAGGGAGGATCAGCCGGCGTACTGGTACACGAACCGCTTGCCCTCGCCGCCGTCAGCCTGGCCGCCCATGGTGAGGGCCGCCGCGTCGCCGATCACGGTCACGTCGTCGTCCTCGTCGGCCGCGATGATGGGCTCGTTCACGTTCATCTCTCGGTTCCTTCCTGCTGGGTGGTGCAACAACCCGTCGGAGATGCCGACGGAGCTTGAGCCCATGCCGGGGGACGAGGGAAGCAAATGAACGCCTCCCCGAACACGGGAGAATGTGGGGCGCCTCAGCGCCGTGTCTTCTGCGGACTGAGCGGGCAGGACGGGCGGTGGATCGCCTTGCACCGCTCGATGGAGGGGATCAGCGAAGTGAACTTCTGGCCCTCAGTCAGAGCGAGCTCACGCAGGCCCTCGCACGTCTTGCACCCGCCCGGCTTCGCGGCCTTGCTCACGCGAGTACCAGGCCCCGGGCCGAAAGGACCTGAGGCTCGGAGGCCACGGGGTCGGCGGTCAGGGCCGGATCTGCGGCGGCAACGCGGACCAGCCGCGCGAGGAGCTGATCGTCCGGAAGCACGTCGGGGCGAATGAGGAAGAAGACGGTCTTGCCGAGTCCCTTGGGCTCCCAGCCCCAGGACTGCGCGAACGACTCCACCAGGAGCAGACCGCGACCGGACTCGTCGTCTTCGCCCGCCTTGGGCATGTGGGGCAGGCGGAGCGAGCGGTCCTGCACTTCGATCTTCAGATGCTCGCCCGTCCAGATCACCTTGATCCAGCACTCGGAGCCGGCGTGCTTGAGGGCGTTGGCGACAACCTCACTCGTGCAGAGCTTGAGGTCCGAGATGCCGGCCCGGGACAGCGGCACGCCCCAGTCCTGAATGATCCGCTCGACGGTCTCCCGGGCCTGGAACACGGGGTTACTGTCCTGGGAGGTGATGTGGAACTCGACGGGGGCCGGAAGAAGGTCGGGGGACACGCGAACTCCTGTGGGTGCTTGCTCGAAACTCGTCTGGGCGACCGCGTTTCAGTCGTCGGTGGTCTTGGTGCCTGGCTGCCGCAGATGCTGACCGATGGACACCTGCGGCAGCCGGCAGGCCAAGGGCGTAAGCCCGGGGGAGCCGCTGTGCCGCTTGACTGACGACCATTCAACGACCGTTTGGGAAGCGGGAGAACCGAAGAATCCGTGCTTCCTGTCTGCAAGGCACCGGAGGATTTTGCACTTCCTTGGTACTTCTCGGCGCGCTGCTCCAGGTCCAGCTGTACGGTACGTGCATGGTGGATCACTCATCCGACATGACGTTCGCTCAGAGAGTCGAACGGGACGGCTACAGCTTCCGCGAGCTGGCCACGGAGATGAACCGCAGGCTCGAAGAGCTGACGGGCAAGCGGGGGACGTTCAGCGATCGAACGGTGTCCGATCTTGTACATGGGAGGGTGAAGCGGCCGAAGGCTGCCACGTGTGTCGCGTTAGAGGCAGTATTTGACTGCTCAGCCGAAGAACTGGGCTTCACCGCGCCAGCCGTGATCCGGTCGGCGCTGTCCCCGGAGGGCCGCGTGAAGCGACGTACATTCCTTGCCACAGCTCCCATCGCCGCCGTCGCGGCAGCCACGCCCGGCGGTGCGACCCGCTACCGAGTAGGCGCTTCCGACGCCGACCAGATGGACCGAGAGCTTGCCGCCATCATCGCCTCAGATGATCAGGGCGGAGGGACTGAAGACCTCGAACGGCGAGCTGCTGGCCTGGCGCAGCAAGCGCTCGTACTTCAGCAACAAGGAAGTGTGAGTCAGCGCATTCGCGGCCGTCTCTACTCGACTGCCGCTTCGCTGACGTCCTCAGCGATGTGGGCCGCGATCGACGGTCGCCGCCTTGAAGCCGCAGAGCTGCACCTGAACCAGGCTGTGACCCTGGCTGGTCTCTCTGGAGATCCGTCTACGCAGGTCCGGGTCTGGGGGCACGCTGCATCCCTCTACCGGCAGACCAGTAGGTTCCCGGCCGCGATGGCGGCAGAAGACGCGGCCCGCACAACGTCGATCATCCGTCGTGACCCGTTCTACGCGTCCCTGGTTCACGCCCGGATGGCCATCCACCACTCGAACGCCGGCGACGTCACCGCAATGGCCCGGAGTATCGGGTTCGCCAAGGACGCATACGGCCGTACCGATATGCATGCCCCACGACCGACCTGGACGGCCTTCTACGATGAAGCCGAACTGGAACTCCTCTCTCTGATCGCTACCTTCGAAAGCGGTCTGTGGGCAGAGGCTGAAGGGCACGCTCACCGGAACCTGTCGCTACTCCGGCCGTCGATGCAGCGCAACAGGAACCTCTCGCTGTCCTACTTGGCGAACGCGCAGCTCCGTCAGAACGAGATCGAGGCGGCCGTGGCGACTGCACAGCAGGTGCCGGCTTCTGCGGCCCGTGGTCGAACTGGGCATCTACTCAACCGCTTCAGTGCGGGCCTCGCTAAGGTCGCACCAGGTAGTCCGCACACCCGAGCCTGGACTGCTCATCGGAGGGAAGCGAATGTCTGAGACCACCTTGACCTTCCGCCACGCCACCAATGTGGAGGAAGTCCGCCAGGCCATCCTTGATCTGCATGTGGAGGTCCGCGGCGACTTCGGCCTGATGCACCTGCCGTTCTACTCGGTTGAGCGCTTCGGCGAGCGTCTGACGGGCCACTCGTCCCGGGACGGGTGGGAAGCCGTGATCGGGTACGACGGGGGCGAGCCGGTTGGTTTCTGCTATGTGGTTCCGCTCGGTCCGACAACGCAGTGGTGGTCCTCGATGATCACCCCGGTCCCCGAGGGCTTCACGACCGAGACCGGTCAGCGCACCCTGGCGTTCAACGAGATCGCTGTGCGAAGTGCCTGGCGCGGGAAGGGTGTCTCGAAGCAACTGCATGACGAAGTGATGAGCGGGCGGACCGAGGAGCGGGCAACGCTTCTGGTCGATCCGAACGCCGCTGACGGCAAGCTGAAGGCCGTTTACGAGTCGTGGGGGTACTCCGAGGCCGGAAGTCAGCAGCCCTTCTCCGACTCGCCGGTCTTCTCCGTGATGATGAAGGAACCGCTGAAATAGCAGCAACGGGGCTGGCCCCCGGAGGAATCCGGGGGCCGAACCGTTCAGACTGCTGAGCTTCGCCTGCTCGATGGTGGGTTGACCAGCAAGAGCGCCCGACCAGCAGGACTACGAGGGGGTAGGCCCTGGTGCCACCCGGTACTTCTCCTCTTCCTCCGGAGGCGGGAGCGGGACGGAGACGGACAGCTCGATGCCGGCCATGGCTCTGATCTGGTAGCCGTACCCGTGCGGGAGGGTGCCCGGCGGGGTGCCTTCGGTGCTCTTCGGTATCCACGCGCCACCGCGGAGTTGAACGGTACCGATCTGTTCGCCCAGGCCCCGGACGACTCGGTAGTGGCCGGGCCGTCCCTCGTAGGTGAGGTCGAAGACTCGGTCGTCCCATTGGCCGTCGGGCAGCAGATTGGCGGGGTGGGGTTGCAGCGGGGTGTCCTTCCGTTCGGGCAGCTGAGGGTGAGGGCGGGGTCTGGTGCCAGCGGCCGGCAGGGCCGGTCGAGCAGTGGTGAGCGGAGGCCGCGGGGGTGGGCTCTGGTGTCCGCTCGCCGATCTCGACTCCGTCGGCGAGCAACTGCCGCACGGCGGCCTCGGCGTGGTGATCGTATTGGTGGCGGGAGTGGAAGTGGCCGTTCTCCCGGATCTCGTACGTGTCGGCCGGGAAGTCAGTGGTGTTGAGGGTGACGACGAGTCGGCGGTCGTGGCCGGCACCCACCGCGGACTACGTCAGGTCGATGTCCTGTCCGCTTCGGGCCCGCTCAGCGCGTTCGCGCTCAGCCTGCTCGTCGGCCCGGAGCTGGCGCTTGGCTGCGCGCTCGACCTGGTACTCGCGCTCGGCCCGCTCGCGGAGCCGCTGAAGCTCGGCGCTGGTCTCGGCGTGGCGGCGTTCCATCTCCACCTGCCGCTGACGGGCGGCTTCCTTGCGCCGTTGGTCCTCCTCGCCACCTGGCAGCGGGGGTAGGGCCTGGGGTTCGTGGCGGGCGGGCCACGGCTCGGCGAGGTGGGTGCGGTGGTGTCGCCAGATGGTGAGCATGGCGCGGCCGTCGGCGGTGGCGACCACGTCCCCGTTCTCCTCCTGGCGGAGGAACCCGGCGGCGATCACCAGCTCGACCACGCGGCGGCGTACTCGGCGGCCCTTGGCGTCGATGCGGGCCCCGGCGGGGACGAGGCGGTAGCCGCTGCCGTCCCACCACACTCCGCTGTAGTCCTCCCCGGTGGCCGCTGCGACGAGGGCGTGTACTCGGGTGGTCCACCCGGAGTTCTCGCGGGCTTCGCGGGTGCGCTCGGCTGCGACGAACCTGCGGAACTCACCTTCGTGCTCGTCGGCGTGGAGGCGGGCAATGTGGTGGGCGTCGTCGTCGCGGTGGTGGTGGTCGTCGCCGACCTGGGCGGGGCGCCCTGCGTACCGGTCGCCGCAGTCCAGGCACCAGACTGCCCCACCCCCACCGGAGAGGCCGGCGGGGCCGACGCCGACCGGGCACGCGATGCGCAGCCCCCACTCCAGGGCGGTCCCGCCTCCGGGTATCCAGGGGGCGCGGGCGGGGGTGGTCACTGGGGTCTCCTGGGGGTGGGGCCTGTGGTCAGGCTGGGCGGTGGAGGGGGGGTAGTACGGCGGAAGGGTGGTGTCGTTAGTGTCATTTTTTTTGACACTCTTAAAAAGATCTATAAACAGCACTCTTACGGTGGAACTCAATGCCAACCGGGCTCTGACACCCGGCACTTCGACACCGACCCCACCCCGGGGGGGCAGGGTGGGGCCTGGTGTCGGCGGGCTCAGCCGTGAACGGTGGCCAGGTGCCGCTTGCGGGTCTCGTCGGTGTAGCCCTTGGCGGTGTTGCGGGTGGTCCACCCGCACGTGCAGGTGGCGGTGGAGTACGCCCGCCCGGGGCACCCTTCGGTCAGTGGCCTGCCCGTGCTGGTGTGCTTGTGACTGGGCGGGCACTCGGAGCCGTCGGCGTGGTGGTCGGTGCGGGGAGCCTTGAACTTGGCCGCGGGGGTGGTGTCCTTCGGCCGGCGGGCGCGGGGCGGGGCCTGGTGCCCGTTGCTGCGGCGGTTGATGGCCTCTTCCTGGGCGTCCCACTCGGCTTCGGTCAGAGCGTCACTGACGAGCACGGGCTCGGTGTGGTCGAACCACTTCGTCCGGTCGGCCGTGATGATGCGCTCGGCCTCGGCCTCGGCGGCTTCAGGGCTGGAGGCGAGGACGGTCACCAGGTGCACGTCGATCACGTCCACGGCGACGATGTACTTGGGCATGCTGCGGTTCTCCTGGGGGCTCGGGGTGGGGCCTGGTGCCAGCGGCCGGCCGCTGGCGGGGGTGGGCTCTGGTGCCTACGCGGCCTTCACCGGCTTCTCGGCGGGCAGCGAGGCGACCAGGGCCAGCAGGACGGCCTCGGCCATGTCGGGAGTGAGGTGCGAGCACGTGATCTCGATGCCGCTGAAACGGGCGCGGCTGACCTTGACCTCGGCGTGGGGCGAGGTCCAAGAGGTCCCGGGGCCCTGGTTCCACCGCAGGGTGCGGGTGTTGTCCTCGCCGTTGCGCCGGGTCGCTTCGCCGGGCGGCTGGCCGATGGTGAGCGGCACGGCCTTCAGTCGGCGGGCCACGGTGGTGACCTCGTGGACGTCGGCCAGGTGCCGATGCTGCCTGGTGCTCATCTCCGCGACTGCCGCGTCCAGGGTGGGCAGCAGCCGCCGCTGGATGTCCTGGGCGACCTGGGCCGGGGTCTTGGCCCGGGTGACGGTGATGTCCCCGGCCTCCAAGTCGTGGCGGTAGTAGTAGGTGTTGGCGTCGGGGAGCACGCCGTGCACCCACCACCGGCCTTGGCGCAGGCGTTCCTGCTGGATCAGGATGCGGGCCCCGTCTTCGGTGCGGACGAGTTCGACGCAGGGGTGCCAGTCGGGTATCCGGCGCGGTTCGACGGTCCACTCGGCGGCACCGAGGGCCTGGGCAAGCCCTTCGGCGAGCGTCAGCAACTCGGCGCGCAGGGGGGCCAGGGCGTCCTGCGGGTTGTGCGCGGTCATAGGGTCCGTTCGTCGGTGGTCGGGGGTGGGGCCTGGGGTCTGGCCGGGCCTCGGCACGGTCCGGACGATCGTCCGGGCCGCACCGGGGCGGGTCAGGCCGCCAGTTCGGTGCTGCTGACGAGCAGGCCGGGCAGGCAGTCCTGGAGGAGGGCGGGGACCATCCGGACGTGGTCGCCTTCACGGGCCCAGTCCGAGCCGACGGGACCGGTGCGGTAGATGGCGAACGCCTCGCCTCCATCGGCCGGGACGACGGAGCGGGCGGTGAGCCCGGCCCAGCCGAGTCCGGCCTGCTGCGGGTTCACCTCGCTGGCGACGCCGTACCGCACCCGGCCGTTGGCCTCGGTCCAGCGCTGCCAGCCCCGGCCCTTGCTGCGGACCTTGCTGGGCTGCGGGATGCGCCGGGAGTCGGCCCCGATCTTCACGGCCTTGCCGGGCCCGCTGGCGGTGGGCACGTCCAGGGCGAGCTGCACGGCCTTGGTGTGCTTGTTCTGCGCGCCGCGCTGGTTGGCCGGGGTGGTGACGACGACAGGCTTCTTCTCGCCGGGCAGGCGGAGCGTGGTGGTGAGGGCGGCGGGGGCGGGCACTGGTGTCTCCTGCGGTGGTGCGGGGGTGGGGCCTGGTGTCAGCGGTGAGGTCAGACGGTCTCCAGCAACTCCGCGTCGTAGACGGTCGGTTCGTGGCCGTGGATGTAGGCGTCGCTGCGGGCGTCGCTCTCGAAGGCGGCGAGGGCTTCGGCCTCGGCGGCCTCGTAGTCGTCGGCTTCCACGACGAAGCGGAAGGTCTCGGTGTTGTCGATGTGGACGGTGAAGCGGGGCACAGCGGTCTCCTGCGGGTGGTGCGGGGGTGGGGGCTGGGGTCCGGCTGGCATCGGGGCGGCTCGATGCCGGCCGGGGGTGGGGCCTGGTGTCAGCGGCCCTCGTGCGAGATCCACCAGTCGGTGTGGCCGGTCGCGTAGGCGAACCACTCGCCGTCGTCGCCGCTCAGGCCGACGGCTTCGGCCCAGGCCCGGTAGCCCGCGCGGCTGAGCCGCCAGCCGCGCATCCGGCTCGCGTCCTCGGCTCCCTTGCCGTAGGCCCGGCTGTCGGCGGTCCACCCGGGCATCTCTTCCGCGAGGTTGACCCACTGAGCCCGGATCACCGGCCGCCACACCACGCGGACGGTGCGGCCGGGGCGGGGCCACTCGACGGTGACCGCTCCGCCCGCCTCCGGGGTGACGGTCGCGCCGTGGTGGACGGAGTGGCGGGCGAGCCGCTGGGCCAGGACGTGCGGGCTGGTGCTCGGGCTGTCGTCCTCCGTGGCGTACGCCTTCGCGCCGGTCATCGCGGCGTGGTCGCCGAGCTGGACCTGAAGGGCTTCGTACTGGTCGCGGGTGTTCATCGGTGTTCCGTTCCGTGGAGAGGGGGTGGGGCCTGGTGTCAGCGGCTCAGGAGGAGGCGGAGCACGTCCGTCCTGATGTCCGCGAGTTCCGCGCGCAGCGTGGTGTTCGAGGCGGTGACGGCGGCGACGCGGGCGCGCAGCTCGTCCAGCTCGGCGGGGTCTATCTCGAAGTCGTCCGGATCAGTCACAGCGGGATGCCGCCGACGCGCCGGCCGATCGGGTGGGCCCTGGTGTACTCGGCGCGGGCGGCCTGTCCGGCGCGGGTGACCCGCCAGTACTCGGCCACGGCCCCGGGGGTGAGGTATCCGGCCTCGGCGAGTCGCCGAGCGTCGGTGCCGTCGGGGTCGGCGACGTCGGCCCCGATCTGGTCGAGGAAGGCCCAGTGGGAGAGCAGCGCGAAGTCCTTGGGGCTGATCACCGGCCGCCCTCCATCTCGCAGATGAGAGCTTCGAGTTCGGCGGTGAGGTCGAGCAGCAGTTCCCGGCAGTTGTGGGCGCGGTCGGTGTCCATCTCGTCGTAGTCGCCCATGTAGCGGTCTTCGGCGGGCTGGTCGTCGCAGTCCGGGTCGTAGGTCGGGATGCACTCGTGGAAGGTGGCTTCCCAGTCGGCTTCGTTGCGCCGGACGCGGTCAACGAGCGATTGCAGCTGGGCGGTGGACATGGCGCTGTTCCTTCGGTTCGGGTGAGGGGGTGGAGCCTGGTGTCAGCGGGCGCGGACCGTGTTCACCGCTGCCACTCCAGGCCGTCCAGGTTGGGGCTGTAGCCGATCAGCCGGAGGTTGGCGTAGATCCGGGCGGCACCTACCGCCGCCATGGCGTCGCGCGGGTGGCGGTAGGTGCGGCAGTACCGGCGGCCGGTCCCGGTGTCCTGCCAGGAAACGACGTAGTCCCCGCCGTTGGCCGTGTCGGCAACCAGCGCGACCGGCTGTCCGGCTTGCCACATGACCAGTGCGTAGGGGGCGGTGGTGAGGTCCCGGGCCAGGGTGTAGACCACGGCGGCCCGGTCGGTGTCCTCCAGTTCCTCCAGGACGTCCCACGCGGCACCGCGCGCGGCCGGGTGGACGGTGCTGCGGCCGGACCGCATGAACCCGGCCCAGTCTCCGGCGGGTTCCAACAGGTCAAGGGTGTAGGTGGTGGTGCTCACGGTGGCGCTTCCTTCAGTTCGGGTGGGGGGTGGGCTCTGGTGCCAGAGCGGCCACGGCAGGGGCCGGGGTGTCCGGCCGCTACCGAAGCGGCTCAGACCTCCAGGCCAGTCAACGCGGCGTCGATCGGGCTCATGGCGTTGGTGATCAGCCGGTTCAGGTGGTCCCCGGCGTCCCGGCCGCAGTCGGCGCAGCTGATCGTGGCTGCTTCGATCCCGACGCCGTACACGTCCAGGGCGGGGGTTCCGTCGGCACGGCGGGTGACGTTGAACCACAGGGGCGCTGCCGCTTCGATCAGGCCGCCGCACTCCTCACACGCGAACTGGTCGGTGGTGGCGTAGATTTCGGGGTCGGGGAGGTCTGCGACCAGCGAGGTGAACGTCTCGTCCACGTTGGCGGGGGTGGGGTTCGGGGTGTTCTCGGGCATGGCTGTCTCCAGGAGTGGCGGTGAGGGGGTGGCGCCTGGTGTCTGTGCACCCATGGCGGGGGCCCGGCGGGGGCGCTGGGCCTCACCAAGGGGGCACAGCTCAGAGGGTCCGGAAGACGTGCCCGCTGGCGGTGTGGGAGTAGTCGCACTCCCACGCGATCATGTCCAGCTCGGGACGCCACCCCCGGCAACTCTCCATCGCCGCGCGGTACTCGTCGTCCATCTCCATGAGCTGGTCATGGGCGAAGTCCTCCAGGCTCTCCCACTCGCCCGCGTAGGCGTCTTCGAAGGTCTCGACGGCGTACTCGGCGTTGCCGACGAGTGCGGCGTAGGCGGTGAGGGCTTCGAGCTCTGCGACGACTCCGGCGTCTTCAGCAAGCTCGGTCAGGTAGTCAGCGGTGCGGCTCACGGGGGTCTCTCTCGGGTCGGTGCGGTGGGAGTCGGGGCGGGGGCGGTCAGACCGTGTGCGGGCCGTCGAAAAGCTCATCGAGCAGGAGGTCTAGGCCGGTCTCCCCTTCGGCGCGCATGTCGCGGAAGGCGTCGAACATCGCGTGCACGTCCTCGGGGTGGTCCATCCCGAGCTTGGCGAGACGGGGCCAGTAGCCGGACAGGCGGATCATGTCGGCGCGGGTCATGGTGGTACTTCCGTTCTGTGGTGCGGTAGTTGGAGGGGGTGGGGCCTGTTGCCTACGCGGCCCGGCCGTACACGGCGCGGTAGCCCTGCCGGGAGCCGCGCACGATGGCCCGGACGTCCTCGCGGTACGCGGCCCCCTGCTGAGTGGCGTAGCCGTCGAGGTAGGGCAGGAGAACGGCGGTCAGCGGCTTGCCCTGGCCGTAGAGGGTGCGGGCCCGGGTCACGTCGCCGTCTGCCGGTACCCAGACGGAGGTTTCGACCGGGCGCGTCACTTCCAACGCGCAGTCACGGCACAGGGGTTCGCCGCTCCGGGCGGTCATCGGGGTCAGCCAGTCGTCACAGTCGGAGCACTGCGCGTACCCCATGCCGGACAGGGCCTCTTCCACCATGTCCATGGTGATGCAACCGAGTTGGGGGCAGGGCAGTTCGCGCAGCACGTCCGCGCCGTCCACCCCGTCGGGCAGGGTGAGGGGTGACCCCTCCACCTCCTCCACCATGGCTTCCCACTCGCGTTCGCCGTGGTCCGTCTCGTCCAAGATCGGGTAGCCGTGCAGCGCTGCCGTGACGCGCTCGGCCACCGCGACGGCGGCCGGGTTGTCCGCGTCGTACATGAGCCAACCCGTGTCGTCCCACGCTTCGCCGATCGGCCCGCACTCCTCCTCGAACCAGCGCTTGGCGGCTGCGTAGTTGGACGCCGCGAGTACCTGTTCCGCCTCGGTGGCGTACCAGTGGTCCCCGTCCTCCAGGAACCCCGAGACGTCCATCACCAGGGCTATCCGGGCCCAGCCGCCCGCTTCGGCTGCTTCGAGTAGGTTCCGCGCGGTGTCGTACCGCGCTCCGAACTGGTCTACGGCGTCGGCGAGTTCGGGGGCGAGTGTGGCGTTCATGGTGCGTTCCTTGCCGTGGTGCGGGTGGTGGTGGCGAGCCAGTCGCAGGCGTAGGCCGCGCCCTGGTCGCAGGCGTCTTGCATGCCGGTTGCCCACCCGTCGTTGAAGGCTTCGACCTGCACGGATTCGGGCACGGCCGTTTGGGCGGTCGAGTGGCCGACCAGCCACCCGCCGACGGCGGTTGCGGCGGACAGGGTGAGCGCGGCGAGGGCGAGGCGGGGGTTCATCGCGGGTTCTCCGAGGGTTGAGCCGGGGCGGTTAGCGGCGGTTGCGGCGCGGACGGCGGCCGGTGATCTCGGCGCGGTCGCGGTCGTAGCTGTTCGCCGGGGCGGGGGCGACGGTCACGGGCTCCGGCTCGGCGGCCTGTGCCGGGCCCTGTACGGCTCGCTTCACGAGGTCGGGCACCTGCCGGACCCAGTGGGCGACAAGGGCCGCCAGGAGGGCCGCCGCGAGCCCGCCACCCCAGTTGTGGGTCTGCCACGGCGACCCGGCCAGCAGCATGACCAGCCCCAGGGCGGCGGGGGTGAGGTGGTTACGCATCGTGATCTCGTTTCGGTTGGTCCGTCGTTTGCAGGACCAACACTGCGGCACACCACCACCGAAAGTCCAACGGTGATTGAGTGATGCGCATCACACATAGTCGAGTGCTCGATCTCGCCAAGTCGGAAGACGCGCGCTCGCGTGAAGCGAAGCTAATTCCCTTGCTGTACAAGCGAATTGGCGACCGTCTGCCATCGGTTTGCCAGTCGTCGCAGGGTGATCCGGGGGGTGCCTCCCGCGCGCGTTCCTTTATTGCCCGGAGCGTCATAGCAGTCGAGATCCGATACGAACGCCGGCCGACTCCTTCTTCTGGATCATCTACACAGCGTGACCAGCAGGGATGAACACTCTGCCACGCACTGATTGCGGAGAGTGAGGCCGCGGGCGTTGGTGGCGTTAACCACCCCGGCTTAATACATGTGGAGGCCGCTCCGCGCGCGTGCGCGCACCTGTTGCTGCGGCACCCCGGCCGGCCTCCTCCCGCAGCCCCGCCAGGGCAACGCTCCCCGATCGGCCCTCTCTCCCCGGTCGTGGTCGAGCACCTGGCGGGGGCCTGCGCTTCAAGGAGGTCTCCGTGTCCGCGAGTTCGCGCCGGACGACCCCTCTTCCCCCGCACTGGGCCCGCCTTCGCCGCGCGGTGATGAACCGCGACGGCTGGATGTGCCAGCACATCCGCTACGACACCGGCGAGCCGTGCGCCGAGCCCGCCCGCCACTGCGACCACATCGTCCCCGCCTCCGAAGGCGGCTCCGACGACCCCGCCAACCTCCGTGCCCTGTGCGACTGGCACGTTCTGCGCAAGGACGCGGCCGACGCCGGCAGAGCCCGCCGACGGGCCACCGCGGACCGCTGGCAGCCCGCCCGAACCCGCCGACCGCACCCCGGGGAGATCCGTTGAACGTCGATCCGACCGAGAAGAACCCGGCAGCGATCCGCACCGCGCTGATCGAGCTGTACGAGACGGAACTCGACCTTGAGCCGACCGACCTCGCGCTGATCGACATCGCCGCGCCGATGCTCGCCCGCGCCGCCCAGCTCGACGCCGTGGTGAAGCGCGAGGGCCAGATGATCGAGGGCGGTAACCGCAAGGACATGATGGTCCTGCACCCCGGCATCGCGCAGGCCCAGCTCAACCGCACCCAGGCCGCCGGCCACCTCTCCAAAATCCGCGGTGAAGGCGAAGGTCCTAAGCGAGGCCACAACGCCCGCGACGCCATCGCCGCCCGCTGGGGCAACCGAGTCTGAGAGGGGGCCGTCGTGGCACGCCGCAAGGCAACCCGGGCCGCCGGCCCTTCGGACGAGTCGCTGCGCATCGCGCGGACGATCGTCTATTACGAGGCGTGTTTGGACTCCGAGGTCCCGCACGCCGTCGCCCGCGAACTGTGGGCCCACGACATGACTACGCCCTTCGCGGCTGGTGAGCACGTCTCCGTGGAGGCGGCCCGGTTGCTGGAGGAGCGCGCCCACAGGGAGGCAGCCCAGCCGTAGACCGACAGCGAGCAATTAGAGCTACAGCCTGTGGTTCTTATCCGCAAGGTCCGACTTTCCTAGGAACGGCCCGCCGAGCCGAGCCGTACGAGGGAGGCGACGCGTGAATCACCCCCCTCACCTACGAGCCGGTCCGCACCATCGCGGACACCGTCCCCGATGTGGCCTTTGTGGCCAACATGGACCGGCTCTGAGTCGTATCCAAGTCGGCCGCCCAGCTATCGGCTCAGCCGATAACTGGCTTCAGTTCTTCTCCTGTGCTCACGCGGCGTTGATCGCGTTCCGCAGCTCTTCGATGCTGAGCTTGCCGTCCTTGTCGAGGTCGGCCTGCTCCACGAAGGACACGAACTCCTTCTGGTATTTACCAAGTTGCCCGGCAATCGACTTGAAGACATCCAGGTCGACGGGGCCTTCATTGTCTGCGTAGAGCTGCTCCAAGAGGGCGAAAACCTGGTCCTTGAACGCCTGATCCATGTCCATCCTTTCGTTTGCCAGCCTGATGCGGCGCACTGAGCAAACCACACTGGCGATCTCCCTGTCATTGGCTCCCTGTATCCCGCACCCGGCCAGAGCCGTGACTCCGTGGCGTCCGCTGCCTAACTCGTCCAGACCTGCTTCGGGAGGTGGCCGTTCTGACCATCGTCTACGAACCGGTCCGCACGATCCCGGACGACGTCCCGCACCCGCACCGCACGCTCGCGGGCGAGCTGCTGCGCTGGAGTGCCCGTGCGTTCCGGCCGGACTGGAAGTACACCCCTGAGCAGTGCCGCATCCTCGCGCGCTGGTACGAGCTGCGCGACGACGCGGTCCCTGAGGACCCGAACGACCCCGAGACCTGGGGCAGGGCCTTCCGCTACGAGTCCGGCACCCTGCGCCGCCTCAAGGGCTGGGGCAAGGACCCGAAGATGGCCAGCGTCGCCGCGATGGAGTTCGTCGGCCCGTGTCGCCTGGTGGGCTTTCGCGCCGACGGATCGCCGATCGGCGGCCCGCCGCAGGAGAGTTGGGTGCAGATCTTCGCCACGGCGGCCGGTCAGAACGTCAACACGATGTCGGCGTTCAGCACGATCTTCAGCCAAGCCGCGGTCGACCGGTACGCCATCAAGCTCGGCCAAGAGGTCTGCTACGCCTCGCAGACCGACACCGACGGCCGTCAGTGCCGCCTTGAGGCCAAGGCATCGTCCTTCCGCGCCGCCGAGGGCGGGCGCCCGTCCTTCGCGCTGCTCAACGAGACTTGGCACTGGGTCGAGGGCAACCACGGCCCGCGCCTCGCCGCCACCATCCGCCCCAACGCGACCAAGGTGTCGGGCCGGACGATGGAGATCACCAACGCCCCGGTTATCGGGGAGGAAAGCGTCGCCGAAGGCACCTGGTACGCCTTCGAGAAGCAGCGCGACGGAATCAACAGGAACGCCGGCATCTACTACGACTCGGTGGAGGCCCCGCCTGGGGTCGATCTCGCCGACGAGGACCAGCTGCGCGCCGCGATCCTGTGCGCCCGCGGCGACTCGGTCTGGATCAACCCCGAGCGGGTGATGAAGGACATCTGGTCCGCCAGCACCTCCGAGGACGAGAGCCGCCGCAAGTACCTCAACCAGCTCAGCTCACACGACGACGCGCTGGTGGACCGGGACACCTGGGACCTGGCCACGGTCGAGCCCGCCGACGGCATCAAGCCGGGCGAGCGGATCGTGCTCGCCTTTGACGGCGGCAAGACCGATGACTCAACCGGCCTGCTGGCGATGCGCGTTCGGGACAAGCTGGTCCAGAAAATCGCGCTGTGGGAGAAGCCCGACGGTCCGGCCGGCAAGCACTGGGAAGTGGACGGTCAGGAGGTCAACGACATGGTCGGCCACGTCTTCCAGAAGTACACGGTGGTCGGGTTCTTCGCCGACGTCGCGGGGTGGGAGTCCTACGTCGCCGACTGGTCGGAGAAGTACGGCAAGCACCTGCTGATCAAGGCATCCGGGAAGTCCACGGTCGGCTTCGACATGCGCGCCAACCAGAGGGAAATCACGACCGAGCACATGGCGCTCGTCGGGGCGATCGAGACGGTGGCCCTGCCCCACGTGCGTGACTACTCACTGACCCGCCACACCCTCAACGCCCGCAAGAGGCCCAACCAGTACGGCATCTCGTTCGGCAAGGAGTCGCGCGAGTCCAAGCTGAAGGTGGACCTCTACGCCGCGATGGTGATCGCCTGGATCGCCCACCGCCGCCTTACCGAGAGCGGCAAGCTCAAGCCGCAGAAGCGGCCCGGAACGCTACAGACCCGAGGAGGGTTCTGATGTCCCTCCCCGTCGTGATCAAGCGTGCCCGGCACGCGAAGTCGCTGATCGACCGCGACTCCGAGCGGCTGAACCTGGTTGACCGGTACGCCCGCGGCCTGCACCGCGCTCCGTGGATGCCGGCCAAGGCGAACAGCGAGTTCAAAGACCTGGTGAAGCGCTCCATCGTGAACGTCTCCGCCCTGGCGGTGGAGGCCCCGCTGAACGCCCTGCGCGTGCAGGGCTTCCGCAAGCCGGGCAGCGGCGAGAACGCCAACGAGTGGACGTTCTGGCAGAAGAACCGGCTGGACGAGCGCCAGAACGCCGTCCACCGTGCTGCGCTCACCAGCGGGGCCGCGTACACCGTGGTCACCCCCGACCCGCGCAAGGGCCGTAAGGAGCCGGTGATCCGCGCGTACGACGCGATCAGCACGGTTGCCGTCTACGCCGATCCGGCGTGGGACGAGTTCCCGGTGTACGCGCTGCACGTGCCCGAGCAGCAGCCCGACGAGGACCGTACCGTCGGCTTCCTGTGGGACGACGTGGCGAAGTACACCGTCAACCTGGACGCCGAGCCCGACTCCGCGGTGCTCGCCGTCGAGCCGCACGGCATGGGCCTGTGCCCGGTGGTGCGGTTCTCCCCGTCCGTGGACCTTCGGGGCCGGACCCGGGGCCTGGTCGAGCCGCTGATCACCTCGCAGGACCGCCTGAACCAGCAGACCCTGTCCCTGCTACTCAACGAGCACTGGGGCGCGCACGCGATCAGGTGGGCCACCGGCCTCGCGCCGGCCGAGCGGCTGGACCCGGAGACGGGTGACCCGCTGCGCGATCCGGAGACCGGCGAGCCGGTGTACGACGTCCCCTCGCTGGACCCGTCCACGCTGCTGATGGCGCCCAACTCGGACGCAAGGTTCGGGCAGCTCCCGGCGATGCCGACCGGCGATCTGCTGGCCTCCCGCCGTCAGACCGTCGAGGAGATCATGGGCCTGGCCGACGTGCCGCCCCACTACCTCGCCGGGTCGAACCTGGTGAACCTCAGCGCGGACGCCCTCGCCGCAGCGGAGACCTCGTTCAAGCGGTTCCTGTCCACGCTCCAGGACTCGCTGGGCGAGTCATGGGAGTCGGTGTTCCGGCTGTGCTCGGTCGCGGCCGGCCGGGGCGAGATCGAGCAGGACGAGAGCCAGGTCGAATGGGCGGAGAAGGCAACGCGTTCGCTGGCCCAGGCCGCCGACGCGATGGTCAAGCTGATGCAGCAGGGCGTCCCGTTGTCGGTCGCGCTGCGCAAGGTGCCCGGATTCAGCCAGGCCGACATTGACGAGGCGGTGAAAGCCGCCGAGGAGGCCGCCCGCAAGGCGGAGGCCACCGAGGCCGAGGCCCTGAAGCAGCAGAAGGAGGCGAGCGGTGGCGTGGATTCCCAGAACCGCCGAGATCCTGCGGGCGGTGGCCGCGTACCAGCTCGCGCAGGAAGCGCTGGCCGCTGACTTCGCCGCCCGCTGGGCCCAGGTACTGGCGGGTGTCGAGGCCCGCGAGCTGGCCGCCTCGCTGACCGCGCTTAGGACTGAGTACCGGGCGGCGATCCGCGAGTCCGCGGCGGCCTCCCGGACGCTGTCGGTCGCCTTCTACCGGCTGGTGCGCGCTCTGGAGACCGGCCGCGTGATCGGAGGCCCCGGCTACCGTCCAGGCGCCTCGCTCGGCTCCCTGTGGGCCGACTTCAACACGGCCACGGGCAAGCGGACCGGCACAGGGGCGCGCGAGCCCCTGCCGGTGGACACCCGCAACCCCTTCCCCGCCGAGGCTATCGACCGCGAGGCCCGCAGGGCCGAGGAGACGTTCCGCCAGCAGATCGCCGACCGCGTGGAGAAGCACGAGCGCGAGCACGCCGAGCGGAAGGGCTCAGCCGCGCTGGACGCCGCCGAACTGATCGCCTGGGAGCGCGAGTTCCTGGAGTCACTGAAAACCGGCGGCTCCGGCGCGGGAGGGCAGATCGTCCAGGACGGCGGCCGCGACATGATCCACAACGCGCTGCAGGACGACCCCGGGGCGATCGGCTACTACCGCGCCACTGAGGGCTCGCCCTGCTACTTCTGCGCGCTGATGGCCGGCCGAGGCGCGGTCTACAAGTCCAAGCGCACCGCCGCCTTCGGCGCTCACCCCCACTGCCACTGCCAAGCCGTCCCGATCTTCTCGCGCCGCTACCAGCTCCCCGACGCCAACGCGCGGTTCGAGCGGATGTGGCGCGAGTTCGGCGGCGGCTCGCTCGCCGACTGGCGCACCCACTACACCAAGACTTAACAGATCCGTGCACCACGGCTGCACTGCCGTCGCGCTGACGACAGCACAGCCCGGCACTGACCCCAGAGCTGCACCGCAGGAGTTACCAGACGTTGGTGTAGGTGACGGAGACGTTCTCCTGATGGATGGTGTCGTGGCTGGTGCCCACCGAAGTGGTGCTGTCCTGGCTGGAGCCCGTGGCGATCTCTGCGGAAGCTGGAATGCCTGCGGCGAGTACCCCTGCCGTGGTTGCGGCAGCCACCGCCAGCGCGACCATTGCCTTCTTGATCACAGTCGTGTGTCCCTTTCTCGAAGTCACGCAGGGCGCCCTATGGAACCCGCCCTCGGGTATTCAACGGAAGCCGGAGATTGGACGACACGGGCTCGCGGCCGATTGCACTATCTCTGCCCGACAGAGGACGCCAGACCACGGTGGGAGCGCCCAGTGGAACCGGATCTCTGTCGCGCTGGCAGCTTGATCAACCCTCAAAGAAGTGCCGAATCCAACCACTTAGGAGAGACGTGTCCGAGACCCCGACCCCGGCCGAGGCGATCCCCGGCGGCGTGGTGAACCCGGCCACCCCGCCGGCTGAGCCGCAGCCCGAGGCCCCGGCGGGCGGCGAGGAGAGCGCCGCCCCGAAGCCGGTGGAGCCGGACTACCGCGCACTCTACGAGAAGATGCAGGCCGACCTGGACGCCACCCGCGAGCGCTCCACCGAGGCCGGGGTCGAGGCGGACGAGCTGCGCGCGCAGGTCGCCCAGCTCCAGGAGCAGGCGCTTCGAGACCGGATCGCCGCCGAGTACGCGCTGCCGCCGGTCCTGGCCGCCCTGGTCCAGGGCGGCGACGAGGCCACCGTCCGCCAGCACGCCGAGCAGCTGGCCGCCGTCGCCGCGCCGAAGCCGCTTCTGGGCGCGGGCGGGCTGACCCCACACTCCGAGCCCGATCCGTACAAGGGGCTGGCCGAGAAGCTGCGCCAGCGCCGCTTCGGCATCTGACCGAAGGGCTGGGCGGGCGGGGTCAGGCATCGTCCACCGTCACTCCGAGGTGGTGTCCTTCTGCTTCAGCGCGGCGAGACGCTGACCGTCCAGCTCGTTGCCATCGAGGTAATCGCCCTCAATCGGCTTGACGATGGTGTGCGTGATGACCTGCCCGGTGATCTGCTTCGTCTCCAGTCGCTGCTTGCCCTCTGCCATGTCCTGTCTCCTTCTTCCGTGTCCGATGGGTTCGTGCTCTGGCATGTTCCCATCCGGGGACACCCGTTGTCACCGGACGACTACGAGACAGCGGTCTGCCCCTGTCGGCTTGAAATGATCACCCGAACCTGAGGCCGCCCTGCCCCGGGGCGGCCTTCCGTCTTCCCGAGGAACAGCGCCATCTCTCTCAACCCCGCACGTGCCAACGCCTTCCAGAACCCCGACAAGCTGGTCGTCCAGGCCATCGCCAACCTGAAGGACAGCGTCCAGCTGGCCCACAAGTTCGACCGCCGGGCCGCCGAGGAGTTCGTCAACGCCACCGGCCAGGTGCTCTCGATCCGCCGCCCCGCCCGCCTGAAGGGTGCCGAGGAGCGGATCGACGCCAAGCGCAAGTTCAACGACGCCACCACGTGGATTCAGTCGGAGAACCTGAACGAGGGCCTGCTGACGGTCAAGTTCGACACCCACGCCTACTCCGCGGTGGACCTCTCCGACGCGGAACTGTCGCTCGACCTCCTGTCCTTCGGCGAGCAGGTCATGGTCCCGCAGGTGGACTCCATCACCGAGCGCCTTGAGGACAAGGTGGCGAGCGCGATGAACGAGTTCCCCGACGTCGCCGCCACCGCGAAGATCCCGGTGGACCTGACCAAGGCCACCAGCGACGAGCAGGCCGGCCAGATGATCCGCAAGAGCCTCGCGCGCCTGCGCGTCCAGCTCAACAAGGAGAACATCCCCGCCGAGGGCCGGACCGCCGTGCTCGGCTCGGAGGCCGCGTACTACGTGCTGAACGACCCGAACATCTCCCGGGCCAACGAGTCCGCCAACGGCGGCGCGGCGATCCGCCAGGCCACCATCGGCAACCTCTACGGTTTCGACATCGTGGAGTCCACCAACGATGTCCTCGCCCCGCTCGGCGTCTACGCCTTCCACCGCTCCGCGATCCAGCTCGTGTCGGGTGCGCCGTCGGTCCCGGAGTCCGCCAAGGGCGGCCGGCAGACCGCCGACGGCTTCGCCCTGCGCTGGATCAAGGACTACAACAGCGGTGCCGCGATGGAGCGTTCGTTCCTCTCCTCCTACTGGGGCGCGACCCTGGTCACCGACCTGAAGAAGAACGAGACCAACTGGCAGGACCCGAAGAACCTGGTCAAGGTCCGAGGCATCCGCGTCACCTTCACCGGCGAGCCGGCCGCCCCGGTCGCCAAGTAAGGGGTCGCCGTGGCGCTCGACGTCGCCGACCTGTTCAAGCGCCTGGGCAAGCCCGCTCCCTCCACCGGCACCCCGGACTGGGAGCGGGCGAACGCCGCGATCGAAGACGCCTTCTGGGTCATCGCCGCCACCGGCCACCCTGCGTGGACCCCGCAGCGCCACCCCCAGGTGATCCGCACGTTGGCCCTGGCTGTCGCCGACCGCCGCTTCCGCAACCCCGAGGGGTACGTGCAGGAGCAGGCCGGAGAGGTGAGCTACCGCATGTCGGACGGCTTCCCGATGGGCCTGGCCCTGACCCGGGGTGAGCAAGCGCTGATCGAGCGGGTGGCAGGCCGCGGTGGTCTGCGCTCCGTGCAGGCCCGCCGCGAGGTCGCCTCGCGCGGCCTGCGGGTCGGCTACCCGTTCCCGGACCCCGAGGACTCCTGGGGTGCCGCGTGAGCCTGCTGGAGCGGGGCCGCACCCGCGTGAGCGTCCACACCGTGGTCATGGTCGATGACGGCTACGGCGACCGTCGGCCGGCACCCGGGCCGAGCACCACCTACTCGGCCTGGGTCGCACCGGTCGGCGACGCCGCAGGCTGGCGCGCCCCGGTCGGCGCTCAGGTCGGCTGGTCCCCGCCCGTACGCCGCAAGGTGGTCTTTCCACCGGACGTGGTGATCGACAAGTGGTCGTCGCTGGAGTTCGCCGACGAGGGCGACCCCGGCACCCGCTGGGCCGTGGTGGACGCCCCGCGCGCCCACCACGGCGCTTCCGACCGCATGCGCTTCGTGACCGTGATCGTGGAGGGCGGTGGCCAAAGTGGCGGAGATCCGTCCTGACATTGACGCCGTGGTCTCCGGGCTGCCCGGTGTGATGGGAGCCCTCAAGTTGGAGGCCGAGGAGCGCAAGGCCCGCGTCGCCGCGAAGGCCGCGCTCCACATCGACACCGGCGAGTTCATCGCCGGGCTGAAGGTGCGCCGCCACGCCAAGGGTTACGCGATCGTCAACCTGGACCCGTTGGCCGCCCACAAGAACTGGGGCGGCTTCAACCACCGCGCGAACCGCCACGTGGACGGCATCCACGCGATGGAGGCCGCCCTGTGGTGACCCGCGAGCCGTACCTGATGCCCGACTCCGAGCGCATCCTCCTGGAAGCCCTGCGCACCGTCCTCCCGGAACACCGCTGCGCGGTCTACCTGCCCACCGACTGGCAGCTCGCACTGCGCAAGACGGGCGGGCTGGTGATCGCCCGCCGGGTGGGCGGGGTGATGAAGGACAAGCGGTTCATAGACGAGGGCATGTTCACCGTCCAGACCTACGCCACCTCGCGCGCGGACGCCTCCCTGCTGGCCCGCCGCGCTCGCGCCGGCCTGGTCCGCCTGACTTTCGAGCAGTTCGGCAACGCCGAGGGTTACCTGTCTCGCTTCCGCGAGGCCACGGGGCCGTTCATGACCACCGACCCCATGACCGAGGCCCAGGCCGGCTTCTTCCGGTTCTCGGCCAACTACATGATCGCTACACGGCCCCGCTGACGGGCCGGAAAGGAGTCGGCTTGGCTGCTGACGACGCCCCGGTCCTGGTACCGGGCACCGGATACATCTACGTCGCCCCGCCGGGCACCGCGCTGCCGGACCTGAGCAAGGGCTTCGACCCGAAGGACTCGACCAAGTGGGGCCCCAGCGGCCTGACATGGAAGTCCATCGGCAACACCAGCCTGGACAACGGCATCGAGATGAGCGTCGATGGCGACGAGCCCGAGGTGCTGGGGTCCTGGCAGAACAAGAGCCTGAAGACCACGGACCCCGGCAAGACCTACGCGGTGACGATCAACCTGTCCGACTTCACCGCGGAGTCGTACAAGCTCTACTACGGCACGGACAAGGGCCTGGACAGCAAGGGCCTGTTCTCGATCCCGACCAGCCCCACCGCGCAGAACCGGGCGCTGATGATCGCCGCCGTGGACGGCGGTAAGGCCGTCGTGTGGCACTACCCGAAGACGTCGATCATCGGCGCGGACGCGGTGACCATGGACCCCGCCGCGCTCGGCGAGATGCCGGTCAAGGCCACCGTCGTGGCCCTGAACCAGTCCGCACCGCTGGGCACCGTCACGCCCGTGTTCGACCTGGCCGCCGGCCTTCAGACCGCTGCCTGATCTTCTTCCTCAGGCAGTACTGGCCGCACCGCCGCCCGGCCCTTCCGCAGCTCCGCCTGAACCTTGCGGATCGCGCGAATCGAGATGATTGCGTCCTCGCTCAGCGACGGAATCCAACGCCTGAGCGCCACGCGAAGGACGGCAACGACCGCAGCGGCACCGAGGACAATAGGTGCCAGCCAGTCAGGAACCTGCACTACAACTCCCTTAATCTGACGGTAGATCGGGAGTCGGCCTGTCTTGGGCAGGCTCGATCCGACCTACCGCAAGTGGATAGGTGAATCGAGACCTGCCGGTGCAGGTGCTCGGAAGTTGCTGGAGATCCTCTCCAGTTTCCCCTGGGGGAGATGCGTCCTTGCTGGTGAGAGTCGGTTCTTTGCCTCGCGCTAACCGTTCGAGAGCACCGGCTGTCGAACGGTTGTGCCCGAAGGCAGGGTGCGTTGCCCTACACCCCGGCGGTTGAAGCGGGTCGATTCGTGAGGTAGCCATCCTCACGCCAGTAGTTTTGTGAACATTCGTCAGATCTGTCAAACCGCCTGGAGGCACCTCTTTGACCACCCTGGACTTCGCCGCCCTCGCCGCCGAGGCCGAGCGCAAGCACACCGGCAAGGGCACCAAGTTCGTTGCCAAGAACGGCAAGAAGCTGCGCCTGCGCCGGATCGAGGCCCTGCCCGGCGGTGACCTGAAGGCCGCGCTCGCCCTGCTGGACGTCGTGCAGTCGCAGAAGGTCAGCAACGAGAAGCGGATCGACGCGATGACCGGCCTGCTGGTCGCGGTCGCCTCCGACAAGAAGGCGATGCGCGAGAGCGTGGACGCGCTGCCGCTGGAGCAGACCATGACCGTGGTCGAGCGGTGGATGGAGGAGGCCGCGCCGGGGGAAGCGGCGGCCTGATCAGGCTGCTGGACAAGCACGGCGCGGAGATCACCGCCGACCTGCGCCGCTTCTGCGGCGTGGACGTCCTGGACTGGCTCCGGGGCCGGCACTCCGCCCGCTTGATCCTCGCCCTGATCGGGACCTTCCCCGACGACTCCGCGACATTGGCCGCATTCCGCGGTGGCCGTGAGGCGCTGGGCTGGGACGCCGGGACGTACGTCCTGGCAGACCTGGTGGACGCCGTCCAGGCGCTCACCCACGTCCAGGTCGCCAAGGCGTCGAAGAACCCCCGCAGCGTGGAGCGGCCGACGCCCTACCCCCGCCCGTACGCCAAGAAGTCCCGCAGGCCCACCGGCACCAGCCCGTTCGCCGCCGCGCTCCAGCGTGAGGTCGGCGAGGGTGGGGGCCCGATGCTCGCCGAGGCGTCAGCTCCCCTTGCAGAAACGTTCCGCCTACCGGCGGCCGTGCTCGCGCGCTCCGCGCCGGTTCGGTCCGCGCCGGTCCGACTCACGTAGGAGGTGAGCCGATGGCCGGCCCCGGCGGCAAAGAGGTAGGACGCCTCCATGTGAGGGTGCTGCCGGACACCGACGGCTTCCGGGACCGCTTGCGGCGGTACCTGGAGATGCTGGAGAAGTACACCAAGCTCAAGGTCAAGCTGGACCTTGACACCACGGGCGTGAACGCCCGGCTGCGGGAGCTGACCCACGACCGCAGCGTCCGGGTCAACGTCTTCGCCGACACGGCGGAGGCTGCCGCCCGGATCGCCGCCCTCACCCGGGAGCGACGAACCCGGGTCGGTGTCGATGCCGACACCGCGCCGGCCGAAGCTCGGGTCCGCGCGTTCACCGGCCGCCGCTGGCGGCTGGGTATCAACGTCCACCTCGCCAGAGGCGGACTGGACCGGGTCAAGTCCGGTCTGCGCGACCTGGGTTCAGGGGCCGCGGAGGTTGCCCGGTCCTTCGGGCGGCTGTTCACGCTCTCGATCGAGCAGACGGCCTCTGCCCTTCAGGGCATCGGGTCGGGCATCAGCTCGGCCGCCCAGGGGGCGCTGGGCATGGCGGCCGGGTTCGCCCAGTCCGCCGCTGCGGCAGCGCCGCTGCTCATCGCGGTCACCGCGATCGCCACGTGGGTGACGGTCGTCGCCTCGGGGCTGATCGGCGTCCTGGCGCTGGCGGCCCTGCCGGTCCTGCCGCTGGGCCTTGCGGCCGTCGCAGCGGCCGGCGACATGAAGGCCCTTGGCGACAAGGCCAAGGAGGCGATGCAGGCCGCCAGTGAGGCGCTGAAGCCTGCAACTGCCGCCATCCGTACGGAGTTTGGCGGTGCGGTACGCGACGTAACGGCCTGGTTCAAGCAGGCCGAGCCGCAGTTCAAGGCGTTCTTCGACGCCGGGGCCCAGTACGTCCGGCCCATGGTGAAGTCGATCACCGACTTCACGGACACGCTGTTCCCGAAGCTCACGGCGGCGATGCAGTCGCCGGGGATGAAGGCGTTCACCGACGAGCTGCCGGTTGCGCTCGTCGGCATCGGAGCCGCCCTCGGTGACTTCTTCCTCACCCTGTCCAATGGGGGCGACCAACTCAAGCTGATCCTGGGCCCGTTGGTCGGCCTGCTCGACGCCTTCCTCCAGGGGATCGCCTCCCTGGCGGTCGCCTTCGCGCCCGAGATCGCCGTGTCGATCAGCTGGTTCGCAGACACACTGCGCCAGTTCTTCGCCGTCTTCAAGGACAATGCGCAGGCAACTGCCGCTCTGATGCGGATAGTTGACCTCGGGCTGCGCGCGCTGGTGATCGGCTTCTCGGTCACCATGCAAGCCTGGGACGCCCTGGCGACCGGAGCCGTGGCCGCCTGGCACGCAGTCCAAGCCGCCTGGGACGGACTGACGTCCGGCACGGCCTCAGCCTGGGGGTCCGTGTCCTCGGGGACGGCCTCCACCTGGTCGTCCGTCAAGTCCTGGGTCTCGGACGCGGCGTCGTCTGCGGGCTCTGCCGTGGCCTCCGGCTGGCGCGACGTCTCTTCGTGGACGTCTTCGACCTGGGGCGACGTGACGTCCTGGACCTCCTCGTCCTGGTCGTCCGTGACGTCGTCAGTGTCGTCGGCGGTCTCGTCCACGGGCTCTGCCGTGGCCGCAGGCTGGCGGAACGTCACCTCGTGGACGTCGTCAGCGTGCAACTCCTGTACCAGCGCGGTGAGTTCGGCGTGGTCGAACATCTCCAGCGGGGTCTCGTCCGGAATCGCCGCGGTGGTCTCGTACGTCTCGGAGCTGCCGGGCAAGATCCTCTCGGCGATCGGCGACCTGGGCTCGCTGCTCTACGACAAGGGCAAGTCGGCGGTCCAGGGCCTGATCAACGGCATGAAGTCGATCAACGTCGGCAGCATCGCCTCGGGGATCATCGACAAGATCAACCCCTTCAGCTCGGCTCCCGCGTCCGCCCCGATGGCGGCCCCGCGGGCCCTGATGGCCGCCCCGATGGCGTTCGCCGCCATGCCCGCCGCCGCGTACGCGAGCCCGCTGGAGCAGGCTCTTCGCCCGGTCGCCTCCGGGCTTCGCTCGCTGGACTCCTACGGCTACGGCCAGCGCGCCGCCGCCGGTCTGCGCCACCCGGACATCGCGTCGAAGGATGCCGGCCGGGAGCGCTACGGCCCCAACATCACCGTCACCGCCCGCACCAACGCGGACCCCCACGAGATCGGCAAGGCCATCGCGTGGGAGCTGAAGACCTCCGGGAGGTAGCGCGATCGGGGCTCTTCCCCCACCCTTCATCGGCGACGTCACCGCCCACACCGCCCGGGTCTTCTACACGAAGACTCCGGGCGCGTGGACGGACGTCGAAACCACCAACACCAAGACGGGCAAGGCGCATTACGACGCCGAAGACCCCTCCTGGCCGGGCACCGCCCTGGTCGGCGACGGCGGCCCGCTGGGCGACGACCCGGTGCTGGAGCCGGACACCGAGTACCGGGTCCGCTACCACACCACCGGCACCGGCCTGGACTCCTGGTCGGAGCCGGTCATCTTCCGGACCCTGCCGGACCTACCACCGCCGAAGCGCCCGGACATCGGCCCGCAGCCCAGCGCCCGCAACCCCTACACCGGCCAGCCGTGGACGGCGCGTTGGGGTGGCCTGCTGCTGGGTGAGAACTCCTCCATCGTGCTGGAGGAGGTGGCCGGCCTTCTCGACGCTCCGGATGTCCGGACCTCGGACGCCGAGCTGCTTCAGCGCGACGGCCTGACCCCGGGCACCGACTACATGGGCGCCCGCACCATCACCCTCACCATGCTGGCCCTGGACGACCACGAGCTTCCCGATCTGCTGGCCGCCTTCGCCCCCGGGGGCGACGAGCGGCCCTTGGAGTTCGCGTTTCCCGGGGTGGCCGGCGGACGCTCCCGGCTGCTGGCCCGCGTTCGCAAGCGGAACGTCACCGTGGACCGCGACTTCCACGCCGGCCGCCGCCGCGTCACCATCGAGCTGCTGGCGACCGACCCCCGGCTGTACTCGGCTGACCAGGCACGGGCGACCGTGGCGGTGGCCGTCCCCCGGGGCGGCAGGCCAATCTTCCCGCTCACCTTCCCGTTCGACATGGGCAACGGCCCCACCAGCCGGTCCGCTCCGGACATCGACAACCGGGGCTCGGTGGACACCTGGCCCGTCGTCCGGCTCACCCCGGCCACCGGCGAGATCCGCGACCCGTCGCTCATCCTCGTCCACGACGGGGTCCGCCGCCGCTTCGCCACCCGTGGACTTCGGGTCGGCCGCGGCGATGCCCTGGTGATCGACATGGGCCGCCGCCGCATCACCCTCAACGGTGCCTCCCGCTTCGGGCAGGTCGATCCCGGCTCCGCCTGGTTCGCCCTCCCGCCCGGGGCGAGCACCGTCCAACTCGACGTACTCGAAGGCCCCGACGGGGTCACGGCGGACGTGCTGTGGCGCTCCGCCTGGATGTAAGGACCCCATTCCCTTTGGCTGTTGAACTCCGCGCCCCGCTCTTCGTCCAGCAGGGCCGCTACGACGCGTTGGACCTGCGCACGATGATCGGCGGAACCCGGGGCGCCCACGTCGGCGTCGCCGGTCCCACCGCCCTGCTGGTCGAGAAGGTAGACAACCCCACCCCCCGCGTCTCCGTGGCCGCCGGGTCCGTGTGGCTGCCGGACGACGTGGCCGTGTCCCACAAGGGAGCGGTCCACTTCGCCAACCTGGACGCCAGCATTCAGCTCCAGTGCTCCACCCCCAAGCCCGGGGAGGCCGCCCGCCAGGACCTGGTGGTCGCCTTCGCCGACCCCGACAGCGCCCCCGCCGGCCCCCAGCTCGCCGACATCCGCACCACCGCGGACCGCTACATGCAGTCCGTCACCTACGCCGCCGACGGCACCCCGTACGCGCTCGCCGCCGCCCCGGCGGCCACGGGCACACAGGTGACCAAGGAAGGCGCGCGTGGCTGGTCCATCGCCGTGCTCGCCGAGTCCGCACCAGGCGCAAAGGACTGGCCGGTGCCATCCAACTGCATCCGCCTCGCGCTGGTGAACATCGCCCAGACCGGCATCACCGGGATCGAGGACCAGCGCTTCGTCGTCGCCGGGCAGCTCGACACCACCCCGCTGCGCCAGGTCCGCACCGCCGGAGCCCAGGGCATCGCCCAGGCCGCCGCCGGGGCTCCGGCCGGCAGTCTGGTCTACGACTCGGTCAGCACCGCTCTCCACAAGGTCACCGGACCCGGCACCACCGCCCCGGTCGTGCCCGGTGCGGTCCGCCAGGACGCCTCCTACCAGGGCCCCGAGAACACCTGGGGCGGCGAGGCGTGGCACACCTTCACGGCCCCGGCCACCCCGTACCCGCGTCTGGTGACCGTCACGTTCGAGTGCACCTATCAGGGTGACTTCGGCGAGGGGTGGATCGTCCCTGTGGTCTTCGGACACGGGGAGAGCCGTCGCGCCGGCCGACCGCAGTACGTTCGCGCGGGCGATGCCCGAGACGCGCGCGGAGCGGGCACCGTCAAGGTCCCGGCCGGGACGCCGATGAGCGTCAGCACCACGTGCCGCCCCGACAACACCGCGAACAACAACGTGAAGTTCAAGGCGGCGTGGACCTCGTACGCCGAGGCCATCGTCATGCAGGCGGCCTGATGGCGGAGGACAACGGCTACCGCGTGATCCTCTCCGAGTTCAAGGGCGGCCGGCTGCTCGCCGAGCTGCCCGTCTCGGGCCTGTCCTTCCGCTCCATCCTCAACGCCCCCGGCTCCGCCTCCTTCACGGTCCCGCTGGCCGCCGAACCCCTCGCCGGGCTCGACTGGTCGCTGATCTCGCCGTGGCGGATCATCGCCCACGTCCAGCGCGGCAGCCGCGTCCTGTGGGGTGGCCCCCTGCTGGCCTGGTCGGTGGACCTGTCCGCCGAGGAGATGACGCTCGACTGCGTGGGCTTGTGGGAGTACTACCGCCGCAACATCATCAACCTCGGGTACTCCACCGGCACCACCCCGCGCGAGCAGACCACCATCGCCCGCGAGTTGATCCAGACCTTCGCCGACAACCCCTCGCCCGTCGCCCCCGGCCAGGCCGGTTACTGGGGCAGCAACGGACCCGGCGCGCTCACCTTCGAGCCCGATCTCGACACCATGAAGCGCGAGCGAACGTACCCCTGGTTCGAGTGGAAATCAGTGGGCGAAGCCGTCGAGCAGCTGGGTTCGGTGATCAAGGGATTCGACTTCCGCATCGACCACGACTGGGACGTGGACGCCCGGGTCATCCGCAACCGGTTCCGCTTCCTCGCCCCGGCCGGAGGCGTGGACACCGGCATCGTCCTGGAGCACGGCACCAACTGCGACGTCACCAGCGTCACCAGCGACGGCGACAAGATGTGCACCGAGACCGGCGTCAACGGCGCGGGCGAGGGCTGGTCGCAGCTCAAAAGCTGGTGGTACAACGGCCAGTTGGAGACCGAGGACGGCCGCCGCATCCCGCGCCTGTCCGCCGTAGAGACGAACAACTCCGTCGTCCGAGTCGAGACTCTGACCTCCCAGGCCGAGCGCATGACCGCCGTCGGCGCGTTTCCCATCGTCGTCCCCGAGGTGCGGCTGCACCCCGGCGGCGAGTACTCGGCGGCCGAGCTGCGCGTTGGCCACAAGATCCGGGTTCGCGCCCGCACCGCCAACTGGCCGGGCATCGACGCCCAGTACGTCATCCAGGAGATCAGCGCCAAGGTCTCCAAGGCCGGCGAGGAGACGACCCTCGCCCTCGTCCCCGTCACGATCTTCGAGCGCGTGGACGACTGGGTGAAGGGAGAGCTGGTGAAGGCCGCATGACCGTCTACGGCCGCCCCACCCTGGCGGATGAGTTCCAGGGCATCGACACCCGCCTGTCCGCGATGGAGCGAACGGCAAGCGCCCTCGGCGCGGTGCTGCCCATGACCCCCTACCGCCAGGGCCTGGACGTGCAGACCGCCTGGCGCGCTGCCGCCACCATCCCGACAGCCGGCATCGCCCACCCGGTCCTGCGCCTGGACTGCCGCGTCTCCTCCAAGCAGGGCGCCAACGTCTGGCTCCGGCTCTTCGACGTGGACAAGGCCCGCGCCGTCACCGCCGAGTGGCAGTACACCGGCGGCGCGCTGAACAACGGCTGGGTCCGCCTGGACTGGGTGCTGCCCATGGGCGGCGGCCAGCCCGGCGAATGGCAGCGCCTCCTGCTCCAGACCCGCACCGACGTGACCGGCGGCGGCACCGTCGATCCCGGCGTGGCCATGGCCCTGCCCCTCAACCAGGCCCCCGCGGCCACCGAGGCCGGCACCTGGACCCCCGTGCCGATCCCGCCCGGCTACGCCTGATCCAAAGCTGCAACCCGCGCAGCAGCCCCGCCCGAACTCCCGGGCAGGGCTTCCCTGTTGAAAGGACCGATTCATCTCCCGCGAAGCAATGATCACCGAGGCCACCAAGTGGGCTGACCAGAACTACCGGGGCGGCCTCAGCCCCAACGGCAAGTACTACGACGCCCCCTTTGGGAAGTGGTACGCCCCGGGCTTCAACCACGAGCCGTACTGCGACATGTTCGTCAGCTGGTGCGCTGACCAGGGCGGCGAGGCCGCAGCGGTCGGCCGGTACGCCTACTGCCCCTCGCACGTTCAGGCGTTCCGCAACAAGGGCCAGTGGTACGGAAGTTCCGCCGCGTTCAAGCGCGGCGACGTCATCTTCTTCAGCTGGTCGAACAACGGCGTCGCCGACCACGTCGGCATCGTCCTGGAGGACTCCGCCCCCGGCCAGAGCGTGAAGACCGTCGAGGGCAACACCGCCCGTGGCGACGGCGCGGGCCAGGGCTCCGGCGGCTACGTCGCCCGCAAGACCCGCCCCCGCTCCGTCGTGCTCGGCGTCGGCCGCCCCGCCTTCACCTCCGGCGGCACCAGCGGCAACGGTGGCACCACCACCCCGAGCGGCCAGGCCGTCACCATCAACGGCAAGCCCTACGGCCCGGGTGCCCGAGGCGAGCACATCACCGCCATGGGCCGCGCCCTCGTCCGCGCGGGCTGCTCCCGCTACAGCGAGGGCCCCGGCCCGGTGTGGGGCAACGCGGACACCGAGTCGATGCGCGCCTACCAGATCAAGATCGGCGACACCGACAGCGCCGACGGCATCCCCGGCCCCAAGCAGCTCGCCCGCCTCCTCGCCGACTTCGGCGACGCCCCCGCGCCGCAGCCGCCGGCCACTCGCACGATCACCGTCCGCCGGGGCATGACCCTGGGCGGCATCGCCGTGGCGCTCGGCACCACGGTCGCCGGACTGCTCTCGCTGAACCCCCAGATCGACAACCCGAACCGGATCACCGAGGGCCAGCAGATCACCGTCCCCGCCGCCTCGCCGACGGCCGCCCCGGCAACCCCCGCACCGGAACCGAGCCAGAACCCGGCCCCGGTCGAGCCCACGCCGACCGAGACCCCGCAGCCCACCCCGGCCCCGGGCGCGGCCACCCACACCGTCGTCGCGGGCGACACGCTGTCCGCCATCGCCGCCCGCTACGGCGTCGGCTTGGACGCCGTGGTCAACGCCAACCCGCAGATCGCCGACCCGGACCGGATCGAGGTCGGCCAGGTCATCAGCCTGCCGACCGCCACCGCCGGGGCCGCCGCGCCGCCGGTCCACACCGTCGTGCCCGGCGACACCCTGTGGGACATCGCCGCCAGCCGCCGCGTCACCCTGGAAGCCCTGGTCGCCGCCAACGCGTCCACCGTGGCGAACCCGGACCTGATCTTCCCCGACCAGTCCATCGTGATCCCGGACGGCTCCGCCCCCGTCCCGCGCCCGGCCCCGAAGGCTCCGGCCCCTGCTCCGACGCCGGAGCCTGCCGCGCCCGCACCGGCCGAACCTGCACCGGCCCCGTCGGTCGAGAAGCCGCCGGCCACCCCGAGCACCAGCTACTCGGCCGACCTCGCCGGGTGGATCGAGGAGGCCCGGGACATCCTGCGTGCGAACGGCGACCTCGTCCCGCCCGTCGCCGCGATCGAGCACCGCGCGATGGTCGAGTCCGGCGGCAACCCGAAGGCCGAAAACCACTGGGATTCGAACGAGGCCATGTACGGCGGCACCTTCGGCCTCCTCCAGACCATCCGGCCGACCTTCGACACCTACTCACTGCCCGGCCACCGCGACATCCTCAACCCCGTCGACTCGATCATCGCCGGAGTCCGCTACGCGAACGCGACCTACGGCAGTTTCGAGTCGATCGCCTGGAACGAAGGGGGCTACTGATGGCCCGAGATGAACAGCTCGGCGGCGTGGTGATCGGACCGCGCGAGATCTACGACGAGCTGGTGGGCGTCCGCGAGGACGTCCGCTCGCTCGCCCAGAGCCGCGACACCGTGGACGCGGTCCTGGAAGACCACGAGGACCGCGTCCGCGCGTTGGAGCGCTGGCGTTACGGCGTCGTCGCCTCCGGGCTCGCCGGAGGCACCGCACTGATCACTGATGTCGTCGCACGGCTGAAGGGCTGACCACCATCGAAGATCTCAAGATCTGGATCACCGAGAACCCGGTGAAGGCGCGGTCGGCCGTCATCGCCGCGCTGACCGCGCTGGGCACCGTCGTGCCCAAGCTCGCCGGAATCCAGACCAACGAGGCCGTCATCGGCCTGCTGCTGACCATCGCCACGATGGCCGCCGGCCACTCCGCGGGTAAGCGAGTGGTCACGCACGCCACCGATGCCGCCAACACCGAGGCCGCCCGCACGGCGGCCCTCGCCGAGTGCTGCACGTGCCCCCACCCTGCCCCCGTCGCGGTCGGCGAGGACGGCATGAAGAGCAAGCGGTGACCCCGGGCCCCGGCTCGTCTTCGGACGGGCCGGGGCCTTTGCCTCGTCCCGGGGCCGGCATGGTGGAATGTAAGCCGGGCACCGTTGGTTACAAAACGGTCCCCGGTCAACTTGAGAGGAACCCATGCCCCCGAGGAAGCAGACGGCGCCCCACTGGCAGGAGGTCCCCGGCGCGCAGGAGTTGATGGACAAGGCTCTCCCATTGCTGGCGTCCGCGCGGGCGCGCGAGTACGGCCCCCTCGCGGCGGTCGTGTTCGAGGGCGCACTGCTCTTCACGAACAGCGACGGCCTTCCTGACCTGAGCCGGAGCAGCCACGATGCCAAGCGGTGGATGTCTGACCTGCTGGACGCCGGGGGATTCAAGCCTGTGCCTGGAGACTCCAAGGAGCGCCGAGAGAAGCTGGCCGCTGATCGACAGGCTGTCTTGCAGGGTGTTCGCGCGGCGATGTCTCCGATCCGAGTCGCCTACGTCCGGGGCATGGACGATGACGCCGCCGAACGCGAGCGGAGGTTTTCCGGGTTCGGTGATTCCGATGCGATCTTCGAGTACTACAAGATCAAGCCGAAAGCACAGAGCGAGCTTCGGCTTGAGGACTACCACCGCCGGGCTGCGCTCCAGACCATCGGGGCCGCTGTGCTCGCCCCTGACAGCGAGGTCCCGCCAACTCGCAGCCCCGAGGTGGTCAGCACTGTCCACCGCGCCGTCGCAGCCTTGACCCCGGCGTCCTTCGAGGGGCTTGACTCGCAGACTCGTGACCAGCTCCGCCGGGAACTCAGCGAGACCCGTGCGGCGCTGCTCGCGCTGGAGAACGCGCTGAGCTGACACCGGCACCACCCCCAGGCCCTGCCTTCCCGATGCCGGGAGGGCGGGGCCTTTTCGCGTCCTGGGGCCGTCTACGCAGTTGTTAACCGGCACGGCTTAACGGTTGCGAAGGAGTGAGGCGACCTTGAAGAACATCGCATTGATCGGCCGGGCGAGGTCCGGCAAGGACACGGCGGCCGGCGTGCTGCGCGAGTACGGGTTCACCCGGCGCGCGCTGGCCGACCCGCTGAAACAGATGGCCTACGACATCGACCCGATGGTGGGCACCGAGCTGCTGGGCGTGAACGCCCCGGCACCGGTCCACCTGGCCGAAGCGGTGGACCGCTACGGCTGGGAGACGGTGAAGGACCGGTTCCCCGCCGCCCGACGGTTCCTGCAACGGCTCGGCACCGAGGGCGTCCGCCGCCACGTGGACCCGGACTTCTGGATCGACCAGTGCCGCCGTGCCGCCGCCGCATCGGGCCGGCCCGTCGTCGTCACCGACGTGCGCTTCGACAACGAGGTGGCCGCCCTGCGGAAGGCAGGGTTCGCGGTCTGGTTCATCGACCGGGGCGGGGCCGACGGCGACCACCCGAGTGAACAACTCGGCCCCGAGCACGCCGACCTCATCGTCCCGAACACCGCCGCCCTGCTCGACTTCCACACCCGAATCCGCGAAGCCCTGGAGGCCCAATGACCCTGCGCGAGCGATTCGACGCGATCGACCGCACCGCAACCGCGATCGAGAACGTCGTCTTCATCTACACCCCCGTGCCGGACCTGCTGACCCCGGACGAGCGCGAGGCCGACGAGCACGCCGCGAACGCGCGCGTCGAGGCGGAGGTGCCCGACTTCTCGGACACCCTGCCTTCGCTCGCCCCCGCGGCCTGACGGCCTCTCACCCTTCGGCCCGTTCCCGACCCCGGGGCGGGCCTTTCCCATGCCCAGCCACAGAAACGAGAGCCCATGTCCGACGGCGTCCGCACGATCCACCAGAAGGGCAGCCGCTACTACGTCCACCCCGAGACAGGCGACCTCGCCCCATCGGTGACGAGCATCCTGAACATGGAGGCGAAGCCTTTCCTCCAGGACTGGTCGGCCGGCATGGCGGCCGAGGCCGCGGTGACCGACCTGGAGGTGGTCCAGCGCATCGCCGCCCGCGACCGCCAGGCCGCCGTGGACTTCCTGAAGTTCGCGGCGAAGAGGTACACCAAGGTCCGCGCCGATGTCGGCAGCCTGGTGCACGACTACTTCGAGCTCCGGCTGCGCGGTGAAGAAGTGCCCTACCCCCACCACGACGTCGAGCCGTACGTCCCGCACATCGAAGCGTGGCTCGACCGGTACCAGCCCGAGCTGCTGCACGCCGAAGACGTCGCCTGGTCGCGGGAGCACGAGTACGCGGGCAGCTTCGACTTCCTCGTCCGCATCAACGGCAAGACCATCCTGGGCGACCTGAAGACCAGCAAGAGCGTGTACACCTCGGTCGCCTCGCAGCTCGCGGCCTACGCCCACGCGGACGACCTGATCACGGTGGACCGCAAGATCCAGGCGTTCCCGACGGTGGACGCCGGGGCGGTGCTGCACGTCACCCCGGCCCGCGCCGAGTTCCGCCCGGTGAAGATCGACCGTGAGGTGTTCGACCGGTTCCTGACCCTGCGCCGCCGCTTCACCGACGACCGGGCCTCGGACGCCGGGATCATCGGCCGCGTCGCCTGGTCCAACGAGGCCGGCCGCCAGACGGGCACCGCCCGCCGCGCCGCCTGACCTGGGCCTGTTAACCGCCCCGGCTCAACACCAGTGAACCCGGCGGACCGCCCGGTCCGCCGTCCCCAAGAGAACCGAGAGACCTTGAGCAACGCCCTGGACAACATCTTCGCCAGCGACCCCGAGCTGGCCGAGCGCGCGGAGCGCGCCGAGGCGAACTCCCGCCCGGACCTGGCCGGCGTCTTCCGCAACTACGAGGCGGCCCCCGACGGCGGCTTCCCGATCGCCCAGCACCAGTGGATGGTGACCACCGCGCTGCCGACCACCGCCGAGGCCGTGGCCGAGCTGCTGGGCGGCGAGCCGTACGAGCGGGAGACCGAGGCCGAGGACGCCATGGCGGTCAAGACCGACGCCGAGCGGGTGGAGATCGTGATCGACGGCCCCGAGGCCGTGACGATGGACTTCAAGCAGTGGGTGAACGGCAAGTTGGCGCACCACTGCGACACCCGGACCTTCCTGTCGCCGCCGGAGGACGTCGGTGTGCCGTGCCGCTGCCCCGGCACCGTCGCCGAGCTGAAGGACCGGGCGAAGGCGGAGCGGGGCCCCAAGCCCAGCATCGAGATCGACTTCACCCTGCCCCACGCGCTGGAGCTGGGCCGCTTCCGCTACAAGTCGTCCGGCTGGTCGCTGATCCCCGAACTCCCGGCGCTGAAGGGCGCGCTGGCCAGGTCCGGCGGCCCGTCGCTGGCCCACCTGATCAACGAGCGCGTGCAGTACACGAGCAAGGCGGGCCGGGACGTCGATTACCAGAAGGCCGTGGTCAAGGTGATCAAGCCGTACGAGCTGGCGATCACCGACAGCCCGGCTGCCGCGATCGAGGAGGAGCCGCCGTTCTAACCGGCGCTCCACCAGCACCACCACACCAGCGGGACCGGCTTCTTCGGAGGCCGGTCCCGCTCCCGTTTCCCTGGAGAGAGAACCCCGTGCACGCCGCCCCCACCGTCGCCGAGCCGATCCCGGCCCGCCTCGTCAACGTCCTGGCCGCCACCGACCGCGCGCAGGAGATCATGCGCTCGGCGTTCCGCGAGCGGCCCTGGCCGCCATCGGCCGGCACCCGCAACAGCCAGGCCAAGTTGACCGAGCGCAAGGTCTACGCCATCAGGAAGGCGGCCGACCTGGGCGCCAGCCTGTCCGCGCTCGCCGAGGCATTCAACATCTCGGAGCGCGCCTGCCGCCACATCGCCCGCCGGACCTCCTGGGCCCATCTCCCGGAGAGGGGCTGAGCGGTGGCCGACTACTCCACCCCGCTGTGGAAGGTCCCGCCCGAGCACCGGCGGGACTTCCTGCACGCCCGAGCGCGGACGCTCGCCGCTGACGGCGCATCCCCGCGCCGCCTGCTGCGGGCCTCGGACGCCGCGCACACCGCCGACTTCCGCGAGCCCCGACCGCCGGAGGAGACATGACGTACCGCATCGGGGCGGGTATCGCCCCGGCGCTCGGCGACCTGCGCCGCGCTGGCCCGGGTGACCGGCTGCTGTTCCTGCACGACGCCCGGCAGCGCCCCGACTTCTCCCGCTACTGGGAGGCCGCCGGCCTGGCCGTCTTCCGGGGCGCGGCCCTGACGGCGGTGACCGCCTAGTGGCCAACCGCTCGAAGGCGAAAGGCACGGCCTGGGAGTCCGCGGTAGCCGACTACCTGAACGAACAGCTCGGCCAGTACCGGGAGTTGTGGAAGGACGACGACCGCGCCGTCCGCTGGAAGGACCCACTGGACCCGGACAACGTCCGCCGCAACGTCCAGGAGGGCGCGGCCGACATCGGCGACCTCGGGGTGCGCCCCTTCGCCGGGGAGTGCAAGGCGGAGAAGCAGTTCGACCTCGCCTCCTACGTCCGCCAGGCCGAGGCCGAGGCGAAGAACGCCGGCCAGCCCTTCGGGGTCGCGTACGTGAAGCGGCCCCGGGCGAAGACCGAGGACGGGTACGCCGTCACGTCCATCCGCACCCACGCGGCGATCGTCAAGGCCCTGCGGGAGGCCGGTCACTAGGGAAGAGGAAGCAGGGAGCCCGTGGGATCTTACAAGAATACGACAGGGCCCCCTTGTTGACCAAGGGGGCCCTACGGGTTCAGCGAGCGAAACGCTACGCGTCGCCCCTGATGCTCTCCGCAGCCTTCGACTGCGCGCTGCGCACTTGGTCGAAGAGACCCTAAGTGCCAGAGGTCATGTTCTTGATGGTCTCTCCGGCGATCAGCAACTGGGTCATGTCTTCCTGAGTCGCATCTCCGCCCTTCGCGTCGACCTGGCGGGCCGTTGCGAGCGGGTTGTCGCTCTTGTTTTCGTTGATCTTGTTCAGAACCTGCATCACTTCGTACAGACCGCCATTGGCTGACGTCTCCCCACTCACGGCAACTCCCCTTGATTAGCCGAATCTGACTGTCCAGATCATGCCATAGCGATGGCGCCCACCTCTGTAGATCCGAAACGTCACGAAGGCCGCATCCGCTGACACCAGCCGAGACACACTGCGAGGAGAGGACCATGCGCATGCAGGAGATCCTGGACCGCCTGGAGGAATGGTGGGACTACCAGCCCGGTGAGTGGGTCGCCCGCTGCCCGGCACACGACGACGGGAAGCCGTCGCTGTGGATCAACCTGAAGACGTCCGGCATGGTGGGCCTGGCCTGCCGGGCCGGGTGCGCCTTCGAGGACATCGTGGCCGGGATGGGCTTGCTGCCCCGGCACCTGTTCAACGTGGACGCCGAGGGCCTGGCCGCCGTCGCCGAGGCGCGCCCGGAGCCGGTCTCTCCGTACCTGACAGCGACGCTGCGGGTGTGGCTGGACGGCCTGTCGGCCGGTGACGCGGCGGCCCCGGCCGTGGGCTACGCGCAGAAACGATTCGGCTTGCCGGTGGCCGAGCAGGACCGGCTGGGCCTGCGCTGGTGGTCCGGCCCGCAGCCGTGCCCCGAGTGGGTGCCGACCTCGTTCGTCCGGTATCCCCGCCTCGTCGTGCCCATGCACGACTTCGCGGGAGTGGCCAGGGGCGCGCAGGGCCGGGACCTCTCGGGGCGCTGCCCCGGCCGGTGGATCTCGCTCGCCAACCCGGACGGCTTCGAGTGGCAGCGGTTCGGGGTGTTCCCCGGCCCGGACCAGGCTGCGCCGTGGGTGGTCGCCGAGGGTCTGTCGGACCCGCTGGCCGTCGTCGCCGACGGCTACAACGCGGTGGGCGTGCGCGGGGCCGCACTGCTCAACAACGACCCCACCACGCTGGACGCGCTGGCCGCCGGACTGGCCGGCCGCGACGTGCGGGTGTGCGGCGACAACGACCGCTCCGGCAGGGAGTTCACCCACACCATCCTCACCGCCCTCCACGAACGGGGGTTGCACGCACGGCAGTTGACGCTGCCCGCGGGCTTCAAGGACTACGCAGTATGGAGAGAGATCCGATGACGGCATACGCCATCGACAGCCTGACCACCCCCTACGAGCCCGACCGGCCCGCGCTGACGCTGCCGCCGGCCGACGCGGTGGCGGCTTACCGCGAGGCGGCGTCCCGCTACGGGGCGAGCGACATCGTCAACGCCCACGCCTTGGTGCAGTACACCAAGGGCGGCATCAAGTACGCCGACGGCGTGGGCTTCCACGTCTGGTCGGGGACGCACTGGGTGCGCAACGAGGTGCTGGTGCGCCAGGCCGCCCACGACCTCGGGGCCGCGATGGTGGAGACGCTGGCCCGGGAGAAGGCCGTCATCCGCGAGGCCCTGGCGCTGAAGCTCGCTGGGGACGCGCTGGAAGCCGAGTACGAGAAGCAGGTCGCCGCGCTGCCGCTGGCGAAGGCCGCGAAGGGCTTCACGATGGCCCGGCGCATTGACGACCTGATCCGCGAACTGGCCTCGGTGCGTGGGGTCCACTGCGAGGTGGACGACTTCGACCACCAGCCGCACCTGCTGTCGTTCGCCAACGGGACAGTGGACCTGCGCACCGGCAGCCTCCAGCCACACGATCCGGCGGACATGCTGACCAAGGCGCTGCCGTGGGACTACAACCCCCGGGCAAAGGCCCCGCGTTGGCTGCGCTTCCTGGACGAGGTGTTCCCCTCCGAACCGTCGATGCCCGCGTACATCCATCGCCTGTGCGGGTACGGCATCACGGGGAGCACCGCGGAGCAGGCGTTCGCGGTGCTGGTCGGTGTCGGCGCGAACGGCAAGTCGGTGTTCCTGGACAGCTTGTCGTACGTGTTCGACGCGCTCAGCGAGACCACGCGCTTCGAGACGTTCGAGGACCGGGGCAACAGCATCCCCGCCGACCTGGCCGCGCTGCGCGGGGCCCGGATGGTGATGGCCAGTGAGGGCGAGGCCGGGAAGGCGATGTCGGAGTCCGTGCTGAAGCGCGCGACCGGCAGCGACAAGTTGACCGCCCGCTTCATGCGCGAGAACTACTTCACGTACCAGCCGACCTTCCTTCTGTGGTTGGCGTCCAACCACACCCCGGCCTTCCGGTCGCAGGACACCGGCCTGTGGCGAAGGGTCAAGCTGATCAAGTTCGACCGCTACTTCAAGCCGGAGGAGCGGGACCACGGGATCTTCGCCGACCTGCGCGAGGAAGCCGAGGGGATCGCCGCGTGGGCGGTGGCCGGCGCGGTCGAGTGGTACGCCGAGGGCTTGAAGGAGCCCGACTGCATCAAGGCCGCGACCTCCAACTTCAAGGAGAACTCGGACGCGCTGGCCGAGTTCCTGACGGACGTCCTGGTGAAGACCGACAGCGACGCCCAGTACGTCCCTGCGCAGGACGCCTACAACGCCTACCGCGACTGGTGCGAGGCCCAGGGCGAGAAGGCGTGGACCCGCCGCGGATTCGTCTCCGCGCTGGACGAGCGCGGCATCCGCCAACACCGCATGAACAAGGGCCGCGTCCTGCTGGGCGTGCGCTTCGCCCAGCAGCCGGCACCGGCCGGGCCGGGGGTCTTCGACCCGACCAACGACTAGGAAGAGAGCACATGCGGGTACACCCGTACCGGCTGGCCGGAGAGCCAGTCGAGATCAAGGTCGCCGAGAACGGTGACGACCTGCGGGAGTTCCGCACCTGGTGGACCGCCCACGCGAACGCGGGCACGCTGATCGGCTTCGACACCGAGACCACCGGCCTGGCCTGGACCGACCGAATACGGCTCGTCCAGTTCGGCGACACCCACACCGCGTGGGTGATCCCCGTCGAACTCGGCAGCCCCTTCCGCGAGGCAGCGATCGAGGCCCTGGCCGCGCTGCCGAACCTGGTCGCCCACAACCTGGCCTTCGACGCGCTGAAGGTGGACACCGAGTTCGGCATCCGGCTCGAAGACCTCTACCCGCGCGCCCAGGACTCCCGGGTGGCCGCCCATCTTCTCGACAGCCGCCACGACTACGAAGGCGGCGTGGGCCTGTCGCTCAAGCCGCTCTCGGCCTGGTACGTCGATCCGACCGCACCCGACACCCAGGGCGACCTGACTCGGGTTTTCAACGGGCTCGGCCTGACCAAGGCGACCGGGTGGGCGGGCATCAGCCTCTCGCACCACGTCTACGAGCTGTACGCCGGCCTCGACGCCCTGCTCGTCGCCCGGCTGCTGCCCAAGCTGCTGGACCGCTACAAGGCCGAGGGCCTGCGCTCCGCACTGCTGCCCTACGAACACCGACTCGCCCTGGTCTGCGCGAAGTTGCAGCGCAAGGGCATGCTGATCGACCCCGAGTACACCGAGGGCCTGATCGGCAGACTCGGCCGGGACAAGGAGCGGTTCTCCGCCGTGGCAGAGCGCTTCGGGGTCTCCTCGGTGAACAGCCCCGACCAGGTGGCCGGCGCGCTGCTCGGCATGGGCGAGGTACTGACCGAGAAGACCGACAGCGGCGCGCTGTCGGTGGCCAAGGAGGTACTGCTACCGCTGGCCGACCTGGACCCGGACTGGCAGCGGCTCGGAATGCGCGAGCCCAACGTGCTCGCAGACGCCGTGCTGCGGGCGAAGAGAGCCAGCAAGTGGTCCACCAGCTACGCCGAGGCGATGCTGAACAACCGCGACCACTTCGACCGCATCCACCCGAAGATCAACCCCCTGGGCGCCCAGACCGGCCGCGCCTCCCACTCCGACCCCGCGATGGCCCAACTGCCGTCCCACGGCTGGGAGGTACGACGGTGCGTGGTCGCCGAGCAGGGGAACGTCTACTTCTCGGTGGACCAGCAGGCCGTCGAACTCCGCGTGCTGGCCGCCCTTTCCGGGGAATCCCGGATGACCCAGGCCATCGCCGCTGGCCACGACCTGCACGGCTACGCCGCGCGGCTGATGTTCGGCGACGACTACACGAAGGCGCAGCGAACCCTTGCGAAGATCGCCGGGCTCGGCACCGCCTACCAGGGCGGCGCGGCGACGCTGGCCAAGCAGACCGGTCAGCCGGTGGACGTCATGCGGGACACCCTCCAGCGCTACGGCAGGGCCTTCCCCGGCATCAAGCGGTGGGCACGCAAGATGCAGCGTCAGGCACTCGCCGAGCGCTGCACGATGACCACAGCCGTGGGCCGCAGGCTCCACCTGGACCGCGACAAGCTGTACAAGTCCGTCGCCTACGCCTGCCAGTCCACCGCCCGCGACACCATGGGCCAGGCGCTCATCACGATGGACGAGCAGGGCCTGACCCCCTACCTGACCATGTGGGTGCACGACGAGGTCGTGGGAACTGCCCCGAAGAGGGAGGCCGCGGAGGTCGCCCGAGCGTGCGCCGACGCTATGAAGATGACCCTGCTCGGCGTGCCGCTGGACACGGACGCCGAGGTGTACGGGCCGAGTTGGGCCGACGGCTACGGTCTGCCGAAGGAGTGGGCCTATGCGGCGTGAGCCGGAGAGCGCGCACACGCAGTTCTGCGAGGTGTGCGACGACGAGAAGCCCCTCGGGCAGTTCGGCAGGCGCAAGCGGTCGCCCAACGGTCGGACGAACGTCTGCCGGGCCTGCGTGAAGGCCGCGAACAACCGGGCCAGCCGCGACCCGGCTGTCGTCCGCAAAAGGCGGGACGCCCGCCTACGCCGGGTCTACGGCATCACCCTGGCCGACTACGAGCGCATGGGCCGGCAGCAGCGGTGGCGGTGCGCGATCTGCGGACAGAAGGCGGTCGCTGGGGAGCGCCTGGTCGTGGACCACGACCACGACAAACCCCACGGTCAGGCCGTGCGCAGACTGCTCTGCCGGGGCGAGAACGCCGCGCTGGGCGGCTTCGGAGACTCCTCCTCCCGGCTCGATCGGGGAGCCGCCTACCTGCGAGGCCATGGCAAGTGAGACCTAGGACACATTACCTAAGCTTTACCAAAGAAGCCCCAGGTCATTGCCTTGATCGTGACAATACGTAGCGAAAAGGATGTTTGTGTGCACAATCTCCACAACCTAAGCTCTGCTCACCTGGCGCACAGAGGAGTGCGCAGTCGGTGAACGGGAGTCGTGATGCGTCGTCGTGGTTGGGCGGCCTATTGCGGCGTTCGTCGCCTTCTCGCATACCAGGCCCGGCTGCGCCGGCAGTTTGCCAGGTTGACGAGCCCTGACGCGGCGCTGAACATCCGCCGCGCCATGGGCGTGACCGATGGCAGCTCGCTCGATGTGGAGCTGTTTGCCCGCGAGTTCGATGAAATGGAGTCCATCCGCCTGGACTTGCGGGTGTTAGCGCTCCTGCACGTGCACCGATCCGTGATGAAAGACCGCCTCGGTGTCCGCGTAGCCCGCCTCCTACACCTTCGCCTATCCCGCTGCATGGCGCTGTTCACGCGCCACCTTGCGATGTGGGGTCCTGCGGCCATCTGCCGCAGTGCACCGGGAGTTTGACCGACCTGTCCTGACGACAGGTCGTAGCAGGCCCCTGCCCTTCGGCTAGCCCGAACCGGCAGGGGCCTTTTCCATGCCCCGACACGGCCACCCAGGCCGGCCGGGGCTTCGCCATGCCCTGACGCACCCGCCGATCCGCGATTCCGTGCGCGCCATTCATTGTTCTGTACATGCCAAGGAACCTCCATGTCTTCCCCCTGCATCACGCCCTCCCTGATCTCTCTGGCCCAGACCCCCAAGCCGCTGCCCGCCCTGACCGGCGTGGGCAAGCTTGACCGGGGACGGGTCGCAACGGAGGAGATCCTGAACGGACTTGAGGGCATCGCGCTGTCCGTCTCCCGCAAGCGCGCCCAGCAGATGGAAGGCGACAGCCACCAGGCCGCCCAGGACATTGCCCAGGAGATGCGGCTGAGCTTCTGGCGGGCCATCCACGCGTGGGATGTCGATGCCGACAACCGCGCCGAGTTCACCAGCTACGCGTACCAGCGCGCCAAGCTGGACGGCCTCGCGGCGGCCACCCGCGAGATCGCGCCCGTCACCTCGCGCGATGCCGCGAGCGCCTTCATGGGCGCTCTCTCCCGCAGTGGCGGGGACTTCGAGGCGGCCAAGGACGAGCTGGTCAACCACCCAGTCGTCAAGCGCAGGTTCTCCCCGGAACAGGCCGACCTCGCCGCCGCGGCCTTCACCCGGCCCCTGCCTCTGGACAGCGTCCCGGAGAACGCACTCGACGCCTCCACCGCGCAGGACCCGGACCGCCTGGTCGAGTACACCCCGCTCGGCACTACCCCCCGCACCGCCCGCCCCCACACGGTCGTCAAGGACGGCCGGGAGATCCTGGTCGGCGCGACCACCGCAGGCTGGTGCACCGACCTCCAGCCCTCCCTGGCCCTCAACCCGATCGCCCTCAGCCGCGACGCCGTGCGCTGCAAGGGTGTTCGCGTCACCGGCACCAAGCGCGGCAAGCACGCCACCGGAGCGATCATCGACCGCACCGCCGACGCCGACACCAGCGCCCGCTTCACCGCCGCCGCCAAGGTCAAGGCCAACGAGCTGCTGGCCGCCATGTCCCCGGCCGAGGCCGCCATCGCCCGCGCGGCCTTCGGGTTCGACGGCGAGCCCCCCATGCTCACCAAAGACGGCCGGCTCGACGCCACCGCGATAGCCGAGGCACTCGGCAAGACCCCCGGCACCGTCAAGGCCACCTGGTCGCGCGCCCGCAAAAAGCTCCGGGGTGCCGCGTGAGCACCGCTGTTAACCGCCCCAGCTCAACCCTTCCGAACCCCCACGGAAGGAACACGCGATGAAGTCCCCAGTCGGAACCTACGAGCTGCGCGGCGGCGCGCGCCTGCGCGTCTTCGCGGACCACGGCGACAGCGACGGCTACAGCCTGGAGATCACCGACGGGGAGCGAACCGTCCGCTACGACGGCGGGCACTCCGCCCGCGAAGTCCACGCCTTCCTGGCCCTGTTGACCTGATAAGGAGAGATCATGACGACCGCCCCTGAGCAGCAGACCGCGTACGTGGACGAACAGAGGTTCTCCTGCAAGTACGACGGCCCCGCCGACTTCGCCCGCACTCACGTGGACGCCGCAGGCGACATCGGCCTGCTCATTCGCTCCGGCGAGGCCATGGCATCTATCTACCTGAACCCGGAAGTCGCCGAGTCACTGGGCAACACTCTCGTACAGGGAGCCACGCAGTCCCGCACCCTCGCCAAGGAGATTGAGCGTGTCCGTCGGGAGGAGGCCGAGGCCGCGCGACGCCTCGGTGAGATGGAGGCCGCCCTACAGGCCGAAGCGGCGCGTCAGGCCGGGCAGCCCTACATGGTGGCCGGTGGATCGACTTCGCCGAGCGCCGTTCAATATCCTGCCTTCACCGACGCGCTCGCCGCCCCGCTAGCCGTGCAGTCCGACGCCCCGTCCGCCCCGCAGTCGACATTCGCGGACGTGCTGCTCCCCGCGAGTGACATCACCGCCCAGCGCGAGCGCGCGTTCCTACGAGCGAGCGAACTCCTTGGCCCGGATGCCGGGGTGGCTGCCCGCATCGCCATGGCGAACTACCTGCTTAAAGGCGGCCTGCAATGATCCCCCGTCAATGCCCCGGTTCACTGAGCGGGTTCCGCCGTGAGCCTCGCCTCCATCACACCCTGGACAGAAGGTATCTGACTGTGCGACAGTCGGAATTAGAGGCTCCGATAATTGAATCTTGCATCATTGAAAGGACTCCCAATGACTTCAGATACCTCCAAAACCCCTGGGGGCCGACCGGACGACATGCCGGAAGGTTTCATTGCACCTTTGAATACCGACATTCTCGCTCACTGGGATAAGTTGGACAGCAGGCTCTACAACCTTCGCCACGAACTTACTCCCGACGGAAAGCCGCTCAGCATTCCGCTGGACGCGACGCCGACCAACCCCAAGGATCTCCCCGGCACGGAGAACAGCTAGGCACTGATCTAAGCCAGGGCCCCCGGCACATACCTACAGAGACCGCGCCAGGGCGGAGAGCCGTTCACCACGGAATCCCCACCCACACCAAGGCCCCCGGCCGGCACTGCTCACACAGTGCTGACCGGGGGCCATTTTTGTGTTTCAGGACCCGCCCGCCCTGGGCTGCTCGTCCTTCTCCTTCGGTGGCTTCAACCCGCGCGGCTTCTTCCATACGATGTCCAGCCGGTCCGCCTTCAGCCGCGCCCCTTGGTAGGGGGCTTTCTTCAGGTACACCCGCTCGATCGCCAGCCGCAGGAGTTGCCCCCGGAAGTGGGCGTCCGACGTCTCCCACAGCTTCAGGCAGCGCTCGGGATCGGTCAGCACCGAGATGTCGCCCATCGGCTGGGCTACCGCCTCCCACTCCGCGCGGGCGCTCTCCACGTCCTCCACCGCCGCTCGGCGCAGCGCGATGAACGTCTGCTCGCCGTCGCGGCCCGTGTAGGCTCCGCCCGCGTTGAGGCGGTCGAGGCGCGCCACCGCTTCCTCCGCCAGCTTGATCTGCCCCCGGGCCTCGGACTCCTTCTGGCTCTCCTCCGGCTGGGAGAGGACCACCCAGTTTTCCGCGACGGCCAGCATGACGGGGTCCAGCCGGTCCGCGGTGGTCAGCTTCTTCCGCCACTCCTCCGCAAGGACCCGTTCCACTGTGGGGCGCATGCCGGACACCGGGTCGGGGCAGTCGTCCAGTCCGAGGTTGAGCCGCCCGCACCGGAACGACTGGCCGTGGATCGTCGCCGTGTGCCCGTTCTTCGGGTTACGGCCCCCTCCGTCGCACCACATCAGCCCGCTGGCCGGTGACCGCTCGGGGGTCTTCTGCTGCTCTTCCACGGTGGGGAGGTTCGTGCGCCGCTCGAAGCCGGCCGCGATCCTGCGGTGCTTGTCGACGGTCGCCTGCGGGATGCCCTCCACTCCCTTGGCGAACACCCGCACCGGCTTCCCCTTGGCGTTCAGGTAGAGGTGGTGGTGGCCGTTCACCGTGAAGATCTGCCATCCGAGGTAGACCGGGTTCCGCAGGATCTTGCCGACAGTGTTCGATCGGACGGGGCCGCCCCGCGACGAGCGGTAGCCGTCGGCGGTCAGCCCCAGCGCGATCTTCCGGTTCGAGGAGCCCTCAGCGGCCTCGTTGTGCATGCGCTCGATCATCGGCCAGAGCTTGCCGTGCTTGAGCTTGCGCTTCTTCGTGACCTTCAACCCGATGGGCGGCCCTGACAGCCACTTGCCTTCCTCTCGCTGCTGGGCCTTGGTGTCGCGGACCTTCTCCGACAGGACACGGCTGTACTCGCGGGCGTCCTCCGCCTTGCCGACGATGCGGGAGCGGTCGGCAGGGATCTCGGTGTCCAGCCGGTCCAGGTCGAAGACCAGTCGCTTGCCGGGCACGTCGAGGATCTTGAGTACGTCGCCCGCACCCTGACGGCTGTACCGCGAGGAGTCGTACACCCACAGGCAGTCCGAGTCGCCTTCGAGCAGCGCGTGCACCGCCGCGTCGAACTCCGGACGCTTCACGCCCTTCTTGTAGGCCGAAAGGTTCTCCCGCCAGATCCGGCGGATCTCGTACCGGTTGTCTTTCGCCCAGGCCCGGCCCTTCACCTCCTGTGCCTTCAGCGACAGGATGTCCCGGGTAGCCGTGCCCCGCACGACCTGAGACTTGCGAAGCAGCAGGTCAACGTACCGGGTCGGCTCCGCAACCGATACCTTGCGTGCCATGGTTCCACTCTCCAGTCAGCAGCGCGGGCCCGCACCCGGAAGGTGCAAGGGCGACCCGTCGCTCTGGATGGACGAGGCGAACACCTTCATAGGCCCCCGCATCGGCTTGCCCGAGCTCCCGTACATCCGCTGGACGGAGGTCTTCCGCGAGGACCCTGACGGCCTGCACTGGAAGACCCGGGACCTCGTCGCCTGGGCGGCCGGCCGGCCCTTCGTCTGGCTGGACGACGAGCTCGGGCCGCAGGACATCGAGTGGATCGCCGCCCACCACCCGGGTCCGGCCCTGCCGCTCTGGGTCGACCCCCGGGCGGGGCTCGGGGAGCTGCACTTCGCGGCGCTCCGGGAGTGGGCGGAGGACGGCGAGCGGGTGGAGGCCGGGCAGTGAGCGGGGACGCCGGAGGGACGGTCGTCGGGACGGTCGAGCGCCTGCGCCGGTACCCGGTGAAGTCGCTGCTGGGGGAGGAGTTGCCGCGCGCGGACGTCACCGGGCGCGGCCTCGCGGGCGACCGGGTCCGCGCCCTGCGCGACATCGGGACGGGCCGGATCGCCAGCGCCAAGCACCCGCGGCTCTGGGCCGGCCTGCTCGGGTTCAAGGCCGGGACGGCGGCGGACGGCACGGTGGCGATCACCGGCCCGGACGGCCGGGGCGTGGACGAGGCAGCGCTGTCGGAGGCGCTCGGCCGCAAGGTGGAGCTGATCGCCGAGCGCCCGCCCGGGGCGACGATCGAGCGGGCCGTGCCGGAGGAGGTGCTGGCCCGCGGGATCGGGGAGGACGTCGCCTTCACCGTCAACGAGCTGGGCCGGGCCGCGCCGGACGGGACGTTCTTCGACTTCGCGCCGCTGCACCTCCTGACCACCTCGACGCTCGGCGCCGCGGGTGCGCAGGCCGAGCGCTACCGGCCGAACGCCGTGATCCGGACCGGCGGCACCGGCTACGTCGAGAACGGCTGGGTGGGGCGGGAACTGGGCATCGGGCCGAGCCTGCGCCTGCGCGTCCTGGTGCCCACCCCGCGCTGCGCCGTGCCGACGCTGCGGCACGGACCGCTGCCGCGCAGCGCGGACGCCCTGCGGGTGCTCGCCGCGGAGAACCGCCTGGTGCCGCTGGAGGGCATGCCGGAGCTGCCCTGCGCGGGCGTGTACGCGCAGGTGCTGGCGCCGGGGCCGATCGCGGTGGGGGACGTCGTCACGCTGCGCTGAGGACGGGCCCGGTCAGGCCTCGTCCAGCACGGCCGCCAGCGCGTCCAGGAAGCGCGCGGTCGTCGGCTCGTCCCGGACGGCGATCCGCAGCCACTCCTCGCCGAGGCCCGGGAAGGTGTCCCCGCGGCGGACGGCGAAGCCGCGCGCCCGCAGCCGCTCCCGCACGGCGGCCGCGCCCGGCAGCCGGACCAGGACGAACGACGCGGCCGGTTCCCCGTGCACCCGGAGGGACGGGAAACCGGCCAGGCCCTTCAGCAGGTTCGCGCGCCACAGGGCGAGTTCGGCGGCGGCCTCCTCCGCCTCGGCCAGTGCCGCCGGCGTGCTGCACGCCTCGGCCGCGGCCAGCGCCGGGGTGGAGACCGGCCAGAGCGGCTGCGCGGCGCCGAGCTCCGCGATCAGCGGCGCGGGCCCGAGCACGTAGCCGATCCGCAGCCCGGCCAGGCCCCAGGTCTTGGTGAGGCTGCGCAGCACGACCACCCGGCCGGGCAGGTCCCGGGCGGCGGCGAGGGATTCGCGCTCGCCGGGCACGGTGTCCATGAACGCCTCGTCCACCACCAGGGTGCGCCCGGGGCGGGCCAGCGCGGCCACGGCGTCGGCGGGGTGCAGGACGGAGGTCGGGTTGGTCGGGTTGCCGAGGACGACCAGGTCGGCCTCCTCCGGGACGGCGCCCGCGGTGAGCCGGAAGCCGTCCGAGGGCGACAGGAGCGCCCGGTGCACGGCGTGCCCGGCGTCGCGCAGTGCCGCCTCCGGCTCGGTGAACTGCGGGTGCACGACGGCAATGTGACGTGGCGTCAGCACGCGTGCCAGCAGGACGAATGCCTCGGCGGCGCCCGAGGTGAGCAGCACCTCGTCCACCGGCCGTCCGTGCCGCGCGGCGACGGCCGCGCGCGCGGCCGTCTGGTCCGGATAGGCGGCCAGTTCGCCGAGCGTGGCGGCGAGGCGCTCGCGCAGCCAGGACGGGGGCGTACCGGTGCGGACGTTGACGGCGAGGTCGACCAGGCCGAGCCCGTCGGCGCGCACCTCGGCGTCGCCGTGGTGGCGGAGGTCGGGTTCGGCTCGGGTCACGCCGGGTCTCCTTGGTGCTGTTCCCGGGGCTGGTCCCGGACGTCGAGGGGCAGACCGGGGACGCGCAGGACGTCGTACGCGCCGGGCGGCACGCTCAGCGCGGCGCCGTCGCCGAGGGCCACGAGGGCGACGTCGTGGCCGTGCGAGGCCAGGGTGGCGGCGGCCCCGGCGCTGTCGTCCGTCGCGATCCGCCGGGTGGCCGGGCGCAGCAGTCCGGCGGCCGCCGCGACCGCGTCCGGCGGGCCGACCACGGCCGAGACGCTCCGCAGCGCCTCCAGGGCGCGCGGCACGAGCAGGTCGTGCGGCCCGGGGCCGAGGCCGACCAGCGTCAGCCGTCCGCGCAGCGCCGTCCGCGCGATCGCGATCGTCGCGTGCGCCGACTTCCGCTTGGCGACGACGAGTTCGCCGCCCGGCGCGCTCGCCAGCGCCGCCGCCTCGGCGACGCTCGCGGTGCCGACGGCGGCGCCGACCGCGGCGGAGGGGTTCGGCACCGGGACGGCCGCGAGCACGTCCGCCGGGTGCTCGTCCACCGGCGTCCGGCCGAGGCACCAGCGGGCCCAGTTCACGGCCGGGTGGTCGCCCTTGCCGGCCACGGTGGCGATGCGGGCGATCGACTGGCGGGACAGTCCGGTCTCCCGCAGGACGTCCATGAGCAGCCGCATCGCCTCGGTGTCCTCGGTGCCGCTGCCCGCGCCGATGCCGAGGACGAGCGTGCGGGGGAGGACCGCGAGGTCGCTGTCGGGGTCGTCCGGGTCCTGCGGGTCGGGGATCCGCAGGACGGGTTCCTCCGCGGGTGCCGCTGTCGGGCCGCCGGTCCCGGGGGTCGCCTGCCGGGCCGGCTCGGCGAGCGCGGTCTCGCGCGGGTCCCGGCGGTCCGTGATCACCGGCTGGACGCCGAGCACGGCCGCCACCTCCCAGGCCAGCTCCGCGGTGGCAGGGTCGCTGCTCAGCGGGATCACGTATCGGCGCAGGGGGTCCACGCAGAGCAGGCCCTTGTCCTTGCTGCTCAGGTGGCCCGCGTAGTCGAACAGGCGGGCGGCCCCCGGGAGGGGGGCGAAGCAGATCACGTACTCGCACTCGACGAGCGCCAGCGTGATCGCCTCGGGCGGGCCGAAGCAGTTGCCGGCCGAGGCCCGGTAGACCTTGCTGCTGTCCGGCCAGGCGGCGTGCAGTTCGGCGGCGAGTGGCCGCAGCGACCCGTTGACGGCGACCAGCCCGATCACGTCCAGCTCCTCAGCTCGCTCCTTGACCAGGGTTTGACCCGGCTTCGGGCCGGCCCCGTCCGGACCCGCCCCGACGGCCAAAAGCCCAGGTGATCCCACCACGCCCGGCCGGAACGGGTCAATCGCCGGCGGCTGTGACGTCGGTGGGGCGGCCCGCGCGCGGGCGGCAGCTGTTCGTCTGTTCTTCACTTGTCTTGTGCGGTACACGACACCGCGGCGATCCTACTGTTTTCGGCGCTCAACCCCCATCAAGCCCGAAGCACATTCGACGCCCGGAGGACCCCCATGGCCTTCGCACGACTCCGTACCCCCGGCACTCCTCGCCGCCGCACCCTGACCGCGCTCGCCGCGGCCCTCGGCCTCTCGGCCGGTTCGCTCGGCCTGTGGGCCGCGACCGGCGACGCCGCGGCCGACACCGCCGCCGCCCTGCCGACGCCGGACCACATCGTGGTCGTCGTCATGGAGAACCACGCCTACTCGCAGGTGGTCGGCAGCTCCAGCGCGCCCTACGTCAACAACACCCTCGTGGCCGGAGGCGCGACGCTGACCCAGTCCTACGCACTCACCCACCCCAGCCAGCCCAACTACTACATGCTGTTCTCGGGCAGCTCCCAGGGCGTCACCGACGACAGCTGCGTCGATGTCGGCACCATGCAGGCGCCCAACCTGGCCTCCGAACTGCTGGACGCCGGCCAGACCTTCGCCAGCTACAACGAGGGCATCCCCGGCGTCGGCGCCACCGACTGCCGCGTCGACAACTACGCGCAGAAGCACAACCCCTGGTTCGGCTTCGGCAACGTCCCGACCTCCAGCGCGTACGGCATGGACGCGTTCCCGGCCGACTTCACCACCCTGCCCAAGGTGTCGTTCGTCGTCCCGGACCTCTGCGACGACATGCACGACTGCTCGGTCGGCACCGGCGACTCCTGGATCCAGACCAACCTCGCCGCCTACGCGGACTGGGCCAGGAGCCACAACAGCCTGCTCGTCATGACCTTCGACGAGGACAACAAGCTCTCCGGCAACCGCATCCCCACCGTGGTCTACGGCGCGCACGTCGCCCCCGGCAGCAGCACCTCCACCAGCTACAACCACTACGACGTGCTGCACACGCTGGAGGACCTGGCGGGCCTCAGCGCGCACGCCGGCAACTCCGCGAGCGCGAACGACATCACCGGCATCTGGAACTGACGCCCGTGTACGTCGCGGAATCCCGCAGCTCGAAGGCCCCCGCCGCCCCGGCCGAAACGCCGGGGCGGCGGGGCGCCGCCCTGCGCGCCGTGCCCGGGGCCGTCATCGCCCTCGGCACCGTCAGCCTGGTCACCGACATCTCCTCCGAGATGGTCAGCGCCGTCCTCCCGCTCTACCTGCTGACCGGGCTCGGCCTCTCGCCGCTCGGCTTCGGGCTGCTGGACGGCATCCAGAACGGCTTCAGCGCGCTCGTCCGCCTCGCCGGCGGCCACCTCGCCGACCGGCGCGGCGCCGGCGGCGCGCCCCGGCACAAGGCCGTCGCGGCCGTCGGCTACGGCCTGTCGGCGCTGTGCAAGCCGCTGCTGCTGTTCGCCCACACCGTGCCCCTGATCGGCGCCGTCATCGCCGTCGACCGCACCGGCAAGGGCCTGCGCACCGCCCCGCGCGACGCGATGATCTCGCTCGCCAGCGACCCCGCGCACCGCGGCCGGGCGTTCGGCGTGCACCGCGCGATGGACACGGCGGGCGCGCTGCTCGGGCCGCTCACCGCGTTCCTGGTGCTCCGCCTGGCCGGCGGCCCGCTGCTCGCCGACGGCGGCGAACGGCACGGCTACGACGCGGTGTTCACCGTCAGCGCCTGCGTCGCGGTGTTCGGCGTGCTGGTCCTGCTGCTGTTCGTGCCGAACCGGCTCACCGGCGACGAGCCCTCACGTGCCGCCCCCTCGCTGCGCGACGGCCTGCGGCTGCTGCGGCTGCCCGGGCTCCGGCGGCTCACCGTGTGCGCCGTCCTGCTCGGACTCACCACCGTCAGCGACTCGTTCGTCTACCTGCTCGTCCAGCGCCGCCTCGACCTGTCCATCACCCTGTTCCCGCTGCTGCCGCTCGGCACCGCCGCCGCCTTCCTCCTGCTCGCCGTGCCCATGGGCCTGCTCGCCGACCGGATCGGCCGCCGCACGCTGTTCCTCGCGGGGCACGGGCTGCTGCTCCTCGCGTACGGGCTGCTGCTCTCGCCGCTGCGCGGACTGCCCGCGGTGATCTGCGTGCTCGTCCTGCACGGCTCCTTCTACGCCGCCACCGACGGCGTCCTCGCGGCAGCCGCGGCCGACACCGTGCCCGCCGAGCAGCGCGGCGCCGGGCTCGCCCTCGTCGGCACCGGGCAGGCGCTCGCCCGGTTCGCCTGCTCGCTGCTGTTCGGCGCGCTGTGGAGCGCGACCGGCGGCTCCACCGCGCTCGCGTGGTCGGCGGGCGCGCTCGCCCTGTGCGTCGTCGGCGCGGCCGTCGTGCTCCGCGAACCCGCCCGTGAGGTGTCCTCGTGAACCAGCCCCTCCAGAACCAGCCGCTCCTCGACGAGCCCGTTCCGGACCGGCCCGTCCAGGGCCGGACCCTCGGGAACCGGGCCAGGGTGCTCATCCTGCTGGTCGCCGTCCTGCTGCTCGGATCCGTCGGCACCGGCGCCGTCCTCCACGCCTCCGACCGCACCGCCCGCCGCGACCGGCCGCAGGCGGGCGGCCCGGCCGTCTCGTCCGGGACGGTGTCCCTCAAGGCCGCCCCGGACGGCCGGCGGCTGGTGTTCCGCAACATGGCGTGGGGCCCGCACCGCGACGAGCTCACCACCGTCCCGGCCGACCGCGCCGACGGCCCCCGCACCGCCTCCGGCGTCAAGTGCCTGCGCTTCCACACCGCCGGCGGCACCGGCATCTGCCTCCAGGCCGAACACGGCGCCCTGGAGGACACCTACCGCGCCGTCGTCCTCGACGACCACCTCAAGGAGACGCGCTCCTTCCCGGCCGCCGGCATCCCCACGCGCGCCCGCGTCTCGCCCTCCGGCCACTTCGCCGCCTGGACCGTCTTCGTCAGCGGCGACTCCTACGCCGGCACCGACTTCTCCACCCGCACCTCGATCGTCGACGTCCGCGACGGGAACCTCCGCGAGAACCTGGAGACCTTCGACGTCATCAAGGACGGGCAGCCGTTCCGGGCGCACGACGTCAACATCTGGGGCGTCACCTTCGCCGACGACAACACCTTCTACGCGACCCTCGCCTCCGGCGGCACCACCCACCTCGTCCGCGGCGACCTCGCCGCCCGCACCCTCACCACGCTCCACGACGACGTCGAGTGCCCCTCGCTCTCCCCGGACGGCACCCGCGTCGCCTACAAGAAGCGCGTGCCCGGCCTGCCCGCCGATTCGCCCTGGCGGCTCTACGTCCTCGACCTCGCCACCATGACCGAGACCGCCACCGCCGAGCAGCGCAACATCGACGACCAGGCACTCTGGAGCGACACCGGCACCCTCCTCTACGCCCTCCCCGGCGACTACGGCGCCGACCTGTGGACCGTCCCGGCCGACGGCACCGGCGCCGCCCGGCGGGTCACCACGGCCGCGGTCGCCCCCGCGTACGTGGGGTGAGCGAGGGGGCGGCGGAGCACGTCGAGGAACTCTCGGCCGCGGTCCCTCGTCGAGCACGGTGACGGCTCGATCGAACGGGGGAGCGACAACGGTGGACGGAATCCCGCCCGAGCGCGTGGTCACCGACTCCTGGCCCGCCCTGCACGGCCGGCCGGTGCTGCGCCGCACCGTCGCCGTGAGCCTCGTGCTGCTCGTCTCCGTCGCGGCGGCCCTGCTCGTCCGGGGCATCAACACCCTCACCCTGGGCGGCGGCGGCCGCGAGACCGACCGCGACCGCGCCGAACGCCTGGCCGGCCTCCACGCGTCCCAGCACCCGGGCGCGGGCCGCGCCTTCGTGCCCGTCGGCTCCGTCTACACCCACGCGCCCGACGGGTCCGCCGTCGCGTACCTCCACTACCGCGTCGCGGGCGGCAAGGACGTCGGCCTCGCCGACTTCCTGCGCGCCTACGACCTGCCCGACCCGGGCCCCGCCGCCCCGCTCCCGCCCGACCTCTCCACGGCCCTCGGCGGCAACGAACCCACGACGGCCCCGGAAGTCCCCGAGCCGTCCCCGTCGGCGCCCGAACTCCCCGGGCCGTCCCCGACTTTGACCACGGAGATGGCCCCGGCGGACCCGGTGCCCGTGCCCGCGCCCGCGGCCGTCGACGGGGACGAGGACGAGGACGACGACACCCCGCCGCCGCCCACTCCGACGGCGACGGCGACCGCGACCGCAACCGCGACGGTGACCGTGAGCCCCGCGGCCACTCCGACGGCGGCTTCGGCCGCCCCCACCACGACCGCCGGCCGCCGCATCTACGTCTCCACCATCCCCGGGGGCCTTCCCGGCGCCGCCGACATCTACGTCCGCGCCACCGGCTGACGCGTTCCTCTCCCGCCCCGACGCCGTGCCCCCGCCGAGCGGGCTCGGCGGGGGCACGGGACGTCAGCGGGCGGCTGGTGCCGCTTCGGGGGCCGGGTTCGTCGTCGCGGGCTTCGGGGCCGGGACCGGGACCGGGATCGGGGCCGGCGCCGCGGGCTTCGGGGTGCGGGCCGGGGACTGGCCGGCCACCAGGGCGCCCAGGGCGATCAGCAGGCCCAGGACCTGCCACGGGGTGAGCGTCTGGCCGAGGACGACCAGGCCGCCGATCGTCGCGACGACGGGGTTGATCAGGCCGAGGAAGGACGCCGGGCCGGCGCCCAGGCGCTCGATGCCGCGGAACCAGAGGACGTAGCCGAGCGCCGTGCCGAACAGCCCGAGGTAGGCGAACCCGGCCAGGTTGGTGGCGGTCAGCGCGGGCGGTGCGCCCTCGACGACGGCGGCGAGCGGGACGAGGAAGACCGAGCCGGCCAGGAGCTGCCACGCGGTCAGGTCGAGCATGGTGGCGCCCTCGGGACGGCCCCACCGGCGGGTGAGGACCGTGCCCATCGCCATCAGCCCGATCCCCGCGACCATCGCGGCGATGCCGACGCCGTCCAGCCGTGCGCCGCTCTTGAGGACGAGGAGCGCGACGCCGCCGACCCCGGCCAGTCCGGCCAGGACGGTCCGCCGCCCGGGCCGGATGCCGAGCACGCCGATCGAGAACCCGGCGACGAGCAGCGGCTGGATCGCCCCGATGGTCGCCGCGACCCCGCCGGGCAGGCGGTACGCGCCGACGAAGACGAGCGGGAAGAACAGCCCGATGTTGAGCATCCCGAGCACGGCCGCGCGCCCCCACCAGCGCCCCTTGGGCAGTCTGCGCCCCATGAGCAGCAGGAGCAGCCCCGCCGGGAGGGCGCGGACGACGGCGAGCAGCAGCGGACGGCCCTCCGGCAGGAGCTGCGTGGTGACGAGGTAGGTCGTGCCCCAGGCGGCCGGGGCGAGGGCGGCGGTGGCGGCGATTCCCAGGCGGTTCCGGTCCATGGCGGGTTCCCCTCAACGTTGATTATCTGAACGTTGAGATAAATTGTGCGCCGAGGATCTGTGAACGTCAAGTATGTGAAGGTTAAGATAAACGGGTACGGACAGCGGCCGGAGGAGGCGGAGGCCATGCAGGAGCAGGTGCAGCAGCGCGACACCGTGGACGACATCGTCGACCAGTGGGCCCGGGCCCGCCCCGAGATCGACAGCGGCCCGATGGCCCTGATCGGCCGGCTGCGCCGGCTCAACCTCCGCGTCGACTCCGCCCTGCGCGAGTACTTCACCCAGCACGGCCTGGACACCTCGGAGTTCGACGTCCTCGCGACGCTCCGCCGGGCCGGCGAGCCGTACGAGCTGAACGCCCGCGCGCTGCTCAAGTCCGCGATGGTCACGTCGGGCGCGATCACCAACCGCGTGGACCGGCTGTCCGCGAAGGGCCTCGTCGAGCGGCACCCCTGTCCGGGCGACCGCCGGGCGGTCCTGGTCCGGCTCACCCCGGAGGGCAAGGAGCTCGTCGACACGCTGCTGCTCGGCCACGTCCGGAACGAGGAGCGCCTCCTCGCCCCCCTCGACCAGGGCGAACGCACCCAGCTGGACGCGCTGCTGAAGAAGCTGCTCGTCGCCCACGGAGACGTCGAGCGGGTGTAGTGCCCCGGGCGGGACGACGTATCCAACCGATCCCCGGTCGCGTTAGACCCGGCACAACCGTGCCGGAGGAGAACGCCGATGAAGGACAGGACACCCAGGGACATCGCCGTCGACGACCAGCTCCGAGCCGCCGGCGCCGAGGGCAGGGAGTGGCTCATGGCCGCCGGCTGGGGTCCGCCGGTGACGATCCCGATCCAGCAGGCGGCCCGCTGGCAGCAGGAGGCCCGCGCCCGGATGCTCGCGGCCGAGGCCGACGACACCTGGACCTTCTGCGAACACCTCTGCGCCGGCGGCCCCCAGCCCGTCGTCGTCCACGCCGAGGCCCCGGAACGGATGCTCTGCCGCGCCTGCTCCACCGCCGAACGCCCCACCCGCCGCTGCCTGGAATGCGGCCGCCCCGCCGCCTCCGCCTCCCCCGCCGACGGCCGCGAGGACGTCTGCATGGGCCCCGTGGCGATCTACACCCGCCTCCGCTGCCCCGCCTGCCACCAGGCCGACCCCCTCCGCGGCACCTTCGCCGCCGGCCGGCCGTAGGGGGCCGGTGGGTGGGCGAGCTGCCTGGGGGCCGGGATCGGGACTGACCTCCTCGCCGTCGGTCACGCCGGCCCCGGGCCCCCTATACTCCCTGTGCTCGATGAGGCTGGGGGAAGCATGCTGAACAATTTCTGGGTGGCGCTGCTCGCCTTGCTCGGCGCGGTGCTGGTGATCCGACTGGCGACGCTCCCACTGCTGGTGCGCGCCCAGGCGGCAATGCGCCGGAGGGCGTTGACGGCCCTCGGGGAGGACGCGGGCGCGGGCGCCCCGGGCGGCATCGGGGCGGCCATCGGTGATGCCGCCGTCACCGTGCTGACCGCGGCCGGGGTGGTGGCCGTGACCCCCGCGATGTTCGTCTTCGGCGACAGGCTGCTCGTGCGGCCGTTCGACACGGCCAACGCGCGGTACATCTCCTTCGAGGTGCACCTGGCCGTCCACCTGGCCAGGACCTGGTACATCACGGTCTTCGTCGTGTGCCTGGTGCTCTGGCTGGGGCTCTCCTACCTGACCCAGCGCAACGTGCTGGCCACCGGCCTGCCGCAGCAGGCGTGGCGCTCCAGGCGGACTCAGCTCAGGGTCGTCGGACTGCTGGTCCTCCGTGCCGTGCTCGCCGTGTTCGTCCTGCCGGTGATCCTGGTCCCGGCCGCGCTGGTCTTCCAGATCGTGGCCGTGATCACGAGTCGCCGGCCCAAGCCCGTCGGCACCGGTGCGGCACAGCAACCGCCGCCGAACCCGTACGGAGCGACCGTGCCGCCGCAGCAGGGGTACGTTCAGACGCAATACGTTCCCCCGGCCCCGCAGTTCGCCCCGCCCGCCCCCGCGACTCCGCCGACCCCGCCGGCCCTGCCCGTCCCGGCCGTCGGGCAGCCGCTGAGCTCCCACGAGCCCCGCGTCATCGGCGGCTACCAGCTCCTCGGCCGGATCGGCTCCGGCGGCATGGGCACGGTGTACCTCGCCCAGCGGCAGGGCTCCGCGACGCAGGTCGCGCTCAAGACCATCAACCTCGAACTCCTCGACGACGCCGAGCTCCTGCGCCGTTTCCAGCGCGAGTCCGAGGTGCTGGCGATGGTCCCGGGCGCCTACACCGCCCGGGTGCTCGACTCGGGCGTGGACCAGGGTCGCCCGTACCTCGCCATGGAGCTGCTGGACGGCCGCCCGCTCGACGTCCACCTGCGCGAGCAGGGGCCGATCCGCTCCGCCGAGGCGCTGCGCGCCCTGGCGCTCGCGCTGGCCGTGGCGCTGTCCGGGGTGCACCGGCTGGGGCTGGTGCACCGGGACCTCAAGCCGGCGAACATCATGCTGACGACGGCCGGTCCGCGCCTGCTCGACTTCGGCATCGCGGCGATCGTGGACGGCACCCGGCTCACCATGACCGGCGGCGGGCCCGGCACCCTCACGTACATGGCGCCGGAGCAGTTCGGCGACGAGCGGGTCGGCACGGCCGCCGACGTGTGGGCGTGGGCGTGCTGCGTGGTGTGCGCGGCGCACGGCGCGAGCCCGTTCGCGGCGACCAGCACGGGAGCGGTGATCCGCCGGATCGTGGAGACCGGGCCCGAACCGGCCGCGGTCGCGGCGGTCCGGGACCTCGACCCGGGGCTCGCCGCCGTCGTGACCCGCGCCCTGGCCATCGACCCCGCGCAGCGCCCGGCGGACGGGGCGGCCCTGCTGGCCGCGCTCGCGGCGGCCCAGCGGGAGGCCCGGCAGGCGGCCCCGGACCCGGCGGCCGTCCACGACCAGATCACCCGGGGCTGGCAGACCCTGGCCCTCTGACGGCTAGTGCCGTGGACCTGTCCGGCCACGGCACTACGGCGCGACCGTCACCACCGGCTCGTGCCGGACCGGGAAGTTGACCGAGCTCGCGATGAAGCAGGCCCGGTGCGCGTCGGCGTGCAGGGCGAGCGCCTTCTCGACCATGCCCGCGGACGCGACCTCGATCCGCGGGTGCAGCACCGCCGAGGTGAAGTGCCCGCCCTCGGGCGTCTCGGCCATCGTGCCGACCGGGTTGTCGACGTACGAGGTCACGACGACGCCGTTGACGGCGCACAGGTGCAGGTACCAGAGCAGGTGGCACTGCGAGATCGACGCGAGGAGCAGCTGCTCGGGGTTCCAGCGGGCCGGGTCGCCGCGGAAGGCGGGGTCGGACGAGCCGGGGATGGTCGGCCGGCCGTCGGCGGCGACGTCGTGGTCGCGGCCGTAGGAGCGGTAGTCGCCGGTGCCGGTGCCCCGGTTGCCGGTCCAGGTGACCTCGGTGGTGTACGTGTGCAGCTTGGGCATGTGCGAGCCTCTCCGGACGGTCCTGGCGGACAGTCAATCGCACCCGGGGAGGTGGCCGAGGACGATTCGGGCGCAGCCGACCGCATCCGTCCGGGACGTGTCCACTTCCACGTCGTACGTCACACCCACGTGCACCGCCTGCGCCTGCGCCGCAGCCATCCCGGCGGCCCGGTCGCCGCGCGCCGCCTCCCGGGCGCTCGCGACGGCGGCGTCGCACCGCACGCCGACCCAGAGCACGTCCAAGCCGTCCAGCGCCGCCCGCCACCGCCGCTGCGAGGCCGCGCCGCCGAGGAACACCTCGTCGACGACGATCCGGGCGCCGGCCCGCGCCATCGCCGCGACCCCGGTCGTCCAGGCCGCGTCGAGCGCCGCGAACGCCGGTCCGACGCTCACCACGCCGTCGGCGTCCTCGCCCCCGCCGTCCGGGCCGCCGATGCCGCCGATCCCCTCGCCGCCCTCGCGCAGCCGTGGCGGCAGCGCGTCGACCAGGGTGTCCGTGCCGAGGTGCAGCCACGGCTCCGGCAGCAGCTCCTGGAGGTGGCGCGCGATGCTCGACTTGCCCGAGCTGGAGCCACCGTTGAGGACGACGACGTTCAGCGCGAACCCCCGTAGGCCGCCGCCGCGCCCGCGAAGGACGTGGCGAGTTCCGGGGTGCCGGCCCAGTGCAGGTGCAGGTACGACGCGTGGACGTTGCCGCCGGCGAAGCCCTCGGTGCGGGGTCCGGTGGGCAGGCGCCACCCCCAGGCGGGGTGGTCGCCGGCGGCCGGCTCGCAGACCGTGCGGTGGAACTCGTGGCCGCGCAGCCGGGTGCCGGCCGGGCCTAGCGGGGAGTCGTGCAGGGCGACGGCCTCCCGGTAGCCGAGGGTGAGCCGTTCGGTCATCCGGGCGGTGGTGTCGAGCACGCCGCACATCGGCTTCCCGTCCAGCTCCCGCCCCAGGTAGAGCAGTCCGGCGCACTCGGCCGCGATCGGACCGCCGGAGGCGGCGAACTCCCGGATCGCCGAGCGCAGTCCCGCGTTCCCGCTCAGCTCCCGGACGTACAGTTCGGGGAAGCCGCCGCCGATGACGAGCCCGGCGGTGCCCTCGGGCAGCCCGGAGGCGTGCAGCGGGTCGAACGGGACGACGTCCGCCCCGGCGGCGCCGAGGAGTTCGGCGTTCTCGGCGTAGGAGAAGGAGAACGCGGCGCCGCCCGCCACGGCGATCCGGGGCCGGCCGGCGACCGGCGCGACCTCGGCCGCAGGGTCCCACGGCTCGGCGTCCAGGGCCGGTGCGGTCCGGGCCAGCGCCAGCACCGCGTCCAGGTCCACCGAGGCGGCGACGAGGTCGCCCATGTCCGCGACGGCCTGCAGGGCCTCCGCCGACCGCTCCACGGCCGGGATCAGCCCGAGGTGGCGCGAGGGCGTCGCGACGGCCGTGGAGCGGCGCAGCGCGCCCAGCACGGGCACGCCGGAGCCCTCCTCCAGGGCCTCGCGCAGCAGGTGCTCGTGGCGGTCGGAGGCGACGCGGTTGAGGATCACCCCGGCGAGCCGCACCTCCGGGTCCCAGGAGGCGAAGCCGTGCACCAGCGCGGCCACCGAACGGGACTGCGAGCTGCCGTCCACCACGAGCACCACCGGCGCGCGCAGCAGCTTGGCGACGTGCGCGGTGGACGCCAGCTCCCCGCGCCCCGACGCCCCGTCGAACAGCCCCATGACGCCCTCGACGACGGCGACGTCGGCCCCGGCCGAGCCGTGCAGGAACAGCGGCGCGATCCGCTCCGGCCCGCACAGGAAGGCGTCCAGGTTGCGGCCCGGTCGCCCGGCGGCCAGCGCGTGGTAGCCGGGGTCGATGTAGTCCGGGCCGACCTTGTGCGGGGAGACCGCGAGCCCGCGGGCGGCGAGCGCGGCGATCAGGCCGGTGGCGACGGTGGTCTTGCCCGCGCCCGAGGAGGGCGCGGCGACGACGAGGCGGGGGATGCTCAAGGAATCACCATTCGATGCCGCGCTGGCCCTTGCGGCCGGCGTCCATGGGGTGCTTGACCTTGGTCATCTCGGTGACGAGGTCGGCGAAGCCGGTGAGCGCCTCGGGGGCGTACCGGCCGGTGATGACGACGTGCTGGCTGCCCGGCCGGTCCTTGAGCACGGACACGACCTCCTCCGGGTCGACCCAGCCCCAGTGCATCGGGTAGGTGAACTCGTCGAGCACGTAGAAGCGGTAGGTCTCGGCCGCGAGGTCGCGCTTGACCTGCTCCCAGCCCTCCTTGGCGGCGGCCTCGCTGTCCATCTCCATCTCGCTGGAGCGCTGGATCCACGACCAGCCGGAGCCCATCTTGTGCCAGTCGACGGTGCCGCCCTCGCCGGAGGCACCGAGGACGCGCAGCGCGTTCTCCTCGCCGACCTTCCACTTGGCGGACTTCACGAACTGGAACACCCCGACGGACCAGCCCTGGTTCCAGGCCCGCAGCGCCATGCCGAACGCGGCCGTGGACTTGCCCTTGCCGGGGCCGGTGTGCACGGCGGTGATCGGCTGCGTGCGGCGCTGGCGGGTCGTCAGGCCGTCGTCGGGAACGCTCTCGGGAACACCCTTGGGCATGCTGCTCAGGCCGCCTTTCGCATGGTGGTTGCACGGTTGTCGCGACTGTCGCGGACGAGCGAGGCGACGCCCTCGGCGCGCAGTTCGTCCAGGGTGACGGCGGTGCCGCCGAGGTGTCCGGCGAGGGTGCGGGCGAGGCCGAGCCGGACGGGGCCGGACTCGCAGTCCAGGACGACGCTCGCGACGCCCTGGGCGGCGAACAGCCCGGCGGCGCGCCGGGACTGCGCGAGCGCGTCGCGGCCGCCGGTGGCCCGTCCGTCGGTGACGACGACGACCAGCGGGCGGCGGGCCGGGTCGCGCAGCCGCTCGATCCGCAGCACCTCGTGGGCGCGCAGCAGGCCGGCGGCCAGCGGGGTCCGGCCGCCGGTGGGCAGCGACTCCAGCCGGGCCGCGCCGACCTCGACGGACGAGGTGGGCGGGAGCGCCAGCTCGGCGCCCGCGCCGCGGAAGGTGATCATGCCGATCTTGTCGCGCCGCTGGTAGGCGTCCATCAGCAGCGACAGCACGGCGCCCTTGACGGCGGTCATCCGCTGCCGGGCGGCCATCGAGCCGGAGGCGTCGACGACGAACAGCACCAGGTTGGACTCGCGGCCCTTGCGCACCTGCTCGCGGAAGTCGTCCTTGCGCAGCACGAGCGCGGCGCCGGAGCGCCCGCGCGCCACCTGGTGCGGCGCGGCCGCCTGGAGGGTGGCGGTCAGGTGCAGGCGGCTGAGGGCGCCCTGGGGGCGTCGCGCGCGGACGGTGTACCCGCTGTCGGTCTCGGCGGGGGAGCGGCGGCCCTGCGCGCCGTGGCCGGTGCCGCGCACGGCGAACAGCCGGGTGCGGTACGGGTCGCCGGCCGCGACCGGCGCCGACTCCCGCGCGGGGGCGGGGTGCTGGGCCGGGACGGGCTGCTGCTCGGGGAGGTCCGGGGCGGCGGCGTCGGAGGCGGCGGCCTCCGGGGCCTGCGGACCGCTCTCGGGCTCGGGCGCGCCGCCGCCGTCCGGGCCGGGGCCGCCGTCGTCGCCGGGGCCGGGGCCGTCCGGGTCGTCGCCGTCACCGTCACCGTCGGTCCCGGGGGAGTCCTCCGGGGAGTCCTCGGGCTGCGCGTGCTCCTCCAGCGTCCGGTCCAGCTGCTCCTCGTCCAGTCCGGGCGCGTCGAACGGGTTGCGGCGGCGCCGGTGCGGCAGCGCGAGCTGGGCGGCCTTGCGGACGTCCTCCTCCAGCACCTCCGCGCGCCCGTCCCACGCGGCCAGCGCGACGGCCGTCCGCGCCATGACGATGTCGGCGCGCAGCCCGTCCACCTCGAACGCGGCGCACACGGCGGTGATCTGCCGGAGCGCCACGTCGGTGAGCTCGACCTTGGGCAGCAACTCCCGTGCGGCGGTGATCCGTTCGGCGAGCGCCCGCTCCTCGCCGGCGAACCGCGCCGCGAAGCCGGCCGGGTCCGCGTCGTAGGCGAGCCGCCGCCGGACGACCTCGGCGCGCTCGGCCGGGTCGCGCGTCGCGGCGATCTCCACGGTCAGGCCGAAGCGGTCGAGCAGCTGCGGCCGCAGCTCGCCCTCCTCCGGGTTCATCGTGCCGACCAGCAGGAACCGGGCCGCGTGCCGCACCGAGACGCCCTCGCGCTCGACGTAGGAGCGGCCCATCGCGGCGGCGTCCAGCAGCAGGTCGACGACGTGGTCCTGGAGCAGGTTCACCTCGTCGATGTAGAGCACCCCGCGGTGCGCCTTGGCGAGCAGTCCGGGCTCGTACGCCTTGACGCCCTCGGCGAGCGCGCGCTCCAGGTCGAGCGAGCCGACGATCCGGTCCTCGGCCACGCCGACCGGCAACTCGACCAGCTGGGAAGGCCGTTCGCTGCTCCCCGAGGAGGCGTGCGGTCCGTCCGGGCACTGCGGGTCGGGCGCGGCCGGGTCGCAGGAGAAGCGGCAGTCGTCGACGGTGGCGATGGACGGCAGCAGGCCGGCCAGCGCGCGGACCATCGTCGACTTGGCGGTGCCCTTCTCGCCGCGCACCAGCACGCCGCCCACGGCAGGGGAGACCGCGTTCAGCAGCAGTCCGAGCCGCAGGTCGGTCATCCCGACGACCGCGGTGAACGGGTAGCGGACGTCACTCATGCGTTGCCAGCCTCCTCAGGCGCACCGGGCGGCAGGAACGGCAGCGTTCCGGCCGCCGGCACCCCGCCCTCGATCAGCTTCCACAGCGCGTCGGTGTCCGCGTGCTCCTCGATCAGGTCCCCCAGACGGTCCAGCCGGGCCTCGCGCGCCTCGGCGAACGAGGTGTCCGGCGCCGGGACGAACGCGCGGCCCGCCAACGCGGCCACCTCGCGCAGGAACTCCCGGCGGAACCCGTCGTTCTCCAGCGCGCCGTGCCAGGTCGTGCCCCACACCGAGCCCACCCGGCACCCGTCCAGGAAGGGCTCCCCGCCGTCCACGGCGACCACCCCGTGGTGGATCTCGTAGCCCTCGACGCGGTGCCCGTAGGCCTCGCCGACCGGCCGGGCGAGCACCTTCTCCACGCCGAACCGCACGCGCGTCGGCAGCAGGCCGAGCGCGTCGACGGCACCGGCCTTGGACTCGACGTCGTCGACGATCGAGCCCGCCAGCATCTGGTAGCCGCCGCACACCCCGAGGACCGGCAGCCCGGCCGCCGCCCGCGCCCGCAGCGCCGGCTCCAGCCCGCGCTCGCGCAGCCAGGCGAGGTCGGCCACGGTGGCCCGGGTGCCGGGCAGCACGACGAGGTCGGCGTCGGCGAGCTCCTCCGGCCGGGTCGCCCAGCGGACGAGCACGCCGGGCTCCTGCGCCAGCGCGTCCAGGTCGGTGAAGTTCGACAGCCGGGGGAAGCGCACCACGGCCACCCGCAGCACGTCCGCCCCGAGCGGCCCGCGCCCGTCGACCCGGTCCACTACCGTCGACAGGTCCAGCGAGTCCTCGGCGTCCAGCCACAGCCCCGGCAGCATCGGCAGGGTGCCGAGCACCGGACGGCCGGTCAGGCCGTGCAGCATCTCCAGACCGGGCGCCAGCAGCCGGGCGTCCCCGCGGAACTTGTTGACGAACCAGCCGGCCACGTGCCGCTGGTCCTCCTCGGACAGCAGCGCCAGCGTCCCGTACATCGCCGCGAACACGCCGCCCCGGTCGATGTCGCCGACCACCACGACGGGCAGCCGGGCGGCCGTCGCCAGGCCCATGTTGGCGATGTCCCGGTCGCGCAGGTTGATCTCGGCGGGCGAGCCCGCGCCCTCGCACACCACCACGTCGTAGCGGCGGCGCAGGTCCGCCAGGCACTCCAGGGCGCGCTCCAGCAGGACGGGCTTGCGCTCGCGGTAGTCCAGCGCGCCCACCTCGGCGACCGGCCTGCCGAGCAGCACCACCTGGCTGCGGCCGTCCGCGCCGGGCTTGAGCAACACCGGGTTCATCGCCGCCTCCGGCTCCACCCGGGCGGCCTGGGCCTGCATCGCCTGGGCCCGGCCGATCTCGGCGCCGTCGGCCGTCACGAACGAGTTCAGCGACATGTTCTGCGCCTTGAACGGCGCCACCCGGACGCCCCGGCGGGCCAGCCACCGGCAGATGCCCGCCGTGACGACGCTCTTGCCCGCGTCCGAGGTCGTCCCCGCGACCAGCAGCGCGTTGGTCATGCCCTTCCCCTCCTCAGCAGCGATCGCAGCAGGACGTGCCCCGCGACCGTCGTACCCAGCGCCAGCGCGCCCACCCGCCGCGACAGCGCGCAGGCCCGCTCGATGTCGTCCACCGTCACCGGCCGCAGCTCCGCGCCCAGCACCGGCCGGTGCTCGACGCGCTCGCCGTACCGCAGCGTGCCGCCCAGCCGCACGCCCACGGCGCCCGCGAACGCCGACTCGGCCTGCCCCGCGTTCGGGCTCGGATGCGCCGAACCGTCCCGCCGCCACACCCGCCAGGCCGTCCGCGGCTGCGGCGCGGCGGCCACCGTCAGCAGCGCCGTCAGCCGGGCGCCAGGCCAGCCCGCCACGTCGTCCAGCCGGGCCGAGGCCCAGCCGAACCGGGCGTGGCGCGGCGAGCGGTGACCCACCATCGCGTCCAGCGTGTTGACGGCGCGGAAGGCCAGCAGACCGGGCGTGCCGGCGAGGGCGCCCCAGGCCAGCGCGTTCACGACGGCGTCCGCGGTGTTCTCGGCCACCGACTCCACGACGGCGCGGGCGATCTGCTGCCCGTCCAGCGCGCTCGGGTCGCGCCCGCACAGGTGCGGCAGCCGCTCCCGGGCGGCGGGCAGGTCGCCCGCGGCCAGCGCCCGGCCGATCGTGCGCGCCTCCCAGGTCAGCGAGGTGCCGCCGAGCACCGTCCAGGTCGCGGCGGCGGCCAGCGCGGCCCGCCCCAGCGGCCGGCGGCCGGCCGTCCGCTCCAGCGCCACCGCGCCCGCCGCGACGGCGCCCACGCAGAGCGCCGTGTACACGGCCCCGGTGGCCCGGTCGTCGCGCCACATCCGGCGCTCCAGACGGGTCGCCGCACCGCCGAAGACGGCCACCGGGTGGCCGCGGCGCGGATCGGCGTAGCGGGCGTCCGCCAGGTAGCCCGCGACGGCGCCGACCGCGAAGGCGGCGGCGCGGGTCAGCGGGCGCACGACGGAGGGGGACAGGGGAGGGCTCGGCGGGTCGGGGCAGCCTGCATCGCGTGCGAGTCCTCACTCAGGGTCCGCGCCCTGGATCGACGTACCGGGGGCGAGAGTCTCCTGGCTTCCGGGTCGAACGCACCCCCGGAGCCTTCCGGCAGTACGTCAGCGAAGACTGACGGTCCGCCGTGGCGTCGTTCCGGCCGTGCTCCCCGGTGACAGTGGCGGGACCGCGCCGGACTCGCACCGGCTTCCTCTGCATGCCTCCGTTTGGCCCTGGGATCCCATCACGCGGCCGAACCGGGAGTCAACCGAGGTCACGGAGGGGTTGGTCACACGAGGGAGGCCCGGCGCGCGCCCCCGAACGCCCCCGTCACTACCTCCGAGTACTGCCGCCGCAGGGGCATGACATCCTGTGTGATCCTCCAGCGGTCCGCGCGCGCCCTCCCCGGCGCTTCGTGCGTTCGGCGGCTGGGGGCCCGTTCGTACCGGCCCTAGCGTTCGTTCACATGCGACGAAGACAGCCTCCGCCCGCCCTGCCCCCGGTGCCGTTCTCGCCCGCCGCGGCCCGCGCCCACCGCGCCGGGCTCGGCCTGACCCCCGAACAGGTCGCCGGCGGCATGGCCGCGCACGGCGTCCGGCTGCTGCCCACGCACGTCATCGCCTGGGAGAGCGGCGAGCTGCGCCCCACCGAGGAGGAGTTCATCGCCCTCGCCCGCGCCCTGTGGTGCCCGCCCGCGCAGCTCATGGGCACCCGCCCGGCCCGCCTGCGCGACCACCGCGTGGCCCGCGAACTGAGCCAGGACACCGCCGCCCGTCGCATCGGCGTCGCCCTGCGCGTCTACCAGGAGGCCGAACTCACCGGGACGTGGGACGGCGACGAGGAGCGGACGCACGCGCTCGCCCAGGTGCTCGGACTGCGGCTCACCGAACTCGTCGAGGTGACCGGCCGCGGCGCCGAGCTCGACCAGCGGCTGCGCAGGTGCGTGGACGGCCGCTGGCAGCCCCACCTGCGGGCGGTCGCGCGGCTCGTGCCGGTCCACGAGGACGACCTCGCGACCGTCCTGACGGCCCTGCACCAGGAGCACCAGGTGTCCTCCCCGCACTGGGGCGCCGCGACGCCCACCCTGCCCCCGCGCGACCGGCCCCTGGCCCCGCGCTTCTGGGAACTCCTCGGCCGCCTCCACACGGAGATCCCGGTCTGACCCGTCCCGGCCGCCCCGTCCCCGGCTCCCACCCCCACCCCCACCCCGTCCCCGGCTCCGGTTCGGCCTCCCGCCTCCCCGCCCTCCGCAGGAGCCGCCACCCCCACCCCGTCCCCCGTCCAGCCCATCCCACTGGCCCCCGCCCCCACCCGCCAGTGAACTTGTCCCCAGCAGACTCACAGAGCGGGGAGCGATATGCGTTGGGGAACCGCAGCCGCCGTGGCGGCAGCCGCCGTCGGCACCGGGGTCGCCGTGCTGGTCGTCGGCCGGCGGGCGTCCGAGCGGCTCGTGCGGCCGGAGACCGTCGTGCTGGAGTCCGGCCCCGTCCTGGTGCAGAGCCTCGCCGCCGGCCGGATCACCTTCAACCGGACGCCCGCGGCCCTCCACCCCGGCCGCTGGGCGCTGGAGTGGGACGGCGACGGCCACGCCGTCGTCGACGACATCCTGCACAGCGACGAACAGGGCGTCACCCGCCGCCTGGTCCGCGCCGACCGGGGCACCCTGACGCCCGGCACCGAGGTCCGCTTCACCCCGCGCGTGCACCTCGGCGACCCGACGACCTCCCTCGGCCTCCCGTTCACCGAGACCGCCGTCGCCGGCGAGCTGGGCGCGATGCCCGCCTGGCGCCTCGACGGCAAGCGCGGCACCTGGGTGGTCCTCGTGCACGGTCCCGGCGCCGACCGCGCCCAGACGCTCCCCGTGCTGCCCGTCCTCCAGCGCCTGGCGCTGCCCGCCCTCGCCGTCACCTACCGCGGCGACCAGGGCGCCCCCGCCTCGCCGGACGGGCTCGGCCACTTCGGCGAGAGCGAGTGGCGCGACGTGGAGTCGGCCGTGCGGCTCGCCCTCGACAGCGGCGCCGGCCGGGTGATCCTCTACGGCTGGTCGGTGGGCGCCACGATGTGCCTGCACGCCGCGGCCCGTTCGGCCTGGGCGGGGGCGATCGCCGGGATCGTCCTGGACTCGCCGGTGCTCGACCTGCCCGCCACCGCCCGCCGCGACGCGGTCCGGGCCGGCTACTCCAGGCCGGTCGCCGAGCTCGGCGCGCTGGCCGCGGAGGGCCGCACCGGGGTCGACCTGGCCGACTTCGCGCGCCTCGCCGAGGGCGCCGACCTGCGCGTGCCGACCCTCGTCCTGCACAGCCCGGACGACCCGATCGCGCCGTTCCGCGCCGCCCGGCACCTCGCCACGGCCCGTCCCGACGTCGTCAGCCTCCGGGCCTTCCCGGGTGCGGACCACACCGCCCTCTGGAACTCCGACCCCGCGCACTACTCGGAACTCCTCCGGCGCTGGCTCACCCCCCTCCTCTGATCCGGACCGGCTGCCGTTAATCCGGGGCATTCCGGCCGGTCATTCCCCGGTCCGGTCCCCGCCTCCTCCGTTCTTGCAATTCCCCCCACCCGTCATCGCGCGCCACCCGGGAACCGGAAGCCGATTCCGCCGGAACGGGAAGTCGGCGCGGTCGATTTCCGCCACCGGTCCCGCGCTCGCCGACCTGGCCGATCCGCATCCACCCGGAGCACTCCCGGCGGGCGTGCCCGGTGCGCGCATTCCCGCCTCCATCCGTCGGCGACACCGCGAGAGTCGGCCATTCGCCCCTCGCCGCAGCCCTTTCCGTATCCGTTCGAACACCCCCCGTGACCACCGCAAACGGGCCTGGCATGAGCCCGCCACACGATTCCGGCCAGGCGGTTTGCCGCTGTTGCCCGATCTTGCGGAGGTGCTGCCACAACCCGCCCGCCCGTACAACCAACCGGATGTGACAGAAGGCCGGTACAAGGGGAAGACTGCTCGACGTGACGTCTCGGAACCCGCGCGACCGTGATGCCCCGCTCCCACCGACGATCGGTACCGGTGCGACGGTGACCCGCCTCCCCGGTACGGCCCACCGGCCCGTCGGGGCCAGGCCGGGCGGGGGCGGCGTACCCCGCCGACGAGGCCCCGCACCCGCCCCCGGCCGCGGCCGGGTCCCCGTGCCGGACGGCTTCCCCGCCCCCGCCGAGCTGGCTCCGCTGGCCCGCCGGATGCTGGTGGACGCCGTCCGGATCGCCCGCTGGGCGGGGGAGCTCGGCGAGGTCGACAAGCGGGGCGAACTGCTCCCCGAGGACGCCCGCGCGGCGGGCCGCGCGCTGGCCATGACGGTCGGCGCCGCGGCCAAGGCCTGGGGCCAGGCGCTGCTGGTCGGCCTGGTCGAGGCCCGCGACGGCGGCGCCGGGCCGGGCTGGCGGCTGCACGCCTGGGAGCACGACGACGAGGCCGTGGTGCGCGGCTGGTCCGCGCTGTTCGACGCCTGGACGCTGCTCGCGCCGGTCCCGCCGGCCGCCCTGCGCGGCGTCTTCACGGTGCTGGCCGGCCAGGCCGTGGACCAGGCCCCGCAGCTGCTCTCCTTCCTGCACCTGGTGGCCGGCCCGGTCGCCGACAGCGAGCTCCTGGAGCTGCTGCGCCGCGGCCTGGACGAGCGCCGGGTCGGCGGCAGCGGGGGCGTGGGCCTGTCGCCCGTGCCGCACGCCGCCTCCGCCGTGTCGGCGGTCCGCGGCACCTGCCGCGAGCCGCAGATCGACACCCCGGCCGCGCCCGCGGACGTCGCCGCCGTCCTGGACTGGATGCTGGACGGCCTCGCGGCCGTCGGCGCCGTCGTGCGCAGGAACGACGCCGCCGAGCTGTCGCCGCTCGGGCACTGGGCGGTGCGGGCGAAGCTGGAGGAGATCTGCACGGTCGCCCAGACCGCGGCCGGCCACATCGAGCAGAGCGCCTACGAGCTGCTGAACGCCTGCGCCGACTACTCGCCGGGCCCGGCCCGGGCCGAGTACCGCGCCTGGGTGGCGGCCCGCCCGGCGGACCGTGCCGTGGCGGAGCTGCTGGACGCCGCCCAGGGCGACGACGCGCTCGTGCGCGGCCTGGCCTTCGAGGCGCTGCGGGTGGCCGGGGGCACGGCCGAGCAGGCGGTGCGCGCGGCCGTGGACGAGCCGGTGCTGCGCCCGTACGCGCTGCTGTGGCTCGCGGAGCAGTCGGACGAGGGCGTGTCCCCGGCCGATGTGCTGGGCGCCGAGGACGCGGCCTGGCTCTGGGTGGACACGGCGGCCGCGGTGCTGGACCACGGCGAGACCGAGCTGCTGGTCGGCCACGTGGAGGGCGCCTCGGCGGGCGACCCGGTGCGGCTGTTCGCCCGGGCCCGGCAGTCGGGGCACCCGCGGGCGGCCTCGGTGCTGACGGCGGTGTCGGGCGTGCACCCGGACCCGGGCGTGGCCCGGGCGGCCCGTCGCTCGGCGTTCAGCGTCCACACCGGCGGGGCGTGAGCGCCCGGAAGCGCGTATGACGAAGGGGCCCGGATCCGCAGTGGATCCGGGCCCCTTCGTCATAGCGCTTCGTACGCGGGAGGCTCAGCCGAGCCGCGACTCCGCCCGCCGGGCGCGGACGTCGCCGACCTTCTGGCCGACCTTGCGCCGGATGACCAGCAGCGGCGCCATGGCCGCGAGCGCGATCTGGGCGAAGGCGCCGACGTGCAGGAGCAGGTCGCCGCCCGGCAGGCCGGTGGCCCACGCGGCCAGGCAGCCGATGGAGACCACGATCCAGCACAGCGTGGCGGTGGCCAGCAGGCCCTGCGGCTTCGGGTACTCGATCCGGCTGACCATCAGGTACGCGGCGCCGAAGATGGCGACCAGACCGGGCAGGAACGGCGGGTCGAGCAGCACGATCGCGATGACCGTCATGGCGCCCATCGGGCAGGGCATGCCCTGGAACACCCCGGGCCGCATCTTCACGGCCGAGAAGCGGGCCAGCCGCAGGACCACCGCGAGCAGCACCGTCAGCGCGATCAGCGCGGACAGCGGCCGGTTGGAGCCCTGCGAGACCATGCCCCAGACCGCGACGAAGTAGGCCGGCGCGATGCCGAAGCTGATCAGGTCGGCCAGGTTGTCGAGTTCGGCGCCCAGGGCGGAGGAGCGCAGCTTGCGCGCCACCAGGCCGTCGAAGAGGTCGCACATCGAGCCGATCAGCAGCAGCGTCACCGCGGTGGCGGCGCTGTGCCGGTCCGGAGCGACGTCCGGGTTGGTGATGTGCGGGATCAGGACCCCGGTGGTGATCGAGTAGATCGCCAGGAAGCCGCAGACGGCGTTCCCCAGGGTCAGGAAGTCGGCGGTGGACAGGTGCTGCGGCGAGCGCGGCGCGCGGAGCTCGCGGTCGCGTGCCCAGCGGCGACGGCGCAGCGCCGTCTCCTCGTCGTCCAGGCCGACGATGGTCTCAGGATCAGTCACGGTCAAGGCGTGTCACCCCGGCTGTGGTCTTCTGGCCGACCTCGACGCCGACCTCGACGCCGGCCGGCAGGTAGGTGTCGACCCGGGACCCGAACCGGATCAGGCCGATCCGGTCGCCCTGGGCGACCTTGGTGCCGGCGTCGACGTAGGGCACGATGCGGCGGGCCACGGCCCCCGCGATCTGCACCATCTCGATGTCGCCGAGCTCGGTGTCGAAGTGCCAGACGACCCGCTCGTTCTGGTCGCTGTCCTTGTTGAACGCGGGCACGAACCCGCCCGCGACGTGCTCGACCGACGTCACCGTGCCGGGCAGCGGCGCGCGGTTGACGTGGACGTTGAGCGGGCTCATGAAGATGGCGACCCGGGTGCGGCCGTCCGGCCAGGCGTCGATGCTCTGCACCACGCCGTCGGCGGGGGAGATCACTCTGCCCGTGCCGATCTCACGCTCGGGGTCGCGGAAGAACCACAGCATGCCCGCGCCGAGCGCGCAGGCGGGTACCGCCGCCAGGGCCCACTTGCCGCTGCGCCGGGTGAGGGCGGTGGTCACGGCGGCCGTGGCGAGGGTGGGGACGAACCAGGGGGTGGCTCCGCGCGCGATGGTCACGCGGGGTCGCCGACCGGCCGTCGTGGCTGCGAGGGCATCGCGGTCCGTGACGGAGGTGTGAGGGGACGGGCTGATGGGCATCGAAGACCTTTGTCGCGGGGGATCATGGCCGCTGGACGGGGGCCACCGCGGGATCGGGTAAGAGAGGGACGGCTGCTGTCCCGGTGGATGCTATCGGGAGCACACGGTGGGTGGGCAACCCGCCTGCTCGTTCCGCAGGCGCGAGGTCACGCCTACTCATACGACCGTAGCTCGGCCCCGTCCGGTTCCCAAGGGCCCGGACGGGCCTGGTGACTCTTGTCTCAGCGGGTGCGCCGGGGGAACGCCGCGTCCGCGCCATCCGCTCCCGGACGCCCCGGGACGGCGCCGCGACGGCGTGCGGAAGCGGCCGCGGGGCGCGTAGCTGCAGCTCTACGCCCTGCGGCCGCTTCCGGGGCCGTGCCGGACCCCAGGCGGACCAGGCCGGGGCCGTCGTGGCACGGCGGGATGCCGGGACGGGCCCGCACGCCCGTCGGCCGGCTGTTCCGGGGGCCACCCGTCGAGCCGGGGTGGCCCGGAGGTCACTCGGCGATCCGGTACTCCTCCAGGAGCCGGCGTCCGACGATCATCTTCTGGATCTCCGCAGTTCCTTCACCGATGAGCAGCATCGGGGCCTCGCGGTAGAGGCGCTCGATCTCGTACTCCTTGGAGAAGCCGTAGCCGCCGTGGATGCGGAACGCGTCCTCGACGACCTCCTTGCAGTACTCGGAGGCGAGGTACTTGGCCATGCCGGCTTCGAGGTCGTTGCGCTCGCCGCTGTCCTTCTTGCGGGCGGCCATGACCATCATCTGGTGGGCGGCCTCGACCTTGGTGGCCATCTCGGCGAGCTTGAACTGGATCGCCTGGTGCTCGGCGATCTTCTTGCCGAAGGTCGAGCGCTGCTGGGCGTAGGAGATGCCGAGCTCGAAGGCGCGGCGGGCGACCCCGCAGCCGCGGGCGGCGACGTTGACGCGGCCGACCTCGACGCCGTCCATCATCTGGTAGAAGCCGCGGCCGGGGACGCCGCCGAGGATCCGGTCGGCCGGGATCCGGACGTCCTGGAGGACCAGCTCGGTCGTGTCGACGCCCTTGTAGCCCATCTTCTCGATCTTCCCGGGCACGGTGAGGCCGGGGACGGTCGGGTTCGGGCCGAATCCGGCCGTCTTCTCGATCAGGAAGGTGGTCATGTTCTTGTACGGGCTGCTGCCGCCCTCGTCGGTCTTGCACAGGACCGCGACGAGGGTGGAGGTGCCGCCGTTGGTGAGCCACATCTTCTGGCCGTTGAGGACGTAGAAGTCGCCGTCCTTGACGCCCTTGGTGGAGATGGCCGAGACGTCGGAGCCGAGGCCGGGCTCGGACATCGAGAACGCGCCCCGGATCTCGCCGGCCGCCATCTTCGGCAGGAAGTAGTCCTTCTGCTCCTGCGTGCCGTGGGCGTTGATCATGTGCGCCACGATGAAGTGCGTGTTGACGATGCCGGAGACGGACATCCAGCCGCGGGCGATCTCCTCCACCACGAGGGCGTAGGTGAGCAGCGACTCGCCGAGGCCGCCGTACTCCTCGGGGATGGTGAGGCCGAAGAGGCCGAGCTGCTTCATCCCCTCGACGATGGCGGTCGGGTACTCGTCCTTGTGCTCCAGCTCGGTCGCGACCGGAATGATCTCCTTGTCGACGAAATCCCGCACGGTGGCGAGGATGTCCCGCTGGATCTCGGTGAGGCCGTCGGTCTGTGCGAGGCGTCCCATCGTGCGGCTCCGATTTGTCGTGAAAAGTCGGGGGGGGGGGGGATTGCCGGGGGCCCTGCCGGCGTGGCTGCGGCAGCAGGGCCCCCGTTCCGGGTGGGGGTCGGCCGATGACGGCGGCCTGCCCCTCCGGGGCATTGGGAGGGGAAAAGCGGTTCAGGAAAGAGGGGTGGGACGGCCGGGCTGCTCGCCGCCGCGCTCCTTGATGTACGTCTCGGTCGGCACCATCACCTTGCGGCGGAAGATGCAGACGACCGTGCCGTCCTGCTTGTACCCCTTGGTCTCGACGTAGACGATGCCCCGGTCGTCCTTGGACTTGGAGGGCCACTTGTCGAGGACGGTGGTCTCGCCGTAGATCGTGTCGCCGTGGAAGGTCGGCGCGACGTGCCGCAGCGACTCGATCTCCAGGTTGGCGATCGCCTTGCCCGAGACGTCCGGGACGGACATGCCGAGCAGCAGCGAGTAGATGTAGTTGCCCACGACGACGTTCTTCCCGAAGTCGGTCGTCTTCTCCGCGTAGTTGGTGTCCATGTGGAGCGGGTGGTGGTTCATGGTGAGCAGACAGAACAGGTGGTCGTCGTACTCGGTGACGGTCTTCCCGGGCCAGTGCTTGTAGACCGCGCCGACCTCGAACTCCTCGTAGGTGCGTCCGAACTGCATGGTGCTACGCCTCCGGGATCTCGAACTTGGTGGTGCGCTCCATGCCGGCGGCCCGGCCCTTGCCGGAGATGACCAGGGCCATCTTGCGGCTGGCCTCGTCGATCATCTCGTCGCCGAGCATCGCCGAGCCCTTGGCGCCGCCCGCCGCGGAGGTGCAGTAGTCGTAGGCGTCGAGGATCAGCTCGGCGTGGTCGTAGTCCTCCTGCGAGGGCGAGTAGATCTCGTTCGCGGCGGCGACCTGGTCGGGGTGCAGCACCCACTTGCCGTCGAAGCCGAGGGCGGCGGAGCGCCCGGCGACCTCGCGGTAGCCCTCCTGGTTGCGGATCTGCAGGTACGGGCCGTCGATCGCCTGGAGGTCGTTGGCGCGGGCGGCCATCAGGATGCGCATCAGGATGTAGTGGTAGGCGTCGGCGTTGTAGCCGGAGGGCTGCTCGCCGACCACCAGGGACTTCATGTTGATCGAGGCCATGAAGTCGGCGGGGCCGAAGATGATGGTCTCCAGCCGGGGCGAGGCCTCGGCGATGGCGTCGACGTTGATCAGGCCCTTGGCGTTCTCGATCTGTGCCTCGATGCCGATCTTCCCGACCTCGAAGCCCATGGTCTTCTCGATCTGGGTGAGGAGGAGGTCGAGCGCCTTGACCTGCTCGGCGTCCTGGACCTTCGGCAGCATGATGCAGTCGAGGTTGGGGCCGGCGCCCTCGACGACGGTGATCACGTCGCGGTAGGTCCAGTGGGTGGTCCAGTCGTTGACGCGCACGACGCGGGTCTTGCCGCCCCAGTCGCCGTTGTTGAGGGCATCGACGATGGTGTGGCGGGCGCTCTCCTTGACCAGCGGGGCGCACGCGTCCTCCAGGTCGAGGAAGACCTGGTCGGCGGGCAGGCCCTGGGCCTTCTCCAGGAAGCGCGGGTTGCTGCCGGGCACGGCGAGGCAGGAGCGGCGCGGGCGCAGGCGGTTGACAGTGGTCATGAGGGTGGTTCTGTTCCTTCCCAGTGGTCAGCTGGTCAGCTGGTCAGTTCGTGGCCGGGGCCGGTGCGGGCGTCCACGGCTGGAGCTTGTTGGCCAGCCGGATCTCGTCCACGATCCGGCCGATGATGGTCGTGATGCCGAAGTCCTTCGGGGTGAACACGGCGGCGACGCCGGCGGCCTTGAGGGCCTCGCCGTCCGCTGCCGGGATGATGCCACCCACGATCACCGGGACATCCTCCACCCCGGCCCGCCGCAGGCGCCGCAGCACGTCGGGCACGAGCTCGGAGTGCGCGCCGGAGAGGATCGACAGGCCCACGCAGTGGACGTCCTCCGCGACGGCCGCGGAGACGATCTGCTCCGGCGTGAGCCGGATGCCCTGGTAGACCACCTCGAACCCGGCGTCGCGGGCCCGGACGGCGATCTGCTCGGCGCCGTTGGAGTGCCCGTCCAGGCCGGGCTTGCCGACCAGCAGGCGCAGCTTGCCGGCGCCCAGCTCCTCGGCGGTGGCGGCCACGGCGGCGCGCACGGCGGCCAGTTCGCCGCCGGGCTCGGCCGCGACCGCGACCGGGGCGCCGCCGACGCCGGTGGGGGCGCGGTACTCGCCGAAGACCTCGCGCAGGGCGAAGGACCACTCCCCGGTGGTGACGCCGGCCCGGGCGCAGGCGAGCGTGGCCGGCATCAGGTTGGCGTCGGTGGCGGCGACGGCCTTGAGCTCCGCCAGCGCCTCCTGGGCGGCGGCCTCGTCGCGCTGTCCGCGCCAGGCCTCCAGGGCGGCGAGGACGGACTGCTCGGAGGCCGGGTCGACGACCATGATCGCGGTGTCGAGGTCGGCCGTGAGCGGGCTCTCCTCGGTGGTGTCGAAGCAGTTGACGCCGACGATCTTGTCCTCGCCGGACTCGATCCGGGCCCGGCGGGCGGCGTGCGAGGAGACCAGGTTGGACTTCAGGTAGCCGGACTCGACGGCCGGAATCACCCCGCCCATCTCCAGCACCTTGGCGATCTCCGCCTCGGCGCCGGCCAGCAGTTCGGCCGTCTTGGCCTCGATGACCTCGGAGCCGTTGAAGATGTCCCCGTACTCCAGCAGGTCGGACTCGTAGGCGAGCACCTGCTGGATCCGCAGCGACCACTGCTGGTCCCACGGCCGGGGCAGGCCCAGCGCCTCGTTCCAGGCCGGGAGCTGGACGGCCCGGGCGCGGGCGTCCTTGGAGAGCGTGACGGCGAGCATCTCCAGCACGATCCGCTGGACGTTGTTCTCCGGCTGCGCCTCGGTCAGGCCCAGCGAGTTGACCTGCACGCCGTAGCGGAACCGGCGCTGCTTGGGGTCCTCGACGCCGTAGCGCTCGCGCGTGACCTTCTCCCACAGCCGGGCGAAGGCGCGCATCTTGCACATCTCCTCGACGAAGCGCACGCCCGCGTTCACGAAGAAGGAGATCCGCGCGACCACGTCGCCCATGCGCTCGGCCGGCACCTGCCCGGAGTCGCGCACCGCGTCGAGCACCGAGATGGCGGTGCACATCGCGTAGGCGATCTCCTGGACGGGCGTGGCCCCGGCCTCCTGCAGGTGGTAGCTGCAGATGTTGATCGGGTTCCACTTGGGGATGTTGCCGACCGTGTAGGCGATCATGTCGGTGATCAGGCGCACCGACGGGCCGGGCGGGAAGACGTGCGTCCCGCGCGACAGGTACTCCTTGACGATGTCGTTCTGGGTGGTGCCGGTGAGCTTGGCGACGTCGGCGCCCTGCTCCTCGGCGACCACCTGGTAGAGCGCCAGCAGCCACATCGCGGTGGCGTTGATCGTCATCGAGGTGTTGGTCTGTTCGAGCGGGATGCCGTCGAACAGGGTGCGCATGTCGCCGACGTGGCCCACCGGCACGCCGACCCGGCCGACCTCGCCGCGGGCGAGGATGTGGTCGGAGTCGTAGCCGGTCTGGGTCGGCAGGTCGAAGGCGACGGAGAGGCCGGTCTGGCCCTTCGCCAGGTTCCGCCGGTAGAGCGCGTTGGAGTCGCTCGCGGTGGAGTGTCCGGCGTAGGTGCGCATCAGCCAGGGCCGGTCGCGCTTCTGCGGCTCGGTCATCGGATCGGCCTCAGACGTTTCGGAAGCGGTTGATCGCGTCGAGGTGCGTGGCGCGGAACTCCGCGTCGCGCACGCCCAGGCCCTCCTCGGGGGCCAGGCACAGCACGCCGACCTTGCCCTGGTGCTTGTTGTGGTGCACGTCGAGGGAGGCCTGGCCGGTCTCCTCCAGGGAGTAGACCTTCGACAGGGTCGGGTGGATCTTGCCCTTGGCGACCAGGCGGTTGGCCTCGTAGGCCTCGCGGTAGTTGGCGAAGTGCGAGCCGACGATCCGCTTGAGCGACATCCACAGGTAGCGGTTGTCGTACTGGTGCATGTAGCCGGAGGTGGAGGCGCAGGTGACGATGGTGCCGCCCTTGCGGGTGACGTACACCGAGGCGCCGAAGGTCTCCCGGCCCGGGTGCTCGAAGACGATGTCGACGTCCTCGCCGCCGGTGAACTCGCGGATCTTCGAGCCCAGGCGCTTCCACTCGCGCGGGTCCTGGTTCTGCTCGTCCTTCCAGAACCGGTAGCCCTCCGCCGAGCGGTCGATGATCGCCTCGGCGCCCATGGCGCGGCAGATCTCGGCCTTCTGCGGGCTGGAGACCACGCAGATCGGGGTGGCGCCGCCGGCCAGCGCGTACTGGGTGGCGTACGAGCCGAGGCCGCCGCTGGCGCCCCAGATCAGCACGTTGTCGCCCTGCTTCATGCCGGCGCCGTTGCGCGAGACCAGCTGGCGGTAGGCGGTGGAGTTGACCAGACCGGGGGAGGCGGCCTCCTCCCAGGTGAGGTGCTTGGGCTTGGGCAGCAGCTGGTTGGTCTTCACCAGGGCCAGCTGGGCCAGGCCGCCGAAGTTGGTCTCGAAGCCCCAGATGCGCTGCTCCGGGTCCATCATCGTGTCGTTGTGGCCGTCCGGGGACTCCAGCTCGACCGAGAGGCAGTGGGCGACGACCTCGTCGCCGGGCTTCCAGGCGTTGACGCCGGCACCGGTGCGCAGGACGACACCGGCCAGGTCGGAGCCGAGGACGTGGTACGGCAGGTCGTGGCGCTTGGTGAGCGGCGACAGCCGGCCGTAGCGCTCCAGGAAGCCGAAGGTGGAGACCGGCTCGAAGATCGAGCTCCACACGGTGTTGTAGTTGACCGCGCTGGCCATGACGGCGACGAGGGCCTCGCCCGGGCCCAGTTCGGGCAGGGCGACGTCGTCGAGGTGGAGGGACTTGCGGGGGTCCTTGTCGCGGCTGTCGAGGCCGGCGAACATCTGCTCCTCGTCCTTGTGGAGCGTGACCGCCCGGTAGGACTCGGGGAGCTGGATCGCTGCGAAGTCCTCCGCCGTGGCGTCGTTGCTGAGGATCGCGTCGAGGATTTGCTGCATGGCTCTGCCTCCGGAGGCGTACCTGTGTGAGGGCGCACAGGGCGTCTGGGGAAGGCCGGGAGCGGACACCGGCTTCGCTGTGGTGGGTGGTGGGCGGGGTCAGGCTGGTCGGCCCGGCCGTGGGCCGGGTGGTACTCGCTCTGCTCCCGGGGTGTGGGAACACCGGACGACGGCGCGCCGAGGTGGGGAGCCGCGGCGCCGCGACTGGTGAGTAACAACGTAGTGGCACCCTGTGCCAGCCGTAAAGACACCGGGTGTCAGGAATTTGGCCGACTTCCGGCGGCTGTCATGGACACCCGAACGGGGACGAAAAGGGCCCGCCGCCGATTCCTCGGCGCGGGCCCTTTTTGACCTTCGTTTCCTCCGTGACCTGCGGAAATGCTCCCGTCAGATGTGCCCGGAGCCGCTCAGTGCGGCCCGGATGCTGTCCACCACGACGTCCAGCGGAGCGTCCGTCCGGGCGACTGTGATGAGTACCTCACCTCCGGGGCTGGCACTCAGTGCGCTCTCGGCGAGCACGTCCCCGGGCGCCCCACTGGCACCGGGTGCCACCAGGGACCCGCGGCGCCTGGCACCGGGCGCGCTGGACGCCCAGAAGGTCCGCCGGATCACCTCGAAGGAGTGGTCCAGCTGCGCCTCCACGTCTCCCCGGCCGCCGGCCCGCAGCCAGCGCCGCAGCACGTGGTTGTGCGCCGCGACCACGGCCGCCGCCGACACCTCGGCCAGCATCGAGTCGTCCTCGCCGCCGCGCTGCCAGCCCGAAGGGATGTCCTCGCCGGTGTCGAAGCGGCCCAGCAGGTACCGGGTGAACAGCCGCTCGTACCGGGCCACCACGGCGATCTCCCGCTCGCGCAGCGCCGGCACCTGGCGGATCAGCTGGTACCGCGCCACCGACACCCCCGGGGTGGAGGCGTACATCCGCAGCACCTCCTTGATGCCCCGGCAGACCACGTCGAGCGGGTGCTCCTCGGGCTCGGCGCTGGCCAGCAGGTCCGCGACCCGGACGAGCGTGTCGTCGTGGTCCGGGAAGATCGCCTCCTCCTTCGACCGGAAGTACCGGAAGAAGGTGCGCCGGGCGACCCCGGCCGCCGCCGCGATCTGGTCGACGGTGGTCTCCTCGTAACCCTGCGAGGCGAACAGGTCCATCGCGGCCGTGGCCAGGTCCTGGCGCATCTGCAGGCGCTGCGCCGCGGCCCGGCGGCTGCCCGGGCCGGCGTCCGGGCCGGTGCCCCCGGCCGACGTGGCCGGCCGGTCGGCGGCGCGCGGTGCGGCGGACTGCTGCGGGGTGGCTGACTGAACCCGATCCATGTCCGGAACGCTACACGGCCCCGGCTGCGCCCCGGCGGCCCTTCCCCGGCGGACCGGCGAGACCGGGCCGGTCACGGCCGGGCGCGGCCAGCGGGCCGACACCGTCCCGGGGTTCCAGGCCGAGCGCGGCTGCCCGGCCGTCGGCGCGCTCCCGGCCGGCGCCGCCCCGCGGGGAGCGGCGCCGCCGGGCTGCGGCACGGTCACCGGCGCGCGTGGTCGCGGAACCCGCGGCCGGTCTTGCGGCCCAGGCAGCCCGCCGCCACCAGGTGCTCCAGCAGCGGCGCGGCGGCCAGGCCCGGCTCGCGGAACTCCTGGTGCAGCACCTGCTCGATGGTCAGCGAGACGTCCAGGCCGACCACGTCCAGCAGCTCGAACGGGCCCATCGGGTAGCCGCAGCCGAGCTTCATCGCGGTGTCGATGTCGTCCACCGTCGCGTAGTGCTCCTGGAGCATCCGCACCGCGTCGTTCAGGTAGGGGAAGAGCAGCGCGTTGACGATGAAGCCGGCCCGGTCCCCGCACTCCACCGGGTGCTTGCGCACCTTGGCGCACAGGTCCAGGACGGTCGCGGTGACGTCCGGCGCGGTCAGCACGGTGGAGACCACCTCGACCAGCTTCATCGCCGGCGCCGGGTTGAAGAAGTGCATGCCGACGACGTCCTGCGGCCGCGAGGTGGCGGTCGCGCAGCTGATCACCGGCAGCGAGGAGGTGGTGGTGGCGAGCACCGCGCCCGGCCGGACGATCTTGTCCAGGGCCGCGAACAGCTCCCGCTTGACCGCCAGGTCCTCGGCCACCGCCTCGACCACCAGGTCGACCTCGGCCAGCTCCGCGTACTGCCCGACCGGCGTCACCAGCGCCAGCGCCGCGTCCCGCTGCTCGGCGCCCATCCGGCCCTTCGCCACCGAGCGCTCCAGCGACTTCGCCAGCTGCGCCTTGGCCCGGTCCGCCTTCTCCTGGCTGCGCGCGGCCAGCAGCACGGCGTACCCGGACTTGGCGAACACCTCGGCGATGCCGGTCGCCATCGTGCCCGAGCCGCACACGCCGACCGTCCGCACCTCGCGGCCCGCCACCTTCGGCCGCGCCGGGCCGGTGGCCGCGTCCACGGCCCTGGAGGAGCCCGGCGCCTCGTAGGCGTAGAAGCCCCGGCCGGACTTGCGGCCCAGCAGACCGGCCGACACCAGCTGGCCGAGGATCGGCGCGGGCGCGTGCAGGCGGTCCCTGGACTGCTCGTACATCGCCTCCAGGACGGTCCGCGCGGTGTCCACGCCGATCAGGTCGAGCAGTGCCAGCGGGCCCATCGGCAGGCCGCAGCCGAGCCGCATCGCGGCGTCGATGTCCTCGCGCGAGGCGTACTTGGACTCGTACATCGCGGCGGCCTGGTTCAGGTACGCGAACAGCAGGCCGTTCACCACGAAACCGGCCCGGTCGCCGGCCGCGACCGGCTCCTTGCCGAGGTCCCGGGCGAACCCGGCGGCGTCCTCGGCGACCTGCGGGGCGGTCAGCACCGTGCGGACCACCTCGACCAGCTTCATGGTGTGGACCGGGTTGAAGAAGTGCAGGCCGAGCACCCGGTCCGGGCGGGCGGTCGCGGCGGCGATCCGGGTCACCGACAGCGCGGTGGTGCCGGTGGCGAGCACCGTCTCCGGCGGGCAGATCCGGTCCAGCTCGGCGAAGACCTCACGCTTGAGCTCCAGCTGCTCGGGCACCTCCTCGATCACGAGGTCGGCGTCCGCGGCGGCGGAGAGTTCGTGGCCGACGGAGATCTGCGCGAGCAGGGCCGCGCGCTCCTCGGCGGTGATCCGCGCGCGCTCGACGGCGTGCGCGGTGGCCTCCTCGATCCGGGCCAGGGCCCGGGCGGCCGAGTCCTCGGTGGCCTCGATGCCGATCACCCGGCGGCCGCTCTTGGCGACCGCCACCGCGACGCCGGCACCCATCGTGCCGAGGCCGACCACGGCGACCGTGGGGAAGGGACGCTGCATGGTCCTGACTCCTAGTCATGAAGGGCCCGCGCGCGCTCCGGCGGACGTGCCGCCGCGCCCGTGCGTACGCAGGGGGCGGCAGCCCGCCGGAGGAGGGTCCGCGCGCGGGGGCTGGAGGGATGACGGGTGCGGCCCACCCGCGCAGCGGCCGGTCCGCTCCGGCCGAACTGCGGGTGTGCCGTCGTGCTCAGGCGCTCGGAGGTGAACGGAGCGGCGCTGACGCGAGGAGGGAAACCCGGCCCGCCGCGGTTCGCGGCACCGGCCGGTGAAGGACGCACGGCACCCGTCGGTGCGGCTCCCGAAGCCCGACGGTGGTGCGTGCGGCCACTGTAGCGAAGCTACTGCCCAGTAGGAAGAGGGCGGACGGCGGCAAAACCGCCCCACCCCGAACGGGTGAACGGGAGGACGCGCGTCCGTTCCAACCACCCGATCGAGGAGTTACGCGGACCCACCCCGAGGGGCAGCATGAAGGCATGACTGCTGACACCGTCGCCGTCGCCGTGGACGCCCACGCCGCCGTCGAACTGCCCCCGCGCGCCGAGCGCGCCCGGCAGGCCGAGGCCGCCGCCGACCGGCTCCGCGCGGCCGGGGTCGAGGCGGTCGCCGTCACCTGGGTGGACAACGCCGGCATCACCCGGGTCAAGGCCGTGCCGCTCGGCGGCCTCGTGCACGCCGCCCAGTGGGGCGTCGGCGCCGCCCCCTGCTTCGACGTGTTCCTCGCCGACGACGCCATCACGACCAGCCCGATCATCGGCGGCCCCACCGGGGACCTGCGCCTGTACCCCGACCTCGACCGGGTCGTCCCGCTCGCCGCCCAGCCCGGCTGGGCCTGGGCCCCGGGGGACCGGCACACCCAGGCCGGCACCCCGCACCCCGGCTGCCAGCGGCTGTTCGCCCGCCGGATGGAGGCCACGGCCGCCGCGCGCGGCATCGGCCTCAAGGCCGGCATCGAGGTCGAGTGGGTGGCCGCCCTCGCCGGTGCCCCGGCGGACGAGCCGCAGTACCCCACCCACGGCCCCGCGTACGGGATGCACCGCCTCACCGACCTCTCCGACTACCTGCGGGACGTCCTGCGCGCCCTCGGCGAGCAGGGGCTCGACGTCCTGCAGATCCACCCCGAGTACGCGCCGGGCCAGTTCGAGGTCTCCGTCGCCCCCGAGGGCCCGGTCGCCGCCGCCGACACCGCGGTCCTGGTCCGGCACACCATCCGCGCCGTCTCCAACCGGCACGGCCTGCGGGTCTCCTTCGCGCCCGTGGTCGAGGCCGGCACGGTCGGCAACGGCGGCCACCTCCACCTGAGCCTCTGGCGGGAGGGCCGCAACCTCGGCCGCGGCGGCTCCGGCCCGCACGGCCTGACCGCCGAGGCCGAGGGCTTCCTGGCCGGCGTGCTCGCCGCGCTGCCCGAGCTGCTCGTGCTCGGCTGCTCCAGCCCCGCCGGGTACCTGCGGCTCGTGCCCTCGCACTGGGCCGGCGCCTACCAGTGCTGGGGCCTGGAGAACCGCGAGGCCGCGCTGCGCCTGGTCACCGGCTCGGCGGGGGAGCGCTCCGCCGCGGCCAACGCCGAGGTCAAGTGCTTCGACGCCAGCGCCAACCCCTACCTCGCGGTCGGCGCCGTGCTCGCCGCCGGACTCGCCGGCATGGAGCAGCGCCTCGCCCTGCCGCCGGAGTTCACCGGCGATCCGGCCGCCGCCGCGCCCGGCACGGTGCCCCGGCTGCCGGCCCGCCCGGCCGAGTCGATCGCCGCCTACGAGCGCTCGGCGGTGCTCCGCGAGGCCCTCGGCGAACCGCTCTACCAGGCGGTGCTCGCGGTCCGCCGGGCCGAGGCCGAGCAGTACGCCGACACCACCCCCGAACGCATGGTGGCCGCCACCCGCTGGCGGTACTGACCGGTGCTCCTCGACGTCCCCGCGCTGGTCGACCACCACTGCCACAGCGTGGTGGCGGCCGACCTCCCGGACGACGCCCTGGCCGGGCTGCTCACCGAGTCGGACCGCCCGCCCGCGCCCGGCACCACGCCCTTCGACAGCGCCCTCGGCCTCGCCGTCCGGCGCTGGTGCCCGCCCGCGCTCGGCCTGCCCGCCCACGCGCCGGCCGACGAATACCTCGCCCGCAGAAGGGAGTTGGGGGCCGCCGAGGCCACCGGCCGACTGCTGGCCGCCGCCGCGCTCGACACCTGCCTGATCGACACCGGGCTCACCGCCGCCGCGGGCCGCCCGCTGCTCCCGCTCGGCGAGTTCGCCGAGGCCGCCCGGGTCCGGGTGCGCGAGGTGATCCGGCTGGAGACGGTCGCCGAGGCGGTGCCCGCGACGGCCGGGGGCTGGCCGAAGGCCGTCCGCGACGCCCTGGCCGGGGCCGCCGCCGGGGCCGTCGCCGTCAAGTCCGTCATCGCCTACCGGCACGGCCTCGCGGTCCCGCCCGAACGGCCCGCCCGGGCCGCCGTGGTGGCCGCGGCGGGGGCCTGGCAGCGCGCCGGGCGCGGCCGGCTGACGGACCCGGTGCTCCTGCACCACCTGCTGTGGACGGCCGTCGACGTGTGCGCCGAGCTCGGCCGGCCGATCCAGCTCCACACCGGCTTCGGCGATCCCGACCTCACCCTGCACCTGGCCGACCCGGCCCTGCTCACCCCCTTCGTCCGCGCCGCCGAGCCGAGCGGCGTCCCGCTCGTGCTGCTGCACTGCTACCCGTACCACCGGCAGGCCGCGTTCCTCGCGCAGGCCTTCCCCACGGTGTACGCCGACCTCGGTCTGACGGCTTCGTACACCGGCCCCCGGGTGGCGGCGGTGCTCGGCGAGATGCTGGAGCTGGCACCGTTCGGCAAGCTGCTGTTCTCCACCGACGCGTACGGCCTGCCCGAGCTGTACCTGGTCGGCGCCGCCCAGTTCCGTTACGGGCTGGGCGAGTTGCTCGCGGAGTGGCGGGCCGCCGGCGCCTGCTCGGCGGCCGACGCGGAGCGGCTGGCCCGGATGGTCGCCGCGGACAATGCTCGCCGGTTGTACACCCTTTAGGTGGTAGGCGTCCCAACCGGCCCGTGGACCATCACTTTTTAACACTATGACCGACTGTTTGCCGGTTGACCTGCGGACTCCTGGGCTCCGCTGTTGGTCTAGTTGTGACGATTAGATGACTACCTCTTGCTTTTCTTAGTAAATATTCATTAGCGTCCCGATCACTCCATCGCACCTGCTGCCGCAGCTGTTGCATGACGACTCGGGAGGGTCTACCCCTATGCGTGTTTCTCGGATCAGCCGGACCCGGTACGCGGCGGTGGGCCTCGTGCTCGCCACGGCGGGCGCCCTCGCGCTCCCGGCCGGTACCGCCGTCGCGGCGCCCGCGCCCGCGGCCGGCTCGACCACCGGCCCGCTGCTGAGCTACGTGGTCAACACCAAGGCCAACCACGGCCAGGTGCAGAAGGTGGAGAAGGCGATCACCACCCTGGGCGGCACGGTGGTGTACTCCTACGAGCAGATCGGCGTCGTGGTCGCCCGCTCGAACGACACCGCGTTCGCCGAGAAGCTGCGCCAGGTCAAGGGCGTCGACTCGGTCGGCGCGAGCCGCACCAAGGGCATCCTCGCCGCCGACCAGGGCAAGGCCGACGTCGCCGCCGAGCCCGCCGCGGCCCCCGCCGCCGGTCAGGAGCCGTACGAGGCCAACCAGTGGGACATGCGCCAGATCGGCGTCGACAAGGCGCACAAGATCTCGCTCGGCAGCCGCAACGTGACCGTCGGCGTGCTGGACTCGGGCATCGACGCCACCCACGAGGACCTGGCCCCCAACGTGGACGCCTCGCAGTCGGTCTCCTGCGTCGACGGCAAGCCGAACACCGACTGGAAGGCCTGGCAGCCGACCACCAGCGACCACGGCACCCACGTGGCCGGCACCATCGCCGCCGCCAAGAACGGCAAGGGCATCGTCGGCATCGCGCCGAACGTGAAGCTGGCGGCGGTCAAGGTCGTCGACGACGGCGGCTTCATCTACCCGGAGAACGCGGTCTGCGGCTTCGTGTGGGCCGGCGAGCACGGCTTCAAGGTGACCAACAACAGCTACTACGTCGACCCGTGGATGTTCAACTGCCCGAACGACAAGGACCAGGAGGCGATCACCGCCGCCGTCCGCAAGGCGGTCGCGTTCTCGCAGCGCAAGGGCGTCCTCAACGTGGCCGCGGCCGGTAACGAGAACATCGACCTGGCCCACAAGACCACCGACGTCTCCAGCCCGGACGACACCACCCCGGGCACCCGCCCGGTCACCAACGACTGCCTGTCGCTGCCGACCGAGCTGCCGGGCGTCGTCGCCGTCTCCGCCGTCGGCGTCAAGGGCGAGAAGTCGTACTACTCCAGCTACGGCAAGGGCGTCGTGACCGTCGCCGCGCCGGGTGGCGACCGCCGCTACCAGATCCCGGACACCCCGGACAAGGACGGCCGGATCCTGTCCACCATCCCGGGCAACAAGTACGGCTACATGCAGGGCACGTCGATGGCCACCCCGCACGTCACCGGTGTCGTCGCGCTGCTCGCCAGCACCTTCCCGTGGGCCAGCCCCGAGGAGCTGACCGAGCTGCTGACCAACCAGGCCGAGTCGCACGCCTGCCCGACCGGGGACTTCAACCCGGGCGGCGCCGGCCAGTGGAAGGCGACCTGCGAGGGCGACGAGAACGACAACGGCTTCTACGGCGCGGGCATCATCAACGCCGAGAAGGCGGTCCAGTGGTGGCGCTGACGCGCCGACCGCGTGGAACAGCCGAGCATCTGAGCACCTGAGCACTTGAGCACCGGGGAGCGGGCCCACTGGGTCCCGCTCCCCGGTCGTTTTTGAGTACCCGTACTCAGGTCCGCCGGTGGCCCGCTCGCCAGGATGGATCCGTACCGAACGGAAGCATCAGGGGAGTTGAGCGGCATGGCACACACCGACACCGGTTGGAACGCGGTCCCGGCCCGGTCGGCCGGCGGCGGGCGTAGCTGGCCCTGGTTCGTCCTGGGCGGGGCCGAACTCCTCGCCGCGGGCCCGATGCTGGCGCAGTTCGTGGTCGTCGGCCTGATGTGCGGCGTGATGGGGCTCGCGGCCGGTGCCTCCGTCGGCGCGGTGGCGGGGCTGATCGCGATGCTCGCGGCCGGCCCGCTCACCGGCCTGCTCGTGGCGGGCCTCGGCGCGGCCCTGATCCCCGCGAAGGTCCGCCGGAGGAACGGCGCCGCGGTCTTCGCCCTGCTCATGGGCGGCCTGCTGGCCGGCACCACGATCGAGTACCTCGACTGGATCCACCCCGCGGTGCGTTAACTCTCGAAGTGGTGTTCCCACACCGTCTCGACCGACGGCTTGCCGTGCAGGTCCGGCACCTCCTGGAGCCAGGCCGGGCGGCCGGCCCTCGTCCGGGCGGCCCGCCGCCGCTCGGCCTCGCGCAGCTGCTCGGGCGTGGCGAAGCCCTCCGGCAGCCACTCGGCGGACAGCACCGCGCGGGCGGCCAGGTGCGTGACGTACGCGTGCCGCACCGCGTCCACCGAGTCGAACCCGGGCTCGTCGGCCAGCCATTCGTCCGGGACGAGCGCCAGCACCTCCTCCAGCAGCCCGACGGTCACCAGCGGCCCCAGGTCCTCGTCGGCCAGCCGGACGTCCGGGGCGCAGCCGCCGAGCGCGTGCGCGCTGAGGTCGTAGCGCTTGCCGACGGCCGCCTCCGCGCTGGACCAGCGGTGGTGGAAGATCAGCGCGGCGCCGTTGTCGATGAGCCAGAGCCGCCCGTGCCAGACCACGAGGTTGGGGTTGTGCACGGTGCGGTCGACGTTGCCGGTGAGGGCGTCCAGCCAGACCACCCGGCCGGCCTCGGCGGAGCCGACGGGGACCAGTCCGGGCCGGTAGTCGCGCGCGCCGGGCAGCAGGTCCATCCCGAGGTTGAGTCCGGCGCTGGCCCTGAGCATGTCCTGGATCTCGGTGTCCGGTTCGTCCGCGGCGACCGCCGGGTCGAAGTCCACCAGCCGCAGCTCCGGCACGCGCAGGCCGAGCCGCCGCGCGAGCTCGCCGACGATCACCTCGGCGACCAGCGCCTTGCGCCCCTGCGCGGCGCCGGTGAACTTCACGACGTAGGTGCCGAGGTCGTCGGTCTCCACGACGCCGGGCACGGAGCCGCCGGCCCGCAGCGGGTCCACGTAGCGCACTGCTGTCACCAGTTCGAGCACATCCGCCACCCTACGGCCTCCGCGTCCGGGCGCGAGCCCCGGAAGGCCCGGTCCGCGGCCCTGTGGTTGGCTTGCCGCTGAGATCGGAACCACCACACGAGGAGTACAGGTCATGGGACAGGTGCTGGCCACCACCGAGCGGGTCTACGACGCCGCCCCGGAGCGGGTGTACGAGGCGCTGGCCGACTACCAGGTGACCCGCCCGAAGCTGCTGCCCGCGCAGTACAGCGAGTACGAGGTCCGGGCCGGCGGCACCGGGGCCGGCACCCAGGTGCACTGGAAGCTCCAGGCCACCGAGAAGCGCGTGCGGGACTGCCTGTTCACGGTCTCGGCCCCGAAGCCGGACCAGCTGGTGGAGAAGGACGCCAACTCCAGCATGGTGATCACCTGGACCGTCTCGGCGGCGGGCGAGGGCCGGTCGAAGGTGACGGTCTCGGCGACCTGGCAGGGCGCCGGCGGCATCGGCGGCTTCTTCGAGCGCACCTTCGCCCCGAAGGGCCTGAACCGCATCCACGACGAGGTGCTCGCGAACCTGGCCGCCGAGGTGCGCTGAACCACCCCGGGGGGCCCGGGAAATCGCCCGGGATTTCGAGGGGTCCGACCACCCGTACGAGCCGCGAGCCGTACGGGTGGACGGCCCGCCACCTGCGGGTGACGGGGGCCGTCCGGCACGGCGATGCCACCCTAGGCTCGCCGCCGTGCATATGACGATCCTTCACATTTCGCAGCCGGTGGACGGCGGGGTGGCCCGCGTCGTCGTCGATCTGGTCCGGGGCCAGCGGGAGGCCGGCCACCGGGTGCTGGTGGCCTGTCCGCGCGGCGGCCGGCTGGCCGAGGAGGCCGCCGCCGTGGGCGCGCTGGTCCAGGACTGGCCCGCCGAGCGCTCGCCCGGGCCGGGGACGGCCAAGGAGGCCTGGCGGCTGCGCCGGATCGTCCGGGCCGCCGCGCCCGACGTGGTCCACCTGCACAGTGCCAAGGCCGGGCTGGCCGGCCGGCTGGCCGTGCGCGGCGCGGTGCCGACCGTCTTCCAGCCGCACGCCTGGTCCTTCGCCGCCGTGGACGGCCCGCTGGCGGCCGCCACCCTGCGCTGGGAGCGCTTCGCGACCCGCTGGGCGCACCGGCTGCTGTGCGTCAGCGTCCAGGAGCGGGCCGACGGCGTCGCCGCGGGGGTGCACGCCGACTGGGCGGTGGTGCCCAACGGCGTGGACGTCCGCCACTACGCGCCCGCCGACCGCCGGGCCGCCCGGATCGCGCTCGGCCTGGACCTGGACGCCCCGCTGGCCGTCTGCGTGGGGCGGCTGTGCCGGCAGAAGGGGCAGGACGTGCTGCTGGCGGCCTGGCCCGAGGTGGTCCGCCGGGTGCCGCAGGCGCGGCTGGCACTGGTCGGCAGCGGGCCGGACGAGCAGGCCCTCGCGGGGACGGTGCGGGCGTCGGCCGAGCCGTCCCGGGTGCGGATGGTGGGGGACGTGCCGGATCCGCGGCCGTGGCTCGCGGCGGCCGACCTCGTGGTGCTGCCCTCGCGCTGGGAGGGGATGGCGCTCGCCCCGCTGGAGGCGATGGCCGCGGGCCGTCCGGTGCTGCTGACCGACGTGTCCGGGGCCCGCGAGTGCCTGCCGTCCGCCGCGCACGGGCAGGCCGTCGTCCCGCCGGAGGACGCGGCGGCGCTGGCCACCCGAATGGCCGAAGCGCTGTCCGATCCGATCGAGTGCGAGCGCCGCGGCGCCGGGCTGCGCGACCACGTGGTCGCCCGTCATGACGTCCGCACGGTGGTCGAACAGGTGGACGTCCTGTACCGCCACCTGCTGGGTGCCGGTCCGGCCGCCGGACGCCGCCGCACCCGTGTCCCAGAGCGGATCTGATCGTTTCACATGCCGTGAATGCCCGCTGACGAGGCACTGGCGTATTCGCACCCTCAACCGGATAAGGACGAGGCGTCAAATCAGAAATACCTATTAATGGGCGGCTGGAATGAAATGGCAAGTCATCCTCCGGCCCGCAAGTCCCGGTTCGGTATTGTCTGATTTTGCCTGCTTCGTTTCGATTTTTCCCCGGGAATTCGCGAGAGAATCGAGAGCCGCCGGCGGCAGCAGGTGCTGTCAGGACCGCGCCCACCGGGCCCGGGCGGCCGCCCCGCGCCAACCGGCGCCAGGGCTCCGCCACCCCGGGCACACAGCAGGGGAGTTCGTGCGCTGATGACCATTGACCACGACAGTGTGCCGCGATCCGGCCGGCCCCTGTCCGGCCCGCGGCGACCCGGCACCGGGCTGCTCGACCGGCCGGCCGGGGCCGCGCGGGCCCGCGCGGTGGCGCCGGGGCACCGGCACCGCAGGGCGGTCCGTTCCCGGCTCGCACTGCCGCTCGCGCTGGTCCAGGTCGACGCGATCGCGCTGTGCGCCGCCGCCGGCATCGCCAACCGCTTCCTCGACTCCGCGGTGCGGGTCGCCCCGCTGCTCGGCGTCGCCGCCGTCCTGCCCCTCCTGCTCGTCCTCAACCTGGCCGGCGGCCTCTACCGCACCCGGCTCACCCTGTCCGTCCTGGACGAACTGCCCGCGCTGGCCGTGCGCGCCGCGGTCGCCACCGCCTTCGCCGTCACCCTCACCGGCTGCCTGGACGGCCGCTGGCCCGACTGCGGCCCGGCCACCCCGGCCCGGCTCACCGCGCTGCTCGGCGCCCAGCTGCTGATCGCCGTCGTCGGCCGCGCCGTCCTCTACCACCTCGTCCGCCGGATCCGCCGCAGCCGTCCCAGCCCCGTCCTGGTGCTCGGCGCCGGCCGGCTCGGCCACCGGGTCGCCGCCGCCCTCAACGCGCGCGGCGAGTACGGAATGCGCCCCGTCGGCTTCCTCGACGCGGACCCGCCGCTGCTGGCCGGCGACACCGACCTGCCCGTCCTCGGCGGCCGCGAGGTCCTGGAGCGCGAGGTCCGCCGCCACCGCGTCCAGCACGTCGTCGCCACCGCCGGCGCCGCCGACGAGGCCGAGACCGCCGCCACCCTGCGCGACGCCGTCCGGCTCGGCTGCCAGGTCTGGCTGGTGCCCGCCCTGCGCGAGTACGGCTCGCTGCCCACCGCGCCGCCGGCCGCCGGCGACCACCTCTGGGGCTTCCCCTGCCTCCAGGTCGGGCGCCCCGCGATGCGCCGCCCCGGCTGGGCCGCCAAGCGCGCCCTGGACGTCGCCGCCTCCGGCCTAGGCCTGCTGCTGCTCGCCCCGGTCCTCGTGCTGTGCGCGCTCGCCGTCCGCTTCGACACCGGCCCTGGCGTGCTCTTCCGCCAGCAGCGCACCGGGCTGGACGGCCGGGTCTTCACCGTCCTCAAGTTCCGCACCCTGCGCCCCAGCAACGAGCACGAGTCGGCCACCCGCTGGAACATCTCCCAGGACCACCGGATGGGCGCCGTCGGCAAGCTGCTGCGCAAGAGCTCGCTGGACGAGCTGCCGCAGCTGTGGAACGTCCTGCGCGGCGACATGAGCCTCGTCGGCCCGCGCCCGGAACGCCCCTACTTCGTCATGCGGTTCAGCCAGGCCTACCCCGAGTACGCGGACCGCCACCGCGTCCCGGTCGGCCTCACCGGCCTGGCCCAGGTCAACGGCCTGCGCGGGGACACCTCGATCGAGGACCGGGCCCGCTTCGACAACCGCTACATCGAGAGCTGGAGCCTCTGGCAGGACGTCAAGATCCTCTGCCGGACCGCGGCCCTGATGCTCCACCCGGACGGGAGCTGACCTTTCGTGGCCCTCACCCTCCCCGCCGCGGCCCGGCCGCCGGCCTTACGCAAGGCCCTGCCCGCGCTCGCCGACCGGCCGAGCCTGCTCGCCGCGGCGACCGTGCTCCTGGTGTGCGTGCCCACCGGCGAGAAGGACGTCACCGCCGCCGTCCACGTCACCGCCGCCGACCTCGCCTCGCTGGCGCTGGTCGCCCTCACCGCCTACAACCTGCTGCGCGGGCGGCTGCCCGTCGTCGCCCGCGCCACCTGCGCGCAGTTCGCCGCGGTCGTGCTCGCCGCCGCCGTGGCCACCGTCGGCTCGATCGACCCGGCCGGCAGCGTCACCGGCTTCGTCCGGCTCGTCCAGGTCTTCGTCCTGGTCCCGGCCGCGGTGCTCTGCTCGCTGCGCGACCGCACCGACCAGCGGCTCGTCCTCGGCTCCTTCGTGGCCGCCGCGCTCATCGAGGGCGCCGTCGGCGCCGACCAGTACCTGACCCGCACCGGCGCCTCGTACACCGGCCAGCCGATCCGCGCCGTCGGCACGTTCGGCGCGCTCGACATCATGGCGATGTCCACCGTCGTCAGCTACGGCCTGCTCGCCGCCCTGGCCCTCGCCCTCGCCGAACGCGGACCCGGCGGCAGCGTCCGGCTGCGGCGCGCGATGTACGCCTCCGCCGCCTTCCTCGCCTTCCCGCTCGCCGTCTCCTTCAGTCGCGGCAGCTGGATCGCCACCGGTGTCGCCGTCACCGTCCTGCTGCTGCGCGCCGACGCCCGGCTGCTCGTGCGCGGTGTCGTGCTCGGCGCGGCCGCCGCCGTCGTCCTCGTCGGCGGACTCGGCCTCGGCGCCTCCGGGGTCACCGAGCGGCTCAGCTCGATCGGCTCCGTCGAGGCCGCCCCCGACCAGTCCGTCTCCGACCGCTACGACCTGTGGTCGACCGCCACCCGGATCTGGCAGGACCACCCCGTCCACGGCGCCGGCCCCAAGGCCTTCCAGCAGCTGCGCGACAGCCACGCCCCACTGCGGCTGTCCTCCGGCAGCGACGCCGCCGACCCCACCATCGGCTTCCAGCGCGAGCCGCTGCTCTCCCCGCACAACATGTACTTCCTGGTGCTCAGCGAACAGGGACTGATCGGCATCGTCGCCTACGCCGCGCTCTTCCTCGGCCTGCTGCTCGGCTGCCTGCGCCGCTCCCGCGGCCCCGGCCTCGCCGCCCTGGCGCTGCTGACCTGGGTGCTCGTCGACTTCCTCTACGCCGACATCGGCGGCACCACCACCGTGCTGACCTCCGTCGTCCTCGGCCTCGCCGCCCGCGCCGCGACCCCGGAGGCCTGACATGACGACGGACCGGCCCGCGCTCGTCCCGACGCTGCCCGCGCCCCGCCAGGCCCCGCCCGCCGAGGCCGTGCCCGGCGGCCCCGGCCCGGCCCCCCGGCGCGGCTTCCTCGCCAAGGCCTTCGGCATCACCGCCGTGCTCAGCGCCGCCGGCTCCGCCCTCGGGCTCCTGCGCGACCTCCTGCTGGCCCGCTACTTCGGCGCCAACCAGGGCACCGACGCCTTCCTGGTCTCCTGGACGGTGCCCGAGACGGCCGCGCCGCTGCTGATCGAGGACGCCATGTCCTTCCTCATGGTGCCCGCGTTCGCCCTCGCCCTGGTGCTGCGCGAGGAGCGCCCGGACGGCCCGGACCCGGTCCGCCAGCTCGTCCGGGCCACCCTGCCGTGGCTGCTGCTCGCCCTCAGCGCCCTCGCCCTCGGCACCGCGATCGGCGCGCCCCAGCTCGTCGAACTGCTCGCCCCCGGCCTCGGCGACCCCGCCCTCGCCGTGTCCTGCACCCGGATCACCGCGATCACCGTGCTGCCGTTCGGCGTGGCCGGCTACCTCGCCGCCGCGCTGCGCGCCCACCACTGCTTCACCGCGCCGGCCGGCATCTACGTCGCCTACAACGTCGGCATCCTGGCCGTGATGCTGAGCTGCCAGGCCTTCCTCGGCGTCCGCTCGGCCGCCGTCGGCGTCGCGGTCGGCAGCGCCCTGATGGCCGTCCTGCTCGTCGCCCCGTTCGCCCGCCGGCTGCGGACGGGCCGGGCCGCGCGCTCCGGCCGCTCGCGCCACGCCCTGGTCCTGATGCCGTTCGCCCTGCTGCCGGTCGCGGCCTTCACCCTGACCCGCCAGTCCCAGGTGTTCGTCGAGCGCTACCTCGGCTCCGCACTTCCGCCCGGCACCATCTCGCACCTCAACTACGCCGCCAAGGTCTCCCAACTCGCCATGACGGCGGGCATCCTGATCTGCACCGTCACCTTCCCGCTGGTCGCCCGCGCGCTCGCGGCCGGCGACCTCACCACCGCCCGCGACCGGGTGGAGAAGGACCTCGGGCAGGCCGCGGCCGTCGTCCTGCTCGGCACCGCGTTCCTGATGGCCTGCGCGCCCTCGGTCGTCTCACTGCTCTTCCAGCGCGGAGCCTTCGGCCCGCAGGACACCGCCGCCACCGCCGCCGTCATCCGGGTCTACAGCTTCGGGCTGCCCGCCCAGGCGCTGATCGGCGTGATGATCCGCCCGTACTTCTCGCTGCGCCCCGTCGTGCGCCGGGCCGACGAGCCGGGCACCGACGACGGGGGGCGGCGCCTGCTCGACTGGTACCCGGTCGCCGCGATGCTGCTCGGCCTCGCCGTCACCGTGGCCGTCGGCCTGCTCGCCACACCCCGCTTCGGCGCGCTCGGCCTCGCCGCCGGGAACGCGGCCGGCATCACCACCACCGCGGCCCTGCTGCTGCGCGGCCTCGTGCTGCGCGGCATCCCGCTGCGGCTGCGCCGGGTGCTCGGCGGCCACGGCCGGCTGCTGGCAGCCGCCGCCGGCGCCACCGCGCTCGGCACCTGCGCGGCCGGCCTCACCGCCGACCCCCTGCTCTCGACCGTGTTCGGGGGGCTGGCCGTGGCGCTGGCCTTCGCCGCCCTCGGCACCGGCCTCGGTGCCAGGGAGGTCCGCGGTCCGGTCCTCGCCGCCGTCCGGGTCCTGAACCCGCCAACCGTCGCCGATGAAGGGAAGCTTCCCCATGGACACTGAACGGGGAACCGTCCGTTCGGCCGCCCAGGCGGGCGCCACCGACGCCCCACCGCACCGGGCGCGACTGCCCCGCAGCCGCAGCCCGATCGGCGAACCGCCCGGCCCCGGCTCCACCTCGCCGTGGATCCTGATGTACCACTCGGTGGCGGTCGAGGAGGAGGACCCCTACCGGCTCACCGTCAACCCCGAGCGGTTCGCCGAACAGATCGCCTGGCTGCACCGGCGCGGCCGGCGCGGGGTCTCGGTCCGCGAGCTGATGCGGGCCCGCGCCGCCGGACGGGACGACAAGCTCGTCGGACTCACCTTCGACGACGGCTACGCCGACTTCGCCCGGCACGCGGTACCGATTCTGCAGGCGTACGGCTTCACCGCCACCGCGTACGTCGTCGCCGACCTGCTCGGCCGGGCCAACGACTGGGACGCCGAAGGCCCGCGCAAGCAACTCCTCACCGTCCAGGAGGTCACCGAACTCGCCGCCGCCGGCTGGGAGATCGGCTCGCACGGCCTCGGTCACCAGTCGCTGCCCGGCCTGCCCGCCGACGTCCTCGCGACCCAGACCCGGGAGAGCCGCAGGCTCCTGGAGGAGGTCGTCGGCGGCCCGGTCACCGGCTTCTGCTACCCGTACGGCGACGTCGACCTGCCCGCCGCCCTGGCCGTCCGCGACGCCGGCTACGACTACGCCGTGGCGATCGCCCACTCCCCGCTCACCGGCCGCTTCGCGCTGCCCCGCTGCTACGTCGGCGACCGCGACGGCGCCTGGCGGCTGCGCGCCAAGCGCGGCCGGCACCGGCTGCGCGACACCGTCACCGAGCTGCGCCGCGCCCGGCTCGCCCTCCGGAGGGCGGCACGGTGAGGGTCCTGCACATCGTCACCGGCCTCGCCTCCGGCGGTGCCGAGCGCCAACTCCAGCTGCTGCTACGGCACTTGCCGCCGCACCAGCAGTGCGAGGTGCTCGCCCTCACCAACCCCGGCGCGGTCGCCGCCGCCCTGCGCGCCGACGGCTTCACCGTCCACCACCTCGACATGCGCGGAAACCGGGACCTCGGCGCGCTGCCCCGGCTGGTCCGGCTGGTGCGCAGCGGCCGCTACGACCTCGTGCACACCCACCTCTACCGGGCGCAGCTGTACGGCCGGCTCGCGGCGCGACTGGCCGGGGTCCGTGCGGTGGTGTCCACCGAGCACTCGCTGCACGCCGGGGTGATCGAGGGCCGCCCGGTCACGCGCGGCGTCAAGGGCCTCTACCTGGTGGCCGAGCGGCTCGGGACCACCACCGTCGCGGTCTCCCGCCAGGTCGCCCAGACGCTGCACGCGTGGGGCGTCCCGCCGGCCCGGGTCGAGCTGATCCCGAACGGCATCGACGCCGCGCGCTTCCGCCGGCCGGACGGCGAGCGGGCCACCGCCCGGCGCCGGCTGCGCGCCGAACTCGGCCTGCCGGAGGGGAGCTGGGTGGTCGGCGGGATCGGCCGCCTGGTACCGGGCAAGCGCTTCGGCGTCCTGCTGGAGGCGCTCGCCGAACTCGACCCGGACGCCCGGCTGGTGCTGATCGGCGAGGGCCCGGAGCGCGCCGCCCTGGAGCGGCTGGCCGCCGAACTGGGCGTCCGGGAAAGGCTGGTGCTCACCGGCGAACGCGACGACGTGCCGGAGCTGCTGACCGCACTGGACGTGCTCGCCGCCCCCTCGACCGAGGAGACCTTCGGCCTCGGCGTCCTGGAGGGGCTCGCGGCCGGCCTGCCGGTGCGGCACAGCGCTTGCCCCGCGCTCGACGAACTGCCGCCCAGCGCCGCCCCGCAGGCCCGCCGCATCCCGTCCGAGCCCGCCGCGTTCGCGACCGCGCTGCGCGAGCTGCGGCACCTCAACGACCACACCGCCGGCCCGCTGCCGCACCCCCCGGCGGTCGGCCACTACGACATCGTCCGCGTCGCCGCCGACCTGGGTGCCCTCTACGACCGCCTGGCGCGCGCTTGACGGCCCACCGGCCCGCTCACCGAAGGGCCGCCGTGCGTGCGGCCCTGATCTCCAAGGAGTCACACCCATGACCACACCGCGCCGAAGCGCCCGCCGCCTGGTCCGCCGCTGGTGGCCGGTGGCGCTCGCGGTGCCGCTGGGCGCCGCGGCCGGCGCCGGGTACGCCGTCGTCGCGCACCCCTCGTACTCCGCCAGCGCCTACGTGCTCGTGGTGCCGCAGAACGCGGGGGAGGCCGCCACCGCGACCAACTTCGCCCAGGCGTACGGGCGGCTGGCCGGCCAGCCGCAGGTGCTCGCCGCGGCCGCCGCCGAGACCGGGCACACCCTCACCGACCTGGGGAACCTGGTGCACGGGACGACCTCGCCGGACGCCCCGATGATCGAGATCACCGGGACCGGCACCCGGGCCCAGGAGGCCGCCCAGACCGCCGACGCGGTGGCCCGCTCGCTGGTCTCCTTCGCCAACACGAGCAGCAGGGACACCGGTGTCCGGCTGGTCACGCTGGCACCGGCCGCCGCGCCGGACAAGCCGACCACGCCGTCCGGCAGCCTGGACGTCGCGGTCGGCGGCGCGGCCGGGCTGCTGCTGGGCGCGCTGGTGATGATGACCCGCCGCCGCGGCGACGCCGAGGCGCCCGTCGCCTCCGGGGTCCCGGAAGCCCCGGAGGCTACCGGTCCGAGCGCTCCGCGCCCGCGGACCGAGGAGGCCCCCGCCCGGACGGCC
>NZ_JBHYWI010000031.1:0-102347 GCF_042751525.1 Kitasatospora sp. NPDC059408
CTGCCGACTCTGTGGGTGGGTGGTTAAGACCGTTGGCAGTCTGAAAATCACCCGTCACGCCCCTCTCCGCGGCCACCCCCTCCGCCACCCCCTCCCGCAGCGCTCCCTCTCGCCTGCGGGGGGATGAGGGGAGGGGGGTGGTTGAGGGGGGTGGGTCGGTATGGGGTGGGGGGCGGTTGAGGGGGGGAACTGGTGGGGGCGCGGTCTGTCAGCCTTGTGTGCTCAGGCGCAGGGTGACCAGTTCGAATGGGCGGAGGGCCAGGTCTACTGTGCCCTCGGTCAGTGTCACGTCTCCCCGGGTTCCCTCCCACGGGCGTTCCAGCAGGTCGCACGGCTGGGCTTCGGCCAGGGGGAAGGACGTGGTCAGACGGCCCCTCGCTCGGCCTCCGTTCGCCTCGTAGACGCGGACGATCAGGTCGCCGCTGCGGTCGTCGGCCAGTTTGACGGCGCTCACGACGATGGCGTCGTTGTCGACCGTCACCAGGGGGGCCACCGTCTCCTCGCTGCCCGTGACCCGCCGTTCGGGGAGGCCGATGCGGTAGCCCTCGCGGACGGCGTCGGCGATCGTCGCGCCGGGGACGAGGGCGTGGTGGAAGCGGTGCAGACCCTGGTCGGTCTTGGGGTCGGGGAAGCGCGGGGCGCGCAGCAGCGAGAAACGGACGGTGGTGGTCGTCCCGCCGTCGGTGTCGCGCACGGTCCGGGTGACGTCGTGGCCGTAGGTCGACGCGGTGACCAGGGCGACGCCCCACCCGGGTTCGTCGAGGTGGACGAAGCGGTGGTTGCAGGCCTCGAACTTCGCGGCCTCCCAGCTGGTGTTGGTGTGGGTCGGGCGGTAGAGGTGGCCGAACTGGGTCTCGGCCGCGTAGCGCTCGGTGTGGAGGTCGAGCGGGAAGGCGGCCTTGAGGAACTTCTCGGCCTCGTGCCAGTCGACCTCGGTGTCGATGTCGAGGCGCTGCTCGCCCGCCCGCAGCGTGAGCGTCTGGACGACGCGGGACGAGCCGAAGGAGCGCTCGACCCGGACGCTCGCCCGGTCCGGGTGGGTGGTGGCGGTGATCGCGTCGACGTCGGTGAGGTCCGTTCCGGTGTTGCGGTAGAACTGGTCGACGTCCCACGCGTCCCACATGTTGGGGAAGTCGGGGTGCAGTTGGAGCAGGTTGGCCCTCGTGCCGGGGGCGACGGTCTCGCGGCCGCTCGCCACCTCGGTGACGGAGGTGATCAGGCCTTCGGTGTCGACGACGACGTCCAGCAGGCCGTTGTGGAGGGTGAATCCGCCTTCGGGACGCTCGGTTGCGGCGCAGTTGCCGGGCGTGGTCGGTGTTGCTGCCGCTCCGCCTGCGGGCACCGAGGAGCGTTCGTGCGGTGCCGCGTTGAAGACCAGGTCGTGTCCGCCGCCGGCGTCACCGGCCAGGGTCTGCTGGGCGCGGCCGATGAGTGCTTCCAGTTCGGTGGCCAGCGCCGCGTACGTCGCCTCGGCCTCGCGGTGCACCCAGGCGATCGACGAGCCGGGCAGGATGTCGTGGAACTGGTGCAGCAGCACCGTCTTCCAGATCCGGTCCAGCTCCTCGTACGGGTAGGCGGCTCCGGTCCGCAACGTCGCGGTGGTGCACCAGAGTTCGGCTTCGCGCAGGAGGTTCTCGCTGCGCCGGTTGCCCTGCTTGGTCTTCGCCTGGCTGGTGAGCGTGGCCCGGTGCAGCTCCAGGTACAGCTCGCCGACCCACACCGGCGGGCTCGGGTACTCGGCCTCGGCCTTCGCGAAGAACTCGGCCGGCCGCTCCCAGCGGACCGTCGCCGAGCCCTCCAGGTCCTTCAGCCGCGCGGCCTTGGCGACCATCTCGCGCGTCGTGCCGCCACCGCCGTCGCCCCAGCCGGTCGGCGCGAGCGAGTGCCTGGCCACCCCCTTGTCCTTGAAGTTGCGGGCGGCGTGGGCGATTTCGCTGCCCTTCATCGAGCAGTTGTAGGTGTCAACGGGCGGGAAGTGGGTGAAGATCCTCGTCCCGTCGATCCCCTCCCACAGGAACGTGTGGTGCGGGAACGTGTTGACCTGGCTCCACGAGATCTTCTGCGTCAGCAGCCACTTGGAGCCCGCGTTGCGGATGATCTGCGGCAGGCCGCCGGTGAAGCCGAACGTGTCGGGCAGCCAGGCCTCGTGGTTCTCCACCCCGAACTCGTCCAGGAAGAAGCGTTTCCCGTGGACGAACTGACGGGCCATCGCCTCCGAGCTCGGCATGTTGGTGTCCGACTCCACCCACATGCCACCGGCCGGCACGAACCGCCCGTCGGCCACGGCCTTGCGCACGCGTGCGTACACCTCGGGGCGGTGCTCCTTGATCCACGCGAACTGCTGCGCCTGGGACATGGTGTAGAGGAAGTCGGGCTCGTCCTCCAGCAGCGCCGTCATGTTGGCGGTGGTGCGGGCCACCTTCCGGACCGTCTCCCGCAGCGGCCACAGCCAGGCCGAGTCGATGTGGGCGTGGCCGATCGCACTGATCCGGTGGGCGGATGGGGCCGCGGGGGTGGAGAGTACGGTGTTCAGCGCTGAACGGGCTTGTGGGGCGGTTTTGTTGACGTTCTGCAGGTCGATCGCGTCCAGTGCTCGTTCCACGGCGCGCAGGATCTCCCAGCGGCGGGCGCTCTCGACCGGCAGTTCGGCCATCAGTTCGCCGAGGACCTCCAGGTCGATCACCAGCTGCCACACCGTCTCGTCGAAGACGGCGAGGTCCATCCGGGTGAGCTTGTACTGGGGTTCGGTGCCGGCTGTCTCCTTGTCGCCCAACTCGGTCGGCAGGAACGGGTGGTAGTCGAGGATGACCGGGTTGGACGCCGCTTCCACGTGCAGGAGGACCGGTTCGCCGCCGACTGCCGGGGAGGCCACGCGCACCCACTGGTTCTGCGGGTTGAGGCCCTTCACCGGCGTGCCGTCCGGGCGGTAGACGAGGCCCTCGCACTGGAATCCGGGCATGTTGGCGTCGAAGCCGAGGTCGATCAGCGCCTCGACCGTCCGCCCGGCCCACTCCTGCGGCACCGTGCCGGTCACGGTGAGCCAGCTGGTGCCCCACGGCGCGCCCCAGGCGTCGCCGACCGTGATCGGGGAGCGCGGCGCCGCCAGGCCCTCGGCGACCGGGACGGGCTCGCCGGGCGCCGTCCAGATCCCGACGGTCAGCGGGACGGACTCGGGGTACACGGCGGGGCGGATGCGCTCGTCGAGGACGCGCTTGAGGCGGGACTCGACCAGGGTGCGGTCATCGTGCATGTCGGCGGCTCCGTTGCTCGGCTGGGGGAACGGCTCAGAGAGAACGTACGTCGTCGGGGTGGACCACCTCGGTGATTCCGCGTGCGGCCAGGTGCGCGCGGTCCCCGGCGTGCTCGGCGAGCACGGTGGTCGGACGGGCGCCCGCCTCGGTGAGGCGCATGAACGCCTCGAAGACCGCGCCGCCGGGCCCGCAGACCGAGCGCTTCGGCGCCGTGACCTCGTCGCCGGCGGCGATCACCACCGCCGTCGTCCGCGGCTTGGGCGGCTGCCACGCGCGGCGCGCCTCGGCGGCGGCCTCGGCGAGCCGGGCGCCGGCCGGCTTGACCTTCCGGTCGGTGGTCAACAGGCCGAGGCCGTACTCGAGTTCGGGGAAGTCGGCGAGCGAGCGGTCGACGTCGTGCGAGCACCACCAGGTGACGCCCCACAGGTCCGGGCAGTCCAGGACGGCCTCGACGGTCGCGCCGGTGAAGCGCGCTGCGTCCTCCGGGGCGATGTGCGGGGCGGGGGCGCCGACCTCCTGGAGCCAGACCGGGCGCGCCGGGTCGTCCGCCCACGCCTTCGCGAGCTCGACCAGGTAGGCGGCGTGCTGCGCGGTCGCGGTGGACGCGGCGCCGTAGCGCTGGGCGGTGCCGTTGAACACCCACGAGTGCACGGCCGTCGCCGCGCCGATCCGCGCCGAGTGCCACGGCGTGAACGGGTGCCCGTCGAGGTAGTGGGCGGCGTCGTAGGAGGCGTGCAGGTGGAGCCGGCCGGGCGCGCCCTCCTCGCACGCGGCGAGCATGCGGCGCAGCCACGCGTCGGCCTGCCCGGGGGTGATCCGGTCGGGGTCGGGGTGCGGGTCGCCGGCGAACTGGTTGATCTCGTTGCCGAGCGTCAGGCCGAGGAAGTTGGACTTCTCGCGCAGTGCCTCGGCGAGGGTGCGCAGGTAGGCGGCCTGGCCGTCGAGGACGTCGGGGTCGGTGAAGACGTTCCGCCGGTGCCAGGTCCGGGTCCAGGAGGGCAGGAAGTCGAAGCTGGAGAGGTGGCCCTGGAGGCCGTCCACGGCGACGTCGAGTCCGCGCTCCTCGGCGGCGTCCACGAGCGCGGCGAGCTGCTCGACGGCGCGCGGGCGGATCAGCGTGCGGTTGGGCTGGAAGAGCGGCCAGAGCGGGAACACCCGGACGTGGTCGAGGCCGAGCGCGGCGACCGAGTCGAGGTCGGCGCGGACGGCGTCGAGGTCGAAGTCGAGCCAGTGGTGGAACCAGCCCGTGGTGGGGGTGTAGTTGACGCCGAAGCGGGGGACGGGCGGAGCGGTGGTCATGGATCCTCGACGAGTAGACGGGACGGGGGTTCGAAGACCAGCCCTAGCCCTTGACGGCTCCCTCTTCCACGCCCTTGAAGAAGAAGCGCTGGCAGGCGGCGAACACCAGGACGATCGGCAGGAAGGCGATCATCGTGCCGGCCGCGATCAGCCGGGGGTTCGCGGAGAACGTGCCGTTGAGGTACTGGAGTCCGACGGTGAGCGTGTACTTCTGCGGGTCGTTGAGCACGATCAGCGGCCACAGGAAGTCGTCCCAGGCGCCGATGAACGTGAAGATGACGATCACGCTGAGCATGCCGCGCACGTTCGGCAGGCCGATGTGCCACAGCCGCTGCCACACGGTGGCGCCGTCGACCAGGGCGGCCTGGTCGAGTTCGGCGGGCACGGCGGCGAACGCCGTCCGCATCAGCAGCACGTTGAGCATCGCGAGCGCGCCGGGCAGCGCCACGCCGACCAGGCTGTCGGCCAGGCCGAGGCTGCGCACGAGCACGTACTGGGAGACGATCGTGACCTCGCCGGGCAGCACGAGCGTGGCGAGGAACAGGCCGAACACGAGCTTGGCGCCGCGGAACCGCAGCCGGGCGAGCGCGTAGCCGGCGAGGGTGCAGCCGGCGACATTGCCCGCGATGCAGATCGCGGCCACGATCACGGAGTTGAGGGCGTAGGTCCACACCGGGATGGTGTCGGCGACCTTCCCGTAGTTGCCGAAGGTCAGGTCCTCGGGCAGGAAGTCCGGCGTCCGGGTGTACACGTCCTCGCCCGGGCCCTTGAGGGACGTTGACAGCTGCCACAGGAACGGGCCGATGACGAGGAGCAGTACGAGGACGAGGAGTGCGTAGCGTGCCGCCGTCTGCGCGGGGGTGGGGGTGTTGAACGCCCTGGAGCGTCGGGTCGCCATCGGGTTCAGTCCGCCTTCCGGTTCAGGCGCGTCAGGAGCAGCATCGGGCCGAGCGTGATGACGAACAGCAGCAGGCTGAGCGCGGAGGCGTAGCCGAGGTGGCCGGTGAAGCCGCGGCTGTACATCTGGATGAGCATCACCACGGACATGTCCCGGCCGCCGGGGCCGCCCTGGCCGTTGGAGAGCACGTACAGCTCGGAGAAGACGCGCAGGGAGCTGACCGAGATGAGCACGGAGACCAGCATCATCGTCGGCCGCACGCCCGGGAGCGTGACGTGCCACAGCCGGCGCAGCGGGCTCGCGCCGTCGACGGCGGCGGCCTCGTGCAGCTCGCGCGGCACGTTGGCGAGGGCGGACAGGTAGATGACCATGTAGTAGCCGAGGCCCTTCCACGTGGTCAGGGCGATGGCGCTGAAGAGGAGGAGCCAGCGGTCGGTGAGGAAGGTGACCGGGGTGTCGGTGAGCCCGCTCTGCTGGAGGACGCCGTTGACGAGGCCGCGGTCGTCCAGTACCCAGCCCCAGATCAGGGCGACGACGACGGCGGAGGCGATGACGGGGGTGTAGAAGGCGGTGCGGAAGAAGGTGATGCCGGGGATCTTGCGTTGGACGAGCAGGGCGAGCAGCAGCGGCAGGACCGTCAGGAGGGGCAGGCAGACCAGCATGAAGACGATGCTGTTGACCAGGGCGTCGGCCAGCTGTTCGTCGTCCAGGAGGCGTCCGTAGTTCTCCAGGCCGGTGAACGTGCCGCCGCCCAGCGGCTTGGCGTTGGTGAAGGACAGGATCACCGTGTTGACGGCCGGCCACAGGTTGAAGACGGCCAGCCAGAGTATCGCGGGCCCGGCGAGCAGCCAGGGTGTGAACCAGCGCCGGTGGGTCATGCGGAGTGCCTTCCTGGGGCCTGGGGGCGGTGCGGTCGTTCCCGGGAGCGGCGGGGTGGGGGCGCCCGCCGTCCGGGCCCGCGGGATCAGCCCTTGAGCAGCTTGTCGCACTGCTGGACCGCGGAGTCGAGCGCCTGCTTGGAGCTCGCCTGGCCGCTGATCGCCAGGGCGATCTGCTGGTTGACGACCGTGCTCATCGCGTCGTCGATCACGACGGGCTGGATGAGCTTCGCCTTGGCGAGCGAGGCGAAGGCGATCACCTTGGCGTCGCCCGCGTTGGTGCCGTCGCCCTTGCTGAAGAACGGGTCGTCGGCGGAGGCCTTGGTGGACGGGAAGACGCTGGTCAGGTGGGCCAGCCCGGCCTGGTTCTCGGGGCTGGTGAGCCAGCGGGCCAGGGCCACCGCGGCGGCCGGGTTCTTGGTGCTCTTCGGGATGGACACGCCCTGGACGTACAGCGGCGGCGTGTTGAACGCGGCGGACGGGACGACCTTGGGGGCGAGCGTGGGGTTGTCGGTGGCGAGCGAGGTGATGTAGTTGGCACCGGCGGTGGTCCAGGCCGCGGTGCCGGAGTTGAAGAGCTTGCTGTTGCCCGCGTAGGTGTTGGTGAGGACGTCGTTGGGCAGCAGACCCTCCTTGAAGGCGTCGCGGTACTTGTCGAGCAGTGCGGCGGCCTCGGGGGTGTTGAAGGTGAAGGACTTGCCGTCGTCGGCCAGGATCTTCACGCCGGCGTTGTAGAGGTCGCCGATGCCCGGCTTGCGGCTCATCAGGTAGGCCTTGCCGCCGGACCTGTCCTTCATGACGCGGGCCTGGGCGATGAGTTCGTCCAGGTTGGCGGGGAGCTTCTTCGGGTCCAGGCCGTTCTGCGTGAGGAGGTCCGAACTCCAGTAGTTCACATCGGTGTTGAGGTACCAGGGGTAGCCGTAGACGCCGTCCTGGCCGGCGAAGCGGTAGGCGTCGACGCCGCCGCTGACGTACTCGTCGGCGAGCTTCGGGTCGGCCTTGGAGACGTCGAGGAGGAGGTCCTTCTTCGCCAGGGGGAGGGCGAAGTCCGGCGGGAGGTTGACCACGTCGGGGAGGTCGCCCGCGGCGGCCTGGCTGAGCACCTTGTTGGAGTAGCCGTCGCCGGGCTGGTCCAGCCAGTCGACCTCGACGCCCGGGTACTTCTTCTTGAAGCCGTCGATCACGCCCTGCATGTAGTCGGTGAACTTCGGCTTGAGCGCCCAGGTCTGGAGCGAGACCTTGCCCTTGACCTCGCCGGTCGCGGCCGCACTGGCCACGCTGTCGCCGTTCTTGCTGTCGCCGGAGCCGAGTCCGCACCCCGTGAGTGCGGCGGCGGTGATCGCCGTTGTCGTCAGTGCCGCCCAGATTCTTCGCATTGAGGGTCTCCCGGTCCTGGGTAGGTGGGATTGCGCCGGCTGGTGTGCCGTCTTCCTGAAACCTCATTTGCTAAACCGGTCTAGCTATTTCAGGGACTATGCTCCGACCTGACTCGGCTGTCAATATGAGCTAGCGGCTGGGGGTGGCGCCAAAAGTCCGCGTGCAAGGTGTAGGCAGTGTTGTGCCCTCGCTGTGCGCTGGGTTGAGACCCGCTGGAGTGACGCAGAAGCATGTTACGGTTACCCAGTGTTGACGGCAGTTCAGGTCAAGCTGATGCCGTCGCCGGATGTGGCGACGGCACTGCGCGACACCCTGTCCACGTGCAACCGAGAGGCCAACCGTGTCTCCGAGCTGGCTTTTCGTACGGGGGAGCAGTCCCGGAGGGCCTTGCAAAGCGCGGCCTACCTCAAGCTGAAGGGTGCCGGGCTGTCCGCGCAGCCCGCGCTGCATGTCATACGCAAGGTCGCCGACGCCTATGCCACCCTGGCGGCGAACATCCGCGCCGGGACGGGCCCGGCGACAAGCGACGCGAACGCGCCGAGTCCAAACCGATCAGTTTCCGCCCCGATGCCGCTCAGGCATACGACGACCGCTGCCTGTCCTGGCGGCTGGATGATCGGACGGTGAGCATCTGGACCACCGCTGGCCGTGTGAAGAGCATCCCCTTCGCGTGCTCCGCAGAGGTCCTTGCGATGCTCCGTGAGCACCGTAAGGGCGAAACCGATTTGGTGGCGCGCGATGGCGCGTTCTACCTGATGGCAGCCTGCAACGTAGCCGAGGCTGAGGCATTCGAGCCGACCGGATGGATCGGCGTGGACCTCGGTATCACCAACATCGCCACCACCAGCATCGGTTACCGTGCCGCCGGACGCGGCCTGAACCGGCACCGCAAGCGCATGCAGGACCTGCGGGCCAAGCTTCAGACGAAGGGCACCAAGTCAGCCAAGCGGGTGTTGAAGCGGCTCTCCCGTAAGGAGTCCCGCCGCGCCAGGGACGTCAACCACTGTATCTCCAAGCGCATCGTGACCGAGGCTGAACGCACCACTGCCGGAATCGGACTGGAAGACCTATCCGGTATTCGGCAGCGGGCACGGCTCCGCAAGCCCCAACGGGTTACGCTGCACTCCTGGGCCTTTGCCCAACTCGGCGCCTTCGTCGCCTACAAGGCCAAACGGGTCGGCGTCCCGGTGGTGTACGTCGACCCGGCATACACCAGCCAGGAATGCTCCGTGTGCCACTACACAGACCGTAGGAACCGGCCTGATCAGGCCGCCTTCGCATGCCGGTCGTGCGGCGTCGTTGCGCACGCCGACCGGAACGCTTCCCGCAACATCGCCCACCGGGCAGAGGCTGCGTGGAACGCGGGGCGGCGGTCATCCGCCCCTGCCCCCGCACCATAGGGTGCGGAGGCTGGACGTGGGAGTCCACCCAACAGCCAGTTGGGCGCTACCTGCAAGCTTGGCCCCTCATGGCCGAGTGAAGTTGACGAGAGGAGTCGGGTCCCGTGGGCAGACCGACGATCGCCGACATCGCCCGACAGGCCGGTGTCTCCAAGGGCGCGGTGTCCTTCGCGCTCAACGGGAGACCCGGCGTGAGCGAGGCGACCAGGGCCCGGATCCTGCGGGTCGCCGAGGAGATGAACTGGCGGCCGCACAGCGCCGCCCGCGCCCTCGGCGGCGCCCGGGCCGACGCCGTCGGCCTCGTGATCGCCCGGCCCGCCCGCACCATCGGGGTCGAGCCGTTCTTCGGCCAGCTGCTCTCCGGGCTCCAGGCGGTGCTCTCGGCCAGCTCGGTCGCGCTGCACCTGATGGTCGTCGAGGACACCGCCGCCGAGATCGGGGTCTACCGGCGCTGGGCCTCCGAGCACCGCGTCGACGGCTTCATCGTCGTCGACCTGCAGACCCGCGACCCGCGGCTGCCCGTACTGGACGAACTCGGGCTGCCCGCGGTCGTCCTGGGCGGGCCCGGCAAGGGTGGCGGCCGGCTGCGGATCTGGGCCGACGACCGGGAGGCGATGCTCTCCATCGTCGACTACCTGGCCGCCATCGGGCACCGCAGGATCGCCCACCTCGCCGGGCTCCCGCACTTCCAGCACACCCAGCGGCGGATCCGCGCGCTGCGCGACGCCTCGCGCCGGCTCGGGCTGGAGGAGGCGGTCTCGGTGCCGACCGACTTCAGCGACGCCGAGGGCGCCGCGGCCACCCGCACGCTGCTCTCGCGCGCCCGGCGGCCCACCGCGATCGTCTACGACAGCGACGTGATGGCGGTGGCCGGCCTGGGCGTCGCCGGCGAGATGGGGGTCGCGGTGCCCGGCGAGCTGTCGATCGTCTCCTTCGAGGACTCGGTGCTCGCCCGGATCGTCCACCCGCCGCTCACCGCGCTCAGCCGGGACACCTTCGCCCTCGGCGAGCAGGTGGCGCGCAGCCTGCTGGAGGCCCTGGACGGGGCCGGGCCCGGGCGGGACCTCCAGATGCCGACGCCGCGGCTGACCGTCCGGGAGTCGACGGCACCGCCCGGGGCCGCGGCCGTTTCACCCGTGGGGGCGGTTGTTGCGCGGGTCGTTGACAGCGGTTCTGAACCGGTTTAGCCTCGCTGCGCCGAGGGGGTCCGGCACCCTGCCCGTTGATTGCGTACCGTCAGCCGATCGCCGGCGCCTCCTCCGATGCGCATCGTCACGCCCGCATGCACCCGGGCCCGCCGCGCCGGTGGGCCCGCGCCCTCCTCCGCTCGATCGGAGTCAGCGCATGTCCAGACGTCTCCCCCTGCTGCTCAGTGCCGCGCTCGCCGCCGCCGCGCTGGGCGTCGTGCCCGCCGCCCACGCCTCGCCCGCCGCACCCCCGGCCGCCGCACCCCCGGCCGTGAAGGCCGCCGCGGCCGGCAATCAGCCCTACGCGTCGTACTGGTACCCCGGCACCATCCTCACCTGGGACCCGTCCACCGACCCCGACGCCCGCTTCAACCGCTCCCGCGTCCCCCTCCAGCCGCGCACCAGCGACCCGTCCCTCGCGGCCAACCCCAACGCCCGTGCGGGGGAAGGGAAGATAGCCTCCCTGGTCTCCTTCGCCCCCACCTCGAACAACCCCTCCCAGGGCTCCGCCGACCCCAACTACTACGCCTTCGGCTACTGGCAGTACGTCGACAAGCTCGTCTTCTGGGGCGGCTCGGCGGGTGAAGGTCTCATCCTCGCCCCCAACCCGACCGTCATCGACGCGGCCCACCGCAACGGCGTCAAGGTCTACGGCACCGTCTTCTTCCCGCCCGCGGCCTACGGCGGCCAACTCCAGTGGGTGCGCGACTTCGTCCAGAAGTCCGGCGACCGCTACCCCGTCGCCGACAAGCTCGTCCAGGCCGCCCAGTACTACGGCTTCGACGGCTGGTTCATCAACCAGGAGACGGGCGGCGGCGATCAGGCCCTCGCCGGGCAGTTGCGCGACCTCATGCAGTACACCAAGGCGCGCAGCGGCGGCACCGACTTCATGTGGTACGACGCCATGACCACCTCCGGCGCCGTCGACTGGCAGAATGCGCTCACCACCGCGAACTCGCCGTTCCTGCAGGACGGTTCGAAGCGCACCTCGGACTCGATGTTCCTCAACTTCGGTTGGACGCCGTCGGGTCTGGACTCCTCCCGCACGCTGGCCCGGCAACTCGGCCGCAGCGAGTACGAGCTCTACTCCGGCATCGACACCGAGGCCAACGGCTCCAATACGAGCGTCGACTGGAACACGCTCTTCCCCGCCGGGCAGCCGCACACCACCTCGCTCGGCCTCTACCGGCCCGAGTGGACCTGGAAGTCCGCCACCGACCGCAACGACTTCTACGCCAAGGACTCCCGCTACTGGGTCGGCGCCAACGCCGACCCCTCCAACACCAACCTGTCCGACTCCTGGCCCGGCCTCGCCAGTTACGTCGCCGAGTCCTCGCCCGTCACGGCCAAGCCGTTCGTCACCAACTTCGACACCGGGCAAGGGGACTTCTACAACGCCGGCGGCACCCGCGTGGCCACCGGCGGCTGGAACAACCTCTCCCTCCAGGACGTTCCGCCCACCTACCGCTGGGTCGTCGACTCCGACGGCAGCAGGCTCACCCCGTCCGTCGACTTCACCGACGCCTACCAGGGCGGCTCCTCGCTGCGCCTCACCGGCACGCTCGACTCCGCCAACACCGTGCGGCTCTACCAGAGCAGCCTGCCCGTCGCGGCGAACACGCAGCTGTCGGTGGTGGTGAAGACCCCGGCCGCCGGGCCGACCAAGCTCAAGGCCGCGGTCTCCTTCACCGACGCGCCGGACAGCTTCACCACCCTCGACGTGGGCGCCAACACCGGTACGGGCTGGGAGCGCCACACCCTCGACCTGTCGCCGTACGCGGGCCGCACGATCGCCCGGATCGGGCTCCGGGTCGAAGGGTCCGACCCCGCGTACGACGTCCGGATCGGCCAACTCGCCGTCTACGACGGCTCGGTGGAGGCTCCGGCCGCGCCCGCAGGGCTCACCGTCCTCGGCGCGAGCGACGTGGTGGCCGGCGCCAGCCAGTCCCTGCGGCTCTCGTGGACGGCGGCGCCCGGCGGCAACGTCCACCACTACGAGGTGTACCGGCGCAACGCCGACGGCACCCGGACGTTCCTCGGTGCCACGCCCAACGATGCCTATTTCGTCGGCAAGTTGGACCGGGCGGGCGGCGAGGACAGTACGGTGGTCGACGTCGAGGCGGTCTCGACGACGTACGGCCGCTCGGCGGCCGTGTCCACCACGGTGGCCTGGACGGCCGCGCCCTCCGGCAGCAACCTCGCGCTCAACCGGCCCGCCACCGCCTCCGGCCAGTGCAACGCCGGCGAGGGGCCGGCGAAGGCCGTCAACGGCAGCGTGAACGGCGGCACGAGCGACAAGTGGTGCACCCTGACCTCCGCCAAGTGGCTCCAGGTGGACCTCGGTTCGGCGAAGCAGCTGTCGAAGTTCGTGGTCGAGCACGCGTCGGCGGGCGGAGAGAGCGCCTCCTACAACACCCGGGACTTCTCGATCCAGGTGCGCTCCAACGCCACCGACCCGTGGACGACGGTCGCGAACGTCACCGGCAACACGGCGGGGGTCACCACCCACGGGGTGAACGTGTCCGCCCGGTACGTCCGGCTGGTCGTCACCAAGCCCACGCAGAACTCCGATCCGGCCGCCCGCATCTACGAGTTCGAGGCCTGGGGCAAGTAACCCCCGTTCACTGGAAAGGACCCTCCCCGTGCCGGTCACCATCACCGCCGTCGAGAGCACCGACCTGTTCGTGGGCCCCGAGGACGCCCCGCGCCAGGTGCTGCGAGTCACCGTCGACGGCCCCTCCGCCCGGATCGCCGTCAGCGGTCCCGGCGTGCGCGGCGAGGCGGCCGGCACGGGAGAGGTCGAAGTCCCGCTGGAGATCACCGGCGCCGCCGTCGGGGCCCGGCTGCCGGTCACCGTGACGGCCGGGGACTTCGAGGCCGAAGCCGTCGTCGAGGCCGTCGTCGAGGTCGCCGAGCCCGGCTGGACGATGTTCCTCGTCTCGCACTTCCACTACGACCCGGTCTGGTGGAACACCCAGGCCGCCTACACCTCCCCCTGGGAACTGCTCTCCGCCGACGCGACCACCCGCCCGGTCTGGGAGCGCAACGGCTTCGCGCTCGTCGACGCGCACCTGGACCTCGCGCTGCGCGACCCGGTCTACAAGTTCGTCCTCGCCGAAGTCGACTACCTGAAACCGTACTTCGACCAGCATCCCGAGCGACGGGCGGAGCTCCGGACGCTGCTGGCGCGCGGCCAGGTCGAGCTGGTCGGCGGCACCTACAACGAGCCGAACACCAACCTCACCGGCGCCGAGACGACCATCCGCAACATCGTGTACGGCATCGGCTACCAGCGCGACATCCTCGGCGGCGATCCGCAAACCGCCTGGCAGCTGGACGTGTTCGGGCACGACCCGCAGTTCCCCGGGCACCTCGCCGCGGCCGGCCTCACCGGCAGCGCCTGGGCGCGCGGGCCGTTCCACCAGTGGGGCCCGATCCAGAAGAACTTCCGCGAGGGCAAGGACGACGCCCGGGTGATGCAGTTCCCGAGCGAGTTCGAGTGGATCGCCCCGAGCGGCGACGGCGTCCTCACCCACTACATGCCGCACCACTACTCGGCCGGCTGGTGGATGGACTCCTCCCCGGACCTCGCCACCGCCGAACGGGCCGTCCACGACCTGTACCGGAAGCTCAAGCCCGTCGGCGCGACGCGGAACCTGCTGCTGCCCGTCGGGACGGACTACACCCCGCCCAACAAGTGGGTCACCGCGATCCACCGCTCCTGGGCCGCCAAGTACCTGTGGCCGCGCTTCGTGTGTGGGACGCCGAGGGACTTCCTCGACGCCGTCCGGTCCGAACTGGCCTCCACGGGGCGCCGGTTGAGCCCGCAGACACGCGACATGAACCCGGTGTACACCGGGAAGGACGTCTCGTACATCGACACCAAGCAGGCCCAGCGCGCGGGCGAGGTCGCCGCCGTGGACGCCGAGAAGCTCGCCACGCTGGCATCCGTCCACGGGCTCGGCCGGTACCCGTCGGCGGCGATGGACAAGGTGTGGCGCCACCTCGCGTACGGCGCCCACCACGATGCCATCACCGGCTCCGAGTCCGACCAGGTGTATCTCGACCTGCTCGGTGGCTGGCGCGAGGCGCACGACCTCGCGGCGGAGGTGCGGGACGCGGCGCTGGACGCTCTGGCCGCCCGGATCTCCCTTGAGGGGACCGGTTCTGGGGTGGTCGTGACGAACACGCTCTCGTTCGACCGCACGGATCTGGTCGCCGTGCGGCTGCCCCCGGACGTTCGCGCGGTACGGGTGCTGGACCCGCTCGGTGCGGAGGTGCCGAGCGTCGTCGACCGGGGGACGCTGCGGTTCCTGGCGGCGGACGTTCCCGCGCTGGGGTGGCGCACGTGGCGGCTGGTGCCGTCGGGCGAGCCGGTCGACGCCTGGACGGCCGAGGACGGGTGGACGATCGCCAACGGGCGGTACCGGGTGCGGGCGGATCCGGCGCGCGGTGGCGGTCTCGCCTCGGTCTACGACCGGCTGCACGAACGGGAGTTGATCCGCGACGGCGCGATCGGCAACGAGCTGCGCGTCTACGAGGAGTACCCGCAGCACCCCGACTTCGGCGAGGGCCCCTGGCACCTGCTGCCCAAGGGACCGGTGGTCGGGTCTGGTGCGGGGGCGGCTGTCGTCCGGCGGGAGGTCGGGCCGCTCGGGGAGCGGCTGGTGATCGCGGGCTCCGTGGACGCCGTCCGCTACGAGCAGACGGTCACGCTGTGGCACGGGCTCGACCGGGTCGACTGCCGGACCCGGGTGGTCGACCACTCCGGTGCCGACCGCTTGCTGCGACTGCGCTTCCCCGTCGACCTCCCCGGCGCGCTGCCGGTCAGCGAGGTCGCGGGCGCGGTCGTCGGGCGGGGCTTCGCGATGCCCGACGTGGACTCGGCGGAGGCGCCGTGGACGCTCGACAATCCGGCCAACACCTGGTTCGGCCTCGGCGCGACGGCCCGCGCGATGCTCCGCGACCCGGCGGGGTCGGTCCTCGGTGAGCGGGCGTTGGGCGTGGCGGAGGTCGTCGTGCCGGCGCTGGACTCGGCGGCCGGCGTCCGCGATCTCGTCGTGGCGCTCGCCCGGGTCGGCGTCACGGCCACGACTTCGGGCGCCGACTGGGCCCGGTACGGCTGGCTGGACGTGGACTCCAACCTGCCGGACTTCCGGATCGTCGTGGGCGGCCCGGAAGTCAACTCTGTGGCCAGGGATTTGATCGACCGGGCGGGAGAGGAGTACGCGAGCGTGCTCAAGGCGCACGGTGCGGTGTGGGTGCCGGCGGTCGCGCCGCTGGCGGACGCGTGGCGGCCCGGCGCCGACCTGCGGGACCTGCGGGCGCTCCCGGCGCTCGTCGTCACGGACCCGGCCGGACCGGCGGCGGACCTGGCGGACGCGCGGATCGAGGCCGTCTGCCCGGTCCACGATCCGGACGCCCAACTGGCCGACCACACGGTCGCGTTGCTGAGCTACGGCCTGCCCGGCTTCGCGGTGGACACGACCGGCGCGCTGCACCTCTCGCTGATGCGCTCCTGCACCGGCTGGCCGTCCGGCGTCTGGATCGACCCGCCCCGGCGGACAGTTCCCGACGGCACCTCTTTCCAACTCCAGCACTGGACACGCGAGTTCAGCTACGCGCTGGTCGGAGGAGCGGGCGACTGGCGCGCGCAGGCGCTGCCCGCGCAGGGGCAGGAGTTCAACCACCCGCTGTACGGCCGCGTTGTGCCCGCCCAGGAGGGCCCGCTGCCGTCCACCCTGTCGTGGCTGCGCGTCGAGCCGCAGCGGGAGGTGCTGCTGAGCGCGCTGAAGCCGGCGGGCAACCCGATCGCGCACGGGTCGGCGGCGTCGGTGGGTTCGGATCTCGCTGTCCGTCTGGTGGAGTCGACGGGCTTCGGACGGACGGTGACGCTCGGAGGCGCGCTGGGCCTGGGCGACCTGCGGCAGGCGGACCTGCTGGAACGGCCCGCGGGCCCGGCCGACCTCGACCTCTCCGGCTCGCAGATCGTGACGCTGCTGGCGGCTCCCGCCCTCACGTCACCCCCGGAGGGCCCCGCCCTCGGCCCGGAGGCGGAGGCCGCCCAGCCCGTTCACGCCCGCTACTGGCTGCACAACCGGGGCCCGGCACCGCTCGGCTATCTGCCGGTGTCGGTGGGCGTCTCGCCCGGCCTGCTGCGGACGGTGGGGGAGCCGGTGTCGGTCTCTGCGGCCCTCTCCTCGCACCTGCGCGACGCTGCGGTCGAGGGCACGGCCGTGGTCCTGCCGCCCGAGGGCTGGCGGACGAGCCTCGGCAGCCGCCCGTACCGTCTGGAGGCGGGCGGCCACGTGCGCTTCCCGGTGACGCTCACCCCGCCTGCGGACGTCCCGCCGGGCCTGTACTTCGCCGCCGTGCGGCTGGAGCACGACGGCCAGGAGGTCGAGGACGTGGTGACGATCGCCGTCGGCGACCTGCCCGACCTGCTGCCCGTCCCGGGTGAGGCCCCCGAGGAGTGGGTGGCCACCCAGGGCACGAAGGCGACGAGCGGCCGGGACACGGGTCTGGAGGTAGCGGTCTCTTCCGAGGCCCTCGTTCTCACTCCCGGTGTCCGGACGAACCTCACCCTGACTCTGACGAACCGCACCCGGAGCGAGATCCGAGGCGAGGTGCAGGTGGTCTCCCCCTGGGGCACCTGGGAGGCGATCCCGGCGCCCGTCCGGGGCTTCACCGTGGCGGCCGGCGAGTCCTCCGCCGTCACTTTCGCCGTCACTGTCCCCGAGGACGCCGACCCCGGCAAGTACTGGGCGCTGGCCAAGGTGATGTGGTTCGGCCGCTGCCAGTACAGCCCGACCGTCGCCCTGGAGGTCAGCCGGTGACTCTCGGCCACCTCGACGGCCGCCCGCTGTCGCGCAGGAACCTCGACCGCCGCCTCGCCGTTCTGCGCAACGGCCCGCGCTCCACGGCCCTCCCGCAGCCCGGAAGCCCGGAGGACCGTCAACTCACAAGGTGGGTGGCCCAGGTGATGTTGACCGAGGCCCTGTGCGAGGCGGTCGCGGCCGAACGCGGCCTGGCGGTGGCGGATGGGGCGCCCGTCCACCTCGACCAACAAGCAGCCGTCGAGCTGGGCTCCATCACGGCAGCGGCCTTCGAAGGCAGCGCCGCCGTGCGGGCCGTCTACGAGGCCGTCACGGCGGACGTCGAGCCGTCGGAGGACGAATCGGCCCACTACCGCCGGATGACGACCCGCCCGCCGTCCGTCGTCTGGCGCGTGGCGCTCCCCGACGGTGAGTGCGAGGCGGCCCCGGAATCGCTCCCGCTGGCCCTGGCCGACGCCCTGCGCAAGGCCCCGAGAGGAGAACGAGTCACCGCAGGCCGCTGGACAGCGACCCTCATCTCCGAGCACTCGACCACCCCCGACACCCCCGACACCCCCGACATCACCACCACCGTCCACGACGCCACCCGCCGCGCGGCCTTCACCCGCTGGCTCGACCGAGAACGGGCAGCCCGCCTCACCCTCGTAGCCGGACTGGAACACCCGGGCGACCCGGGCCAGCCCGACAACCACCACCGTCACTAGTGCAGCGCCGCGTTGATCCTTCGGGAGTTCATGCGGCTTTGAGTGGGCTGCCGTCGTGGGTCCAGGGGTAGGGCTCGGCGTCGTGTTCGTCGGAGGCCAAGACGAAGTCGGCGCTCGACGATGCCGGCGCGAGGAACCCCGCGCCGCACGACGTACTCCCGGCGGGTGACTCCGGTACCTCGCCGGGGCTACGAACGACACCGGAACGTTTACATCCACGGGCCGATTCGATGCGGAGCTGCGGAACCTAGCGTCGATCCCATGAAACGCAATCACCGTGTCAACGCCGTCGCGATGCTGGCGCTCGCCGCCCTCGTCACCGGAACCGGGGCCGGGTTCGCCGCCACGACGACACCGTCGGCCACACCGTCGGCCATACCGGTGGCCACGCACGCGTTCGACGCCGCACCGGCCACGGCCACGGCTACCGCGCCCACGCGGTCCTTCCAAGGCGCGCTCCCCGCGCCGACCGGCCCCTACGCCGCCGGCGAGGACGTCATCCACCTCACCGACGCGAGCCGTCCCGACCCGTGGGTGCCGTCATCCGGCCCCCGCCAACTGACCGTCACGATGGTCTACCCGGCCGTCCCCGGGACCGGGACTCCGGCCCCTTACATGACCCTCGCCGAGGCAGCCGGACACATCCAGCGCGCGAAGATACCGGCGAGCTCCGGCATCACCCCACAGAACGTTTCCAGCGTCACCACTCACGCCTTCGACGGCGCTCGGCCGCGACACGGCAAGTATCCGCTGGTGGTCCTCTCACCCGGGTTCGGGGACCCGCGCATGGTGCTCACCTCGCTCGCGACCGAGCTGGCCAGTCAGGGCTACGTCGTCGCGCTCGTCGGCGACACCAACGGGGACAGCGGCGAAACGCTGGCGGACGGCCGGACGCCGCCGTGCGCGATCTGCGATGACCCGAACCTCGACATGGACACGGTCACCGCCGGCCGCGCGCTGGACGTGTCCTTCGTGATCGACCAGTTGACGCACGGCAATACCGCGTGGCCCCTGGCACACCTCATCGACAAGCACGAGATCGGCATGGCCGGACACTCCATCGGCGGAGCGGCGGCCGCCGCCACGATGATCGCCGACCCGCGAGTACGGGCCGGGGTGAACATGGACGGCAAGTTCTACCCGGTGCCGGTGCCCGGCCGGATCAACCGCCCGTTCCTCATGCTGGGCGAGACCGACACCCACGTGGCCGACGGCTTCGACACCACGTGGGGGCAGACCTGGGCCGCCCTCGGCGGCTACAAGAAGTGGCTGACGGTCACCGGCGCCAACCACCCCAGCTTCACCGACGTGGACCTGCTCGAGGAGCAGGCCGGGTTCCCGACGCCGGCCCTCGACCCCGAACGTGGAATCGTGATCACGCGTGAGTACGTGACAGCGTTCTTCGACCGGACGCTGAAGGGGATCCACAGTCCGCTGCTGGACGGGCCCTCGCCGGACAATCCGGAAGTTCTCTTCCAGTACTAGAGCAGTTGGTCCATCTGCTGGTTCATCGGGCTGAGGCCGGCGGACTCGTAGAAGGCGCGGGCCGGCTCGTTGAAGTGCCAGACGGCGGTGGTCAGGCGGCGGCAGCCTGCGGAGCGGCCGTGGGCGCGGACGGCGTCGAGGAGGGCGGAGCCGACGCCGGTGCGGGCGGCGTCGGGGGAGACGGAGAGCTGGTCGAGGTAGACGACGTCGTCGGGGACGGCGAAGGTGTTGCCCGGCCAGTGGACGATGCGGGCGACCGCGTAGCCGGCGGGTGTGCCGTCCGCCGCCTCGGCGACGAAGACGGTGACGGCCGGAGCGGTGATCTGCTCCTCGAAGTGGGCCGCCGCGTCGGGGGACGGGGTGAAGAGGTCGGGGCGGTGTTCGACGTGCAGGGCGTGGACGTGGTCGTTGAGCCGCGCGAGGAGGGCGGCGTCGGCGGCGGTCGCGGTGCGGATGGTGATCGTCACGGCGTCATCCTGGTCAACTCGCCTCCGCACCGCCACGCCTTTTCGTCGGAGGGTCAGCGGCGCAGTCCGCGGACGCCGTGGGGGGTGCCGAGGCCGGTGGGGCCGTCGTAGCCGGGGCCGGCGGTGCAGAGGTAGGAGCCGCCGCACGATCCGTTGGAGCCGGTGGTGATGTCGTTGAAGGCCCGGGGGTGGGCGTAGGGGTAGGAGGCGGCGAAGTCGTTGGCGCCGGGTGTGCCCGCCACCGCGTACATGCCGGCGATCAGGGGTGCGGCGACGCTGGTGCCGCCGACCACCTGCCAGCCGGCCCCGTCGTTGGGGTCGGTGACGTAGACGGCGATGCCGGTGCCGGGGTCGGCGACGGCGGAGACGTCGGCGATGGTGCGGTTGGCGCAGCCGGGGTCGTGCTGCCAGGACGGCTTCGGGTCGAAGAGCGAGCAGCCGGAGCCGGCGCCGGACCACGCGCTTTCGGACCAGCCCGGGCGGTTGAACGGCAGGAACGGGGGCCGCACCCGGTGCAGGCTGGTGCCGCCGGCGGCGGTGACGAACTGCGAGGCCGCCGGGTAGAGCGGGTTGGGGTAGCCGTTGTCACCGCTGCTGGCCACGAACGCGATGCCGCGGTGGAAGAAGAACGCGTCGACGAGCGTCTGGTTGGGGAATTCCGGCGCGCCGAAGCTCATGGAGATGAACGTGGCGTTCTGCTGGAAGGCCTGGCCGACCGCGTGGATCTCGTTGCTGAGCAGGTCGTTGTCGGCCTCGACCAGCAGGAGACGGCAGTCCGGGCAGGTGGCGCTGACGGAGGCGAGGTCGGTGGCGGCCTCCACGACCCAGCCGGGGTCGGTGGTCGGGGGCGGGGTGCTGCCGCCGTTCTGGTTGATCTTGCGGAAGCAGCCGTTGGCGGTGGTGCACGGCGGCAGGTGGTACTGCTCGCGGTAGACGGCGAGGTCGCTCTCGGCGGTGCGGTCGTCGAAGGCCACCACGATGGCCACCGTCCGTTCCCCGCCGCCGTTGCGGGGCAGGTTGTAGGCGGCCTGGAGGTCGCGCGCGCCGAGTCCCGGGGGCTCGGTGTCCGGCTGGAGGCGCCGCAGCGGGGGCAGGTCGGTGCGGATCAGGGCGAGGCAGGGGCCCCGCAGGTCGGACGGCACCTCGGCGACGGTGCCGTCCGGGGCGGTCAGCACCGTGGTCGGTGCGTCCGCCGCGGCGGGCGACGCCGGTGCGCACGCCCGCTCGGCGGTGACGGCCGGTGGGTCGGCGGGCTGCACGCCGCCCGCCGGGGTCAGGGCCTGCGCGGGCGCGGCGGTGGCCGCGAGGGCCAGTGCCAGGGGGACGGCGAGCAGGAAACGCATGAGTGGGGTGGGCCGCATGGACTCCTCGTTTCGTCGGCCCGGACCCCGGGGCCCGTCGAGGCGCCGCCCGGTCCGGGCCGGGTGTTCCCGTTCGGTGGCGCGGTCCCGCAACGGCGGACCGCTCGATGTGGCGCCATCGTCGCAGCGCCCGACCGGGGGTCGACGACGTCGGGGCGGACACCGCGGCGCGATCACTCCGACGGGCCATCGCCTCGCCGTCAGGTGTCTTCGGCGGGAGCGAGCCAGGCCTCGTACCAGTCGCGGAAGTCCGGGCCCGGGGTGAGACCGCCCCAGTCGGGGTCGTCGTGCCACACCTCGCCCGCGTTCGGGCCGGTGACGACGAGGCGGGACCACATGCCGCAGCCGCCCTCCGCGATGACCAGGCTTCCCGCGACGGCGTGCGGGCCGCGCGCGGTGAACGGCGTGGCCAGGACGCCGGGGCGCAGGTCGTCCTCGCGCACGCCGTGGATGGCGTCCTCCTCGTCGAGGACCTCCGTCAGGCCCACGACGCCGTAGTCCGGGCCGGCACCGCCGTCGGCGACGTCGGCGAGGAAGCTCCGGTAGGAGGACGGGAGTTGGACGCCGTGCCGGTGCTCGAACGCCCGGATGGTCTCCTCGGCGAGCGGCGGCCGGAGCCGGTAGTCGTGGTGGTCGGAGCCGAAGCGGCGGCGTTCGGGGTCCGCGTCGGCCATGGCGGCGAGGCGGGTGCGCACCCTGGAGGCGTCCCGGGTCACGTGAGCAGCACCGCCGGCGTCGGGCCGTCGGGGCGGACGGTGATGCTGTAGGCGGCGCCGGTGGGGGTGGAGAGGAAGGTCGGGGAGTACGCCGGGAGGAGCAGTTCGAGCAGGGCGGTGGTCTCGCGGACGGCGAACTGGGTGCCGAGGCAGGCGCGGGCGCCGAGGCCGAAGGGGTAGTAGGCGGCGAGGTGGGCGGGGCGGGTCCCGGTGGCGGTGAAGCGGGTGGGGTCGAAGCGCTCGGGGTCGGGCCAGAGAGCGGGGTCCCGGTGGGTGAGGTACGGGCAGACGAGGACGTCCGTTCCGGCCGCGATGTGGTGGCCGGCGATGACGTCGTCCTCGGTGGCATGCCGAGGGAGCATCCAAGCGGACGGGTAGAGGCGCAGGGTCTCGCTGACGAGCGCCTGGGGGGCGGCCGTACGGGCCTCGGGGTGGCGGTCGAGGAGGAGGTACAGCCAGGTGAGGGTGGTGGCGGTGGTCTCGTGGCCGGCGACGATGAGGGTGACGAGTTCGTCGCGGATCAACCGGTCGGTGTACTCGGGGTGTTGGCGCGAAGCTTCGAGGAGGTCGTGCAGGACGCCGGGGGAGTCGTGGGTGGTGCGCGCCGCGTCGATGGCTGCCTGGGCGATCGCGTCGATCCGGGCGAGGTCCTCGGCCACCGCGTCGCGGGCGTCGGCCGCGTTGGTGGGCAGGGTCGGCATCGCGGCCACCACCCGTTCCACCGACCGGAGTTCGCGGTCGGTGGCGTCATCCATCTCGTGTCCGGTGAGGGCCCGCCACACCGTGTCGAGGGCGAAACGCCGCATCTCCTCGCCGACGTCGAAGGTCTCGCCGGTCCGGGCGTACCCCGCCCACCGGTCGGCCGTCCGCCGCGCCGCCTCGGCGATCCGCTGCTCGTACCGGCGCATGCCCGTCCCGGTGAACTGGGACTGCAGCAGCCGCCGTTGACGCTTCCACGCATCCCCGCCGGCGGACAGCACACCGTCCCCGACGAGCATCCGCGCCCGGTGCGAGCGCTTCACGTACCGGTCCGGATGCCGCCCGAGCACGTGCTGCACGCCCGCCGGATCCGTCACCAGCACGGTCGCCCGCTCGCCCCCGAGCGGGACCGCGGCGATCCCCCCGACCTCCCGCCGCGCCCGCGCGAGCAACTCGACGAGGTCGGCCCCGGAGGCCCGCCACTGCTCGACGGCCGAGAGCGGAAGCTCGGGAATTGAAAGCGCTTCGGTGGCCACGGGCTGCTCCTCGGTGCGGCGGCTGTCGGTCCGTCGGATCCGGACGGAACTCTATGGCAGGGCAGTGGCGATCATGGAATGACGACGGGACCCGGTGCTCTCCTCTCGTCATCGACGCGCGCGGCTGCGCCGCGGTCCGTCCCCCTCGACGGGCCGCGGCGCAGCTCTTTTTCCCCTCTGCGCGTCAGAGACGTCAGATGCGCTGCCAGAGGGCCGGGACGATGGGCGGTTCCCAGCCGACCTGGGCCGTGTGGCCCTGGATGCAGCGGTAGCTTGCGCCGTTGTACGTGACGACGTCGCCGGCCTGGTAGGTGGTGCCGGGGGTCCAGGTGCCGCCGGGGTTGCCGCTCCCGACGGTCAGGGAGTAGGTGGTGGTGTGGGTGGCGGTGCCGGTGCCGGTCACCGTGATGGTGTAGGTGCCGGCGGCGGCCGAGGAGGAGGCGGCGACCGTCATGGTCGACGAGCCGCCGGACTGCACCGAGGCCGGGCTGAAGGAGACCGTCACGCCCGCCGGGGCGCCGCTCGCCGACAGGTTGACCTTCTGCGCGGAGCCGGACGTGGTGGCGGTCGAGACGGAGGCCGTGGCCGAACCGCCGGGCGTCACCGAGCCGTTGGCCGGGCTGACGGACACCGAGAAGTCGTTGGACGGGGCGGTGCCGCCGACCGAGGTCTTCCAGATGGTGTACGCGACGCCGTTGGCGCTGCGCTTCAGGGCCGTCGGGTCGATGTTGCCGCTGGTGTCGCAGGACTGGTGGTAGCAGGAGTCGTAGGACTGGTTCGCGGTGCCGCCCCACTTGGCCGCCTGCGCCGCCGTCTTGACGGCGTCCGCGCCGGCCGCGTAGCCGGAGGTGGCGATGCCGGCCTGCTGGAAGGAGTAGTCGTCGGAGCGGCCCTGGCCCTCGACGTTCTCCTCGGGCTGGAGGTTGAGCGAGTCCCAGTACGCCTTCATGGGGGCGGCGGGCGCGGTGGTGATGTTGTTGATGAAGTAGCCGGCGTTGGGCGAGCCGACCATGTCGAAGTTGTAGTAGGCCTTGATCGCGGAGCGCTGGGCGGAGCTCAGCTGGCCGACGTAGGAGCGGGAGCCCTGGAGGCCCTGCTCCTCGCCGGTCCACCAGGCGAAGCGGACGTGCCTGGTCATGGCCGGGTTCTGCTGGGCGAGGGCGAGGGCGTTCTCCAGCAGGGTGGCCGAGCCGGAGCCGTTGTCGTTGATGCCGGGGCCGGCCTGGACGCTGTCGAGGTGGGCGCCGAGCATGGTGACCTGGTCGGCGGGGCCGCCCGGCCAGTCGGCGACCAGGTTGCTGGAGGGGTAGTCGCAGGAGCTGCAGGTCTGTTCGGCGACGGTGTAGCCGGCGGCCTGGAGCTTGCCCTTGATGTACGCGACGGACTGGCTGTGGCCGGCGCTGCCGGCCCGGCGGTTGCCGCCGTTCTGGTCGGCGATGGTGTTGAGCTGGGCGAGGTCGGCCTGGATCTTCGCGACGTCGATGTCGGGCGCGGGTCCGCCGGGCGTGCCGCCGCCGACCGTCAGGGTGTACTGGGCGGTGTGGGTGGCCGCGCCGGCGGTGCCGGTGACGGTGATGACGTACGTCCCGGCCGGGGCGCCCGAGGAGGCGGACAGGGTCAGGGTCGCGGAGGAGCCGGTCTGCACGGAGGACGGCGAGACGGTGGCCGTGACGCCGGCCGGCGCGCCGGAGGCGGTCAGGCCGACGTTCTGCGCGGTGCCCGAGGTGACGGCCGTGCTGACCGTCGCCGTGGTCGAGGAGCCGGGCTGGACGGAGCCGGACGCCGGGCCGAGGGCGAGCGAGAAGTCGTTGTTGCCGGACGGCGTGCAGCTCGGGTCGCCGCTCTGCGCGGGCACGCTGACCGCGTCCCAGGCCGCCTTGGTGCGGTTGTAGAAGCCGCAGGTGGGGTCGAGGTTCTTGGCGGCGGTCAGGGTGGTGGTGCGGTAGCGCTTGTACGTCATGCCGCTGGTCTTGAGCAGCATGCCGCCGTAGAAGACCTGCCCGGCCTGCTTGACGCCGATGCCGGTGACCGAGGAGCCGTTGCAGGTGGGGCTCGCGGGCTTGCCGCCACCGGGGTTGGAGCCGAGGCTCAGCAGGTAGAACCAGTGGTTGAGCGGGCCGGCCGCCGCGTGCACCTCGGTGCTCGGGATCGAGGAGGAGTAGCAGTCGGGGTCGTTGTTGACGAGCGAGGGCTGGTAGAGGCTGCGGATCGGGCCCTGGCCGAGCAGGTTGGCCTCCCGGCCGACCTGGTAGTCGGGGTAGTCGTAGGGCGAGGGCTGGTTGGCGTACTCCTTGGTGAGCGCGCCGAAGATGTCGCCGGTGCCCTCGCCGAGGCCGTTCTCGTTGTTGGCGCCGCCGGGAGTGTACTGGTCGATGCCGTGCCCGAACTCGTGGCCGACGACGTCCTGCGCGGCGATCCACTCGCCGCCCTGGTTGTGGCCGATGGAGACGGAGCTGCCGTCCCAGTAGGCGTTGACGTCGTTCAGGCCCATCTTGACCGGCCAGCTGCCGCCGTTGCCGTCGTGGCCGTTGCGTCCGAGCCAGTCGCGGAGCATGTTCCACTCGGTCTGGGCGGCCCACATGGCGTCGCCGCAGCCGGTCTCCCTGCTGGACGGGTCGCCGGTGCCCCAGGAGTCGGAGGACTTGGTGAGCACCTGCCCGGTGTCGTAGTCGGAACAGCTGAGGCCGGGCCGGTTGGGGTCGCGCAGGCTGTACGAGCCGCCGGAGTTGGTGGTGTTGATGGTGAGCGGCCCGGGGCCGTTCCACTTGCTGTTGACGGTGCCCGCGCGGACGTCGTCGTAGGTGTCGATCACCTCGCCGGTGGCGGCGTCGACGAACACGTGCAGCTTGCTGGGCGCGCTGTCGGTGCGGCCGGTCAGGACGGTCTCCCAGGCGAGCCGTCCGGCGCCGTCCTTGACCCGGACGACGAGCCGGCGCGTGTCCACCGAGTCGACGGCGGCGAGCCGGGTGCGGGCCGTCTGCTCCGCGTGCGCGGCGCTCACCTGCGGGGTCGTCGAGCCGCCGACCGGGCCGGTGGCCGCGGACTGGAGGCCCTGGACGCGCCCCTGGCCGTCGGCTATGACGACGGCGTCGCCGCCGACCACGGGCAGGCCGCGGTAACTGCGCTCGTAGGCGACGGAGTAGAGGCCGTTCAGCCAGGGGGTGACGGTCCGCCGTTCGTACGTCTCGCCGGGGCCCTTGGCGAGGGCGTCCAGGCCGGCCGCCGCGGCGGCGTCGGCGGCGTTGACGGCGGCGGCCAGGGCACTGGGCGGGGCGGCGGAGGGACCTGGGTCCGCGGCGGCGGCCGGCCCGGCGCCGGTGGCGGCGATCAGGCCGGCCAGCACGGTCAGGGTGGTCGCCGTGGTGAGCAACCGGCCCGTGGTCAGTCTGCGTTGCATCGAGGCTCCTCGAACGTGGGGGTCCTCGACCGCGGACGGCGTGGTGGTGCGGGGTGGTGCGTGGAGCTGCGTTCCGCGGGCCGCGTCTGGGGGACGGCCGTTCGCTGCGGGCCGTCCGCGCTCGGGTGCCGGAACCCTCACATGTCGTCATGGCCGGGTCAATGGGCGGTGCGGAGGTGCCCAAGGGTTGGCAAATTCCGTCAAGGCGCCGGGGGTCCGCCCGGGGTCGTCCGGAAGCCCGAATTGGTTGAGACCACGTCATGTACGGATCGCGTGCCGTCGAGTACCGTCCTCATCGTCGGACGGTCCGTGAACGTTCCGGGGGCCGGGGTTGGAGCGCTACCGCGGGAGGCAGCCGTGCACCGGAACCGGGTGGCCGCGCCCCAGCCGTCGACGACCCAGCCGTCGACGCCCAGGCCGTCCGCACCCCAGCCGTCGACGCCCCAACCGGACGGGCCCTGGCGCGAGTTCGGCGCCCGGCTGCGCCACTGGCGGCGGCGGGCCGGACTCACCCAGGCCCAGCTCGGCGCCGGCATCGGCTACGACCACACCGCCGTCAGCAAGATCGAGCACGGCACCCGCCGGGTCACCCCGCGCGTCGCCGACCGGCTCGACGACCTCCTCGCCGCCGGGGGTGAACTGCGCGGCGCCCTCGCGCGGGCCGAGGAGGCCGAACTCAACGCCGCCGTCCTGCCGTTCGCCCCCGGCCTCACCCGCCCGCCGCTGCCCGGCGACCCCGACGAGCGCGGCCCGCAAGCCCCGTGGTGCGCGCCGCCGCGCCGCCTGCCCGACTACGGACTGCTCTGCCCCCTCCACGGCGCAGACGGCTGCGCCGTGCCCGCTCCCGCCGAACTCGCCGCCCTGCACGCCGGGTTCTGCGCGGCCGACCCCGCCGCCCCGCCACCCCTGGACGCCGACACCGCACACGCCCTCACCGGGCTCCTCGCCGCCCGGCTGCGCTCCGGCGAGACCGCCGCCCACCCCGGCCTCGCCGCCGCCGTCGAGCGGACCCTGCGCGCCGTCCTCGCCCGGCTCGCCTCCGCGTCCGCCTCCGCCGAGCAGCGGCGCCCGCTGGCCCGCCTCGCCGCCGAGTACGCGCACGCCGCCGGCGCGCTGCGCATGCAGGGCGGCCGCAACGCGACCGCCATGGCCTGCTTCGACCGGGCGCTCACCTGGGCCGAACTCGCCGGCGACACGGCCACCCAGGTCGCCGCGCTCAGCGACATGAGCACCCTGGCCCGGCTCGACGGCGACCCGGCGGCCGCCCTCGGCTACGCCCGCGAGACCGGCCGGGTCGCGCCCGGGCGGCACTGGGCGGCGGCGATGGGCCAGATCGGCCGGGCCAGGGCGCACGCGCTGACCGGCGACGTCCGCGAGACCGTCCGGCACATCGGCCGCGCCCGGCTCCACCTCGACCACATCGGGCCGCGCGACGAGGCCGACGCGCCGTGGCTCTCCATCGCCTCCATGCGGATGCGGGTCGAGTCCGGCGCGGCTGCGGCCCTGCGGGATGTTGCCGCCGCCGTCGGCGACCCGGCGCTCGCCCGGCACGCGCTGGCCGCCGCGGAGAGTGCGCTCCAGCTGCTCGGGCCGGCCCAACTGCCGTCCACCCGGCTACTGTTCACCGTCCGGGTCGCGGACTGCCACGCGTGCGCGCACGACCCGCAGACCGCCGTCGCCCTGCTCGGCCGCACGCTGGAACAGGCGCCGGACACGGCCCTGCCGGCGCTCGTCGGATACGAACTCCGAGGCCTGCGCGAGCGCTTGGCTGCGCACCGCCCGGTGGAGGCGCACCGGCTCGCGGAGCTGTCTCATCGACGCTTGACGAGTCTCGCCGAAGTTTGACCGCAGCCGGTCCGTCTCACGGGAGTCTGACCGGGTGGTAGGGCTGCCCGTCGCGGCTGAGATGGAGGCACTGGCCGGTGAGCTTCCAAGCGATGCTGTGCCTGCTCAGCGCCCATGCTTCGGATCCGGTGCGGGCGCTTTCGATCCACTGCCGAAGTTCGGGGAGTGCCTGCTCGCGCAGGATCCGGCGGGCGGCGGCCCGCTCGCCGCTCGGGACGGGGACGACGATGATCCAGACACTCGACCACGAGCGGGGGTGTAGGCCGTTGCCGTAGTTCGAACCGATGGGTGGCGTCCAGGAGGCCGCGAGGATGATCCCGTCGGTCGAGCCGAGGCCGCCGAAGCCGAGCTGCAGGGCATCGGACGGTACCTCTCCGAGGCCGGAGCTGATATCCGTCGACGTGAGGGGCCACGAAAGGTGCCGCGGCAGGCGGCGGTTACGAGCTGGCACGCGCCTGAGCATGGCAGATGACCTGGTGGGAGCGCCCGGGATTTCCAGCCGGCTCCTCGGAGGATCGGTCGAACTTCGGTGAGACGGGACACTCGCGGAGCCGGCGGGGCCCTGAAAGGGGCCCGGGGCGGCCCATCGGGAGCTGGCGGGATCTTGACGAAGACAGGCGATCACGACACTCGTGGGCGGGTCGGGGCGCGGGCCAGGATGAGCACATCACCAGCGGCCACCACCCCAGGAGCACCCCGATGACCAGCGCCGTCCTCTCCGTCCCCGCCGCCGACCCGGCCCTCGCCGCCGCCCACTTCCTCTCCCGCCTCACCTTCGAAGCGGATGTCTCGGACGTGCGCGCCGACCTGCTGGCCGGTGTCCCGGGCCTGGTCGTCGTCGACTCGCGCAGCGAGGTGGCGTGGTCCCAGGGCCGCATCCCGGGCGCCCTGCACCTGCCCACCGCCCGCATCGCGGAGCTGGCCCCGCGGCTGGTCGACCGCGGGGCCACCGTCGTCACCTACTGCTGGGGCCCCGGCTGCAACGGCGCCACCCGGGCCGCCCTCGCCTTCGCCCGCCTCGGCTACCGGGTGAAGGAGATGCTCGGCGGCTTCGAGTACTGGGCCCGCGAGGGCTTCGCGTACGACACCGACAACGGCACCGAGCAGCGGCCGATCGACGACCTGACGGCCCCGCGCTCGGGCATCTCCTGCGCCTGCTGAAGGCTGGTCGGACGCCCGGTCACCCGCCCGGCCTCACCACGTCACCGTGAGCCGGCGCGGGCTGCGGGTGGAGAACACGCAGCGCCACTCGATGGCCTCGACGGGCTCGGCGAGCCGCAGGTCCGGGAGGCGGGTGGCGAGGCGGTGGAGGGCGAGGCGCAGTTCGAGGCGGGAGAGCCAGGCTCCCAGGCAGTGGTGCGGTCCGGCGCTGAAGGCCAGGGTCGTGGCCTCCAGCGGTTCGAAGAGTCCGTCGGCCAGGCCGGTGGCGAAGACCTCCGGGTCCTGGTCGGCGCTCGCCCGGTCGACGATCACCACCGCGCCGGCCGGGATCGTCACCCCGCCGACCACCGTCTCCCGGACGGACCGGCGCAGGGCGCCCTGCCCGTCGCCGAGCGGGATGGTGTGCAGCAGCCGGTCGGCGGCCGCCTGGGCGGCGTCCTCCGAGGTGAGCCGCGGCCAGGCGTCCGGGCGCTCGTCGAGCAGGTAGACCAGGAAGTTGCCGAGCGTGGCGACGGTCGTCTCGTGGCCGCCGGCGATCAGCCCGCAGATCAGCTTGACCATGCGCTCCTCGGAGACGCCGCCCTGCTGGTCGGCCGCCGCCACCATGCGGCTGACCAGGTCCTCCCCGGGCTCGCGCCGCCGCCGGTCCAGGAGTTCGGCGGCGAAGGCGTAGAACTCGGCCAGTACCACCCGGACTTCGTCGACGGGTTGGCTGCGGTCGGCGAACAGGTGGTCGGTCCAGTGGCGCAGCCGCTGCCGGTCGACGTCCTCCACGCCCATCAGGCGGCTGATCACGTCGACCGGCAGCGGCATGGTGAGCGAGGCGACCAGGTCGGCCGGGGGGCCCTGGTCGACGACGTCCTCGACGAGCCGCTCGACCACGGAGGTCAGCCAGGGCGTCCACGCGTCGATGGCCTTGCGGGTGAAGGCCTGCTGCATGAGGGCGCGCAGCTGCCGGTGCTCCGGGCCGTCGATGTTGCTGATGAAGCCGGGATCGCCCTCCAGGCCGGAGACGGAACCGAGCGAGGGGGCGTCCGGCGCGAACAGCGCGGCCCGCCCGAACGCCGGGTCGGTGAGCACCTGCCGGACGTCGGGGTAGCGGGTGATCAGCCAGGCGGGCGTGCCGTTGGGCAGCGCGGTGAGCCGGGGCGCGCCGTGCGCGGCGGGCTTGCGGCGGTGCAGGGGAATCAGCGTGCGCTCATCGATGGACATGGATCCTCCGGCGGCCCCGCGGGTGGGGGTTCGTGGCCAATGGTCTGGAACCAGCTTTGCCGGGGTGTGCACGATCGATCCAGAAGATCGTCAAAGACGCTCTGGAATATTCCGCCATTCGTGTAATCCGCACGTCGAATCAGCTTCGTAGTGGGTGGGTCGGGCTAGCATCACTGGCGTTTCCGTTCGTCCGCCATCGAAAAGCCTGGGAGCGCGTGCTGTCCGCCATTGCCCGTCGGGTCAGATGTCCGCTTCCATCCGTCTCTGCCGGATTATTCGGGGCGTGAGAAATCGCACTGTGCCCGCCGGCAGTAGTGATCGGATTGTCTTAGGAATCGGATTTCCATAGGACCGCGTGTTCGCAGTCGAAACGAGTTTCTCCGTCCAGGGAATTTCGTGAACGCGAACCGAACCCCCGGATTGGACCATGACCTCCTCGCCCCTCGACGTGCCCAGCGAACGGATCGCGATCACCGGGATCGGCTGCCGCCTGCCCGGCCACGCCAACGACCACCGGTCGTACTGGCGCAACCTGCTGGCGGGCCGGGACTGTCTCGTCCCGACGCCGGCCGACCGCTACGACGTCGCGTCGCTGGGCAGCCGGGACCGGGCCAAACCGGGGCGGCTGATCGGCGGCCGGGGCGGGTACATCGACGGCTTCGACACCTTCGACCCGGAGTTCTTCGGCATCAGCCCGCGCGAGGCCGCCTACATGGACCCGCAGCAGCGCAAGCTGCTGGAGGTCGCCTGGGAGGCGCTGGAGGACGGCGGGCAGCGGCCGTCGGAGCTCGCGGGCCGGGACGTCGGGGTGTACGTCGGCGCGTTCACCCTGGACTACAAGATCCTCCAGTTCGCCGACCTGGGCTTCGAGACGCTCGCCGCGCACACCGCCACCGGCACCATGATGACGATGGTGTCGAACCGGATCTCGCACTGCTTCGACTTCCGCGGCCCGAGCGTCTCGATCGACACCGCGTGCAGCTCCTCCCTGGTCGCGGTGCACCTGGCCTGCCAGAGCCTGCTCCGCGGCGAGACCGAACTCGCCCTGGCCGGCGGCACGTTGCTGCACATGGCGCCGCAGTACACGATCGGCGAGACGAAGGGCGGGTTCCTCTCGGCGGACGGCCGCTCGCGGGCCTTCGACGCCGCCGCCGACGGGTACGTGCGGGCCGAGGGCGTCGGCGTGGTGGTGCTCCGCCGGCTGTCGGACGCGCTGCGCGACGGCGACCCGGTGCACGCGGTGATCATCGGCAGCGGCGTCAACCAGGACGGCCGCACCAACGGCATCACCGTGCCGCGGGCGGACGCCCAGGTCACGCTGATCGAGCGGGTGTGCGCCGAGGCCGGGGTGCGGCCCGGCGGCCTGCAGTACGTCGAGGCGCACGGCACCTCGACCCCGGTCGGCGACCCGATCGAGGCCAATGCGCTCGGCCGGGTGCTCGCGGTCGGGCGGCGGCCGGGGGAACGCTGCTACGTCGGCTCGGTCAAGACCAACATCGGGCACGCCGAGTCCGCCGCCGGAGTGGCCGGGCTGATCAAGACGGCGCTGGCGCTCGAACACCGGCGGATCCCGCCGCACATCAACCTGGAGCGGCCGAACCCCGACATCGACCTCGACGTGCTGCCGTTCGAGATCCCGCGCACCGCCGTCGACTGGCCCGAGCACGAGGGGCCGGCGCGGGCGGGGGTCAACTCCTTCGGCTTCGGCGGCACCAACGCGCACGTCCTGCTGGAGGAGCCGCCGCCGCGCGAGCCCGTCGCCCCGGATCCCGCGGCACTGCCCGCGCCGGCGTGCACGGTGCTACCGCTGAGCGCCCGCGACGCGGCCGCACTGCCCGAGCTGGCCGCCGGCATCCGCCGTGAACTCGCCGACGGCACGGACCTCGTGGACCTCGCGCACACCCTCGCGCACCGGCGCGAGCACCTGCCCGAGCGCCTCGCCGTCGCGTACGCCTCCCGGGAGTCCCTGGACGAGGCGCTGGCGGCGTACGAGCGCGGCGAACCGCACCCCCGGGTGGTCCAGGGGCGGGCCCGCGAGCGCCGACAGCGCCGGCTGGCCTGGGTGTTCACCGGCATGGGGCCGCAGTGGTGGGCGATGGGCCGGGGGCTGTACGCGAGCGAGCCGGTCTACCGCGAGGCCGTCGACGCGTGCGACCGGGAGATTCGCGCGCAGGCCGGGTGGTCGCTGCTCGACGAACTCGCCCGCGGCGAGGACGAGTCGCGGATGGCCGAGACCTGGCTCGCGCAGACCGCCAACTTCGCTCTCCAGGTCGGTCTTTCGGCACTGTGGCGGAGCCGCGGCCTACGGCCGGACGCGGTCGTCGGGCACAGCACCGGCGAGGTCGCCGCGTTCCACGAGGCCGGGGTGTACGACCTGGCCGACGCCGTCACGGTGGTGCTGCACCGCAGCCGCCTCCAGCACCGCCTCGCCGGGACGGGCACGATGCTCGCCGTCGGCCTGCCGGAGGCCGACGCGGAGCGCCGGATCCGCCCGCACCGCGAGCGGGTGTCGCTGGCGGCCGTGAACGGGCCGAGCGCGGTCACCCTCGCGGGCGACGCCGACGCGCTCGGCGCCCTCGCCGAGGAACTGCGGCAGGAGCGGGTGTTCGCGAAGTTCCTGGACGTCGAAGTCCCCTACCACAGCGTGCGGATGGACCCGATCCGCGAGGAGCTGCTGACGGCGCTCGCGGGCATCAAGCCGCGCGCGGCGCAGGTGCCGCTCTACCTGACCGCCGACGAGGGCCGCGCCCTCGGGCCCGAGCTGGACGCCGCGTACTGGTGGCGCAACGTCCGCCACCCGGTGCGCTTCAAGGCCGCCGTCGAGCTGATGGCCGAGGACGGGTACGGGCTGTACCTGGAGGTCGGCCCGCACCCGGTGCTCGGCCACGCGATCCGCGAGTGCCTGGCGGACCGCGACCCGGACGTCCGCGCGCTGCCCTCCGTCCGCCGCCGCGAGGACGAGCCCGAGCGCGTCACCCGCACCCTCGCCGAGCTGCACACCCTCGGGGTGGAGCCGTCCTGGGCGGCCCTCCACCCGGCCGGCCGCCCGGTGCCGCTGCCCTGCTACCCGTGGCGGCGCGACCGGTACTGGGCCGAGCCGAAGCCGGTCGAGCAGGTCCGGCGCGGCGAGTCGGACCACCCGCTGCTCGGCCGCCGGACCGCCGCCGCGCAGCCCACCTGGGAGAACGCGCTCGACGTCGAGAAGCTGCCGTACCTGTCCGACCACCGCATCGAGGGCAGCGCGGTGTTCCCGGCCGCGGGCTACCTGGAGATGGCCGCCCAGGCCGTCCGGACGCTGACCGGCGGGACGGACGCGGTGCTCGCCGACGTCGACCTCGCCCGGGCGCTGGTGCTCTCCGACGCGGAGCCCACCAGGGCGCAGTTCTCCTTCCTCCCGGACGACGGCCGGTTCGGCGTCGCGTCGCTGCCCGCCGGCGGCGACCCGGTGGTGCACGCGAGCGGCCGGATCCGCACCGGCCAGCGCCGCGCCCACGGGCCCGCGCTCGACGCCGACGCCGTCCGCGCGCGCGGCACCCGTCACGGGAAGGCCGACTGCTACCGCGCGCTGGCCGCCCGGGGCTACCACTACGGCCCCGCCTTTCAGGCCGTCGACGAGGTGTGGACGGCACCCGGCGAGGCGCTCGCCCGGATCAGCCCCACGGTCGAGGACGCCGCCGGCCACCACGTGCACCCGGTGCTGCTCGACGCGTGCTTCCAGACGCTCCTCGCCGCCCAGGTGCTCCAGGGCGACGGCGACGGCGTGCGGCTGCCGGTGTCGATCGGCGAGGTGCGCCTCGGCCCGGTCGGCGACCAGCCGGTCTGGGCCCACGCGACCGTCACCCGCGACACCGGGGACGAGCTCCTCGGCGATCTCGCCGTGTACGCCGAGGACGGCGCCCCGCTCGGCCGGATCACCGGCTTCCGCGTCGCCGACGTCGCCCGCGCCGCCTCTTCCGTCGGCCTCGCCACCATCGACGGCTGGCTCACCGAACTCGCCTGGGCGGAGGCACGGGAGTCCGAGGAGGCGCAGGGGCCCGAGGAGGCCGGGGAGTCCGAGGAGACCGACGCCGGAGGCCTCGTCCTGCTCGCCGACGCGGGCGGCCTCGCCGAACGCCTGGCCGCCCGGGCGGGGGAGCGCGGCATCCGCTGCCACCTCGTGCGGCCCGGCGACGGCTACCGGCACACCCCCGAAGGCTCCACCGTCCGCCCCGAGGCGGCCGAGGACTTCACCCGCCTCCTCGCCGACCTCGACCCCGCGTTCCGTACGGTCGCCCACCTCTGGAACCTCGACCAGCCCCGCCTGGACGACTCCCTCCACACCGACCTCGACCGCCTGGCCGGCCTCGGCGCCTACTCGCTCGTCGCCCTCGCCCAGGCCCTGCCCGACGCGCGACCGGACGGACGGCTGCACATCGTCACCCGTGGCACCCAGGCCACCGGCCCCGACGACCGCGTCGAACCGCTCGGCGCCCCCGCCTGGGGCCTCGGCCGGGTGCTGTGGCAACAGGAACTCGTCGCCCAGCGCGGCACGTTGATCGACCTGGACGGTGCCACCGGGCACGGAAGGCCGATCGGCCTCGACGCCCCCACGGACCTGCTCGACGAGGTCGACGCGCTGCTGCGCGAACTGACCGCGTCGGCCGCCCACGGCGAGCAGGAGATCGCCCTGCGCAGCGGCCGCCGCCTCACCAGCCGGCTGCGCCCCGCGGAGGGGCTCACCAAGCCGCTGCCGCTGAGCCTGCGGCCCGACGGCAGCTACCTCGTCACCGGGGCGTTCGGCGCCCTCGGCCGGCTGCTGTGCCGCACCCTCGTGCGGCGCGGCGCCCGGCGGCTGATCCTGCTCGGCCGCACCGCCTTGCCCGAGCGCGACCAGTGGCGGCACACCGACCCCGACAGCCCGGCCGGTGCCCGCATCGCCTTCCTGCGCGAGCTGGAGGCACTCGGCGCCGAGGCCCTCGTGGCGCCGGTGGACGTCACCGACGAGACCGCCCTCGGCGCCTGGCTCGCCGACTACCGGGACCGCCAACTCCCGCCCGTCCGAGGCGTGTTCCACCTCGCCGGACAGGTCCGCGACACCCTGCTCCCGCAGATGGACCGCGCGGCCTTCGACGCCGGCTACCTGCCCAAGGTGGCCGGCGGCCACCTCCTGCACCGGCTGCTCCGCGACGAACCGCTCGACCACTTCGTGCTGTTCGCCTCCGTCGCCTCCCTGCTCACCACCGCCGGACAGACCAACTACGCGGCGGGCAACGCCTTCCTGGACGCGCTCGCCCACCACCGCCGCGCCGACGGCCTGCCCGCGATCAGCCTCGACTGGGGCCCGTGGGCCACCGGCATGATCGAGGAGCTCGGCCTCGTCGCCCACTACCGGGACGCCCGCGGCATGAGCTCGCTCCCGCCCGAGGCCGGCACCGCCGTCCTGGAACGGGTGATCGGGCAGGACCGGGCCCAGCTGCTCGTCGCGACCGTCGTCGACTGGCCGGTCTTCCTCGCCTGGTACCCCGCGCCGCCGCCGCTCGTCGCCGACCTCGCGGCCGGCGCCGCCGAACCCGCCCAGGCCGAGACCGGCGGGCTCCTGGCCGCCTTCCGCGCCGCCGACCCGGCGGGCCGCCGTGCCTTGGTCGCCGAGCGCTTCGCCGCCGCCGTCGCCGCGGTGCTGCGGATCGGTGCCGAGCGGATCGACGAGGACACCCGGCTCGGCGCGCACGGCCTGGACTCGCTGCTCGCCATGGAGCTGCGAGCCCGCGTCCTCGGCGAACTCGGCGTCGCGCTGCCGGTGGTGGCCCTGCTGAGCAACGGCCCGGCCGGCGAACTGCTGGACCTCCTGCACGACGGCCTCGCCGCCCTGGCCGCCGACGACGGCACGGCCGCGCGCGCGGCCGTCGACCTGCACACCGACGAGCGGTGCTACCCGCTCACCCACAACCAGAAGGCGCTCTGGTTCCTCAAGCAGCTCCACCCCGACGGCTTCGCCTACAACATCGGCGGAGCCGTCGAGGTCCGCACCGCGATCGACCCCGGGCTGTTCGCCGAGGCCTTCCGCGCCGTCGTCGCCCGCCACCCCGCGCTGCGCGCCGCCTTCACCGCGGAGGAGGGCCGCCCGGTGCAGCGGATCCGGGACGAGGCCGTCGTCGACACGGCGCTGGTCGACGTCGAGGGCCGGCCCTGGGCGGAGGTCCAGGACCTGATCGTCGCGGAGTACCGCAAGCCGTACGACCTGGAGCGCGACCCGCTGGTGCGGCTGCGGATGTTCCGGCGCGGGCCGGAGCACTGGGTGCTGATGAAGGCCGTCCACCACATCGTGTCGGACGCGATCTCGACGTTCACCTTCATCGAGGAGCTGTTCGAGGTCTACGAGGCGCTGACGGCGGGCCGCACGCCCGAGCTGCCGCCGGTGCCCGCCCGCTACCTCGACTTCCTCAACCACCAGAACCGCTTCCTGGCCGGTCCCGAGGCCCGCCGGATGCTCGACTACTGGCGCGGCCACCTGCCCGCCGAGGTGCCGATCCTCAGCCTGCCCACCGACCGGCCCCGGCCGGCCGTGCAGACGCACAACGGCGCGTCGGTCTTCTTCCAGCTGGACGCCGAGCTCAGTGCGCGCGTGCACGAGCTGGCCCGCGCGCACAACGCCACGCCGTTCATGGTCCTGCTGAGCGCGTACTACCTGCTGCTGAACCGCTGGTCCGGGCAGGAGGACATCATCGTCGGCAGCCCGGTGACCGGGCGCACGCAAGAGGAATTCGCCTCCGTCTACGGGTACTTCGTCAACCCGCTGCCGCTGCACGTGAGCCTGGCCGGGGAGCCGACGGTCGCCGAGCTGCTGGGGCGGGTCCGGGAGACGGTGCTCGGCGGGCTGGACAACCAGGAGTACCCGTTCGTGCTGCTGGTCGAGCAGTTGGGGCTCCAGCACGACCCCAGCCGCTCGGCGGTGTTCCAGGCGATGTTCATCCTGCTCACCCACAAGGTCGCCGTCGAGCGCGACGGCTACCGCCTCGACTACATCGAACTGCCCGAGGAGGAGGGACAGTTCGATCTGACGCTCTCCGCCTACGAGGAGGCGGCGGACGGCTGCTTCCACTGCGTGTTCAAGTACAACTCCGACCTCTTCGACGCCCCGACCGTCGAGCGGATGGCCGGGCACTACCGCAACCTCGTGGACGCCATGACGCGCGCCGCCGCCGAGCGGCCCACCGACCGGCTGCCGATGCTCGGCGCGGACGAACGGCGGCTCGTGCTCACCGAGTTCAGCGGCACCGGACGCGTCCTGGAGCACGACGTGCCGCTGCCCGACCTGTTCGCCAAGGCCGCCGCAGAACACCCCGAGGCCGTCGCCGTGGTGGCGCCCGGCCGCACGGGGCCCGGCGAGGCGCGGCGGCTCACCTACGCGGAGCTCGACCACCGCTCCCAGCGGGCCGCCCTGCGGCTGCGCGAACTCGGCGTGCGGGAGGGCTCGGTGGTGGCGGTCTGCCTGGCCAAGTCGCCCGAGCTGATCGGCACGCTGCTCGCGGTCTGGCGGGCGGGCGCCGCCTACCTGCCGCTCGACCCCGGGCACCCGGCCGACCGCCTCGCCTACCAGGTCGCGGACGCGGGCGCCGTCCTCGTCGTCGTCGACCAGGAGCTCCCGGCCCCGGCGGGGCTGCCCGTCCCGCTGGTGACCCTGGAGGACCTGGCGGTTTCGGCGGCCGAGGACGCCCCGCTGCCCGGCACCGACCCGGACCGGCCCGCGTACGTGATCCACACCTCCGGCTCGACCGGCCGCCCGAAGGCCGTCCGGGTGGCCCACCGCAGCCTCGCCGCGGTGGCCGCGGGCTGGCGGGCCGAGTACCGGCTGGACACCGACGTCCGGGTGCACCTGCAGATGGCCGGCGTCTCCTTCGACGTCTTCACCGGCGACCTCGCCCGGGCGCTCGGCTCGGGCGGCACGCTCGTCCTGGTCGACCGCGAGCTGCTCTTCGACCCCGCCCGGCTGTACCGGACGATGCGCGAAGAGGGCGTCGACGGCGGTGAGTTCGTCCCGGCGGTGGCCCGCGCCCTGCTCGCCCACTGCGAGCGCGAGGACCTGCGGCTGGACTTCCTGCGGCTGCTGGTCGTCGGCTCCGACCTCTGGAAGGCCGGCGAGCACGCCCGGCTGAGCGCCCTGTGCGGCCCGCGGACCCGGGTGGTCAACTCCTACGGCCTGACCGAGGCCACCGTGGACAGCACCTACTTCGAGGGGCTGGTGGACGCCCTGGAACCGGGCCGGATGGTGCCCATCGGGCGGCCGTTCCCCAACAGCGCGCTCTACATCCTCGACCGTCACGGCGAGCCGGTGCCGCCGGGTGTCCCCGGCGAACTGTGGATCGGCGGCGCGGGCGTGGCCGACGGGTACCCGAACGACCCCGGGCAGACCGCCGAGCGCTTCACCACCCTCGACCTGGACGGGCCGGTCCGGCTCTACCGCACCGGCGACCTCGGCCACTGGGACGCCGGGGGCACCGCGCACCTGCTCGGCCGGATCGACAACCAGGTGAAGGTGCGCGGCCACCGGATCGAACTCGGCGAGGTGGAGGCCCAGTTGGCCGACCGGGCGGAACTGGCGCAGGTGTGTGTGACGATCCGTCAAGATATGGCGGGCGAGGCCGTCCTGTGCGCGTACTGCGTCCCGGCGGAGGGTTCCGTACTGGACCGCGGCGAGCTGCGGCGCCACCTGTCCGAGCGGCTGCCCACCTTCATGATCCCGTCCTGGTTCACCGAACTGCCCGCCCTGCCGCTGACGTCGAGCGGCAAGGTCGACCTCGCCGCGCTGCCGGAACCGCGCGTCGAGGCCGGCGGGGAGCGGCACGAGCCCCCGGTCACGCTCTACGAGACCCGGATGGCCGCCCACTGGGAGGCGCTGCTCGGGGTGGACGGGGTCGGTCTGCAGGACGACTTCTTCGAACTCGGCGGCAGCTCCATCCGGTTGATCGAACTCATCCACCACCTGCGGACCGAGTTCAACATCGCCGTCCCGGTCGGCCGGCTCTTCGCGGTCACCACCCTGCACGGCATGGCGCGCGCCGTCGAGCAGATCATCACCGGCGAGGCGGCGGGCGGCGAGCCCCACCTGTGGTTCAACCGGGACGCGCCGCCCGAGCGGACGGTGTTCTGCTTCCCGCCCGCCGGCGGGCACGGCCTGGTCTACCGCCAGCTCGCCGCGCACCTGCCCGGCCACCGGATCGCCGCCTTCAACTACCTCTCCGGAGACGACAAGGCGGCCCGGTACGCGGACCTCGTCGAGGCGCTGCACGAGGACGGCCCGTACGTCCTGCTCGGCTACTCGCTCGGCGGCAACCTCGCCTTCGAGGTGGCGAAGGAGCTGGAGCGGCGCGGCCGCGCGGTGAGTGCCGTCGTCGTCCTGGACTCCTACCGGATCACGGAGGCCTACGCGCTCGGCGAGGAGCACCTCGCCGCGTTCGAGCGGGAGCTCCGCGAGCACCTGCACCGGCACACCGGGTCGACGATCGTCGCCCAGGAGACCCTCGAACAGGCCCGGGACTACCTGGAGTTCTGCAGCCGCACACCCAACACCGGTACCGTCGCCGCCCCGCTCACCGTGGTCTGCGACCGCGAGCAGGTGGTCCTCCACACGGGCGGGTCAGGTGGCTCCTGGCAGGGCGCCTCCACCGCCGGCACCGCGGTGCTCGGCGGGCACGGCACCCACGCCGAGATGATGGACGGCGAATTCGCCGCCCGGAACGCCGAGTTGGCGGGCACGATCCTGGCCGGAGGCGGCGCCGATGGCCACGCCTGACCGCGGCCCGGACTGGACCGCCCGGGAGCGCCCTCCCGGCGGCCCGCCCCGGGTGATCGTCATCGGCGCGGGCATCGCGGGCCTCGCCACCGGCTGCTACGCGCAGATGAGCGGCATGGAGACGCGCATCTTCGAGAAGCACGTGCTGCCCGGCGGCTGCTGCACCGCGTGGTCCCGCGACGGCTACCTCTTCGACTACTGCATCGACTGGCTGATCGGCACCGCACCGGGCGCCGGCGGCCACCAGGTGTGGCGCGAACTCGGCGCGCTGGACGGCAAGTCGGTGACCGAGTTCGACGTCTTCAACCGCGTCGTCGACGAGCACGGCCGGGCCGTCACCTTCTACAACGACCCCGACCGGCTCGAACGGCACCTGCTGGAGACCTCCCCGGCCGACGCGCCGCTGATCCGCTCCTTCTGCAAGGACTTCCGCCGCTTCGCCGCGCTCGACCTGCCCTGGGAGGTCACGCCCCCGCCACTGCGGACGGCGGCCCAGCGCCTGCGCACCGCGCGCGCCGTCCTGCCCGCGTTCCGGCTGTTCTGGCGCACCGCGACCACCCCGATGCGGGGCTTCGCCGACCGCTTCCAGGACCCGCTGCTCCGGCGGGCCCTGCCCAACATGTTCCTCCAGGAGCCGGCCGGCTTCCCGCTGCTGCCGTACCTGTACACGCTGGCCGCCGCGCACAACGGCAACGCCGGTTTCCCGCAGGGCGGTTCGCTCGGGCTGGCCCGCTCGGTGGAGGAGCGCTACACCTCGCTCGGCGGGGTGGTCGGCTACCGCCGCCGGGTCGAGCGGATCCTGGTCGAGGACGGCCGGGCGGTCGGGGTGCGGCTGCGGGACGGCAGCACGCACTACGCCGACCACGTGGTGTCCGCGTGCGACGGCCCGACCACCGTCGACCGCCTGCTGGAGGGCCGCTGGACGAGCCCGACGGCGGACCGGCTCTACCACGAACTCCTCGACATCCCGGGCAACTTGTACCCGGCCGCCGTCTCGGTCTTCGTCGGCGTCGACGGCCCGCTGCCGCCCGGCGGGGCGCACAGCACCACGTACCTGCTCACCCCCGAGGAGGGCGCCCGACTGCCCGGCGCGCTCCAGGACAGCCTCGTGGTGCAGCTGCGTTCGCGCTACGGCGACGGGTTCGCGCCGCCGGGCAAGTCGATCCTGCACTGCATGTACTTCAGCGACCACGCCTCGTGGAAGGCGCTCCGCGCGGCCGACCGCCGGGCGTACCGCGCCAGGAAGCAGGAAGTCGCCGACTTCGTGCGGGAGTTCCTGGAGCGGACGCACCCGGGGCTGGCGGGCCGGATCGAGCTGCTCACCGTGGCCTCGCCCGTCACGACCGAGCGGTTCACCGGCAACACCTACGGCAGCATCCTCGCCTGGCAGGCGTTCTCCGACGCCGAGGACGCCGCCAACCGGCTGGTCAACAAGGACCGCATGCGGCTGCCGGGGCTGAGCGGCTTCTCGATGGCGGGCCAGTGGGTCGGCATGGGCGGCCTGATCCGGGCGGCCACCAGCGGGCGGTTCGCCGTCCAGTACCTCTGCCGGGAACTCGGCCTGGAGTTCCGGGCCTGGCCCAGCGACGACCAGGAGCCCTGGCACCCCGGCAACTGGGGCCGGGTGCCGCGGCTCGGCCGGGCGGACCTCGGGGCCGTGGAGACGACCGTGGGAGCGGCGGAATGAGTTCGACGACCAGGCCGGACATGGTGATCGTCGGAGGCGGCCTCAGCGGCCTGTCCACCGGTTGCTACGGCCAGATGAACGGCTACCGCACCAAGGTGCTGGAGATGCACGAGATCCCCGGCGGCTGCTGCACCGGCTGGGAGCGCGGCGACTTCACGTTCGACCCCACCATCAGCTGGCTGCTCGGCAGCGGTCCGGGCAACGAGATGCACCAGATCTGGCTGGAGCTGGGTGCCCTCCAGGGCAAGCGGATGCGCAACTTCGACGCCTTCAACGTCGTGCGCGGGCGGGACGGCCGGGCGGTCTACTTCTACTCCGACCCGGACCGGCTGGAGGCGCACCTGCTCGGCCTCTCGCCGGCCGACGCCCGCCCGATCAGGCAGTTCTGCGGGGACCTGCGCCGGTTCCGCCGCTGCCTCACGCTCTACCCGTTCCTCAGCCCGGTCGGGCTGATGAGCCGCTGGGCGCGGTACCGGATGCTGGCGTCGTTCGTCCCGTACTTCAACCTCATCCGCCGCTCGCTCGGCGTCCTCATGACGGACTACTCGCAGCGCTTCCAGGACCCGTTGCTGCGCGAGGCGTTCAACTTCATCCTCTACGAGAAGCACCCCAACTTCCCGGTGCTGCCGTTCTACTTCCAGCTGGCCGCCCACGAGGGCCTGTCGGCCGGGGTGCCGGAGGGAGGTTCGCTCGGGCTGGCGCGCTCGATCGAGGACCGTTACAAGCGGCTCGGCGGCGAACTGCTGTGCAACACCAAGGTGGTGGAGATCCTCGTCGAGGACGACCGCGCGGTGGGGGTGCGGCTGAGCGACGGCACCGAGATCCCGGCGGACGTCGTGGTGTCGGCCTGCGACGGCCGGGCGACGGTGATGGACCTGCTCAAGGGCCGCTACCTGAACGACACGTACCGCCGCCTCTACACCGAGTGCATCGACCAGCGGGACCAGGTCTTCCCCGGCTACGTCGCCGTCTTCCTCGGCCTGCGCGAGCCGTTCCCGGTCGGCGACCCGTGCACGACGTACCTGCTCGACGAGGACCTCGCCGGGCGGCTCACCGGGATCCGGCACCCGAGCATCAACATCCAGTTCCGCAGCCGCCACTACCCGGAGCTCTCCCCGGCCGGCACCGGCGTCGTGTTCGCGAGCTACTTCAGCGACATCGCCCCCTGGCGGGCGCTGAGCACCGGCCCCGAGCAGGCCGCCCGGATCCGCCGCGGCGAGGAGCTGCACACCCTGCCGGTCGGGCGCGGCCGGGAGTACCAACGGGAGAAGCGGCGGGTGCGCGACGCCGTCATCGAGCTGCTCGAACGCCACCACCCCGGCATCCGGTCCGCGATCACCGTCAAGGACGTGTCGACCCCGCTGACCCAGCTGCGCTACACCGGCAACTACGACGGCTCGGTGCTCGGCTGGCAGCCCTTCGTGGAGAGCGGCGAGACCATGGAGGAGGAGATCAAGCGCAACGGCCCGGTGCTGCCCGGCCTGCGCGACTTCTACCTCTCCGGGGTGTGGGCCACCACCGGCGGGCTGATCCGGGCCGCCGCCTCCGGCCGGCACGTCATGCAGTTCATCTGCCACGACGAGGGCCGCCCGTTCACCGCTTCGGTGGACGACATCGCCCCGCCGCCCACCCATCTCGTCGACCGTGTGGGTCGGTTCTGAGTTCTTCGGTCGGTTCTGAGTTCTGAGGAGCACACCTGTGGTTCGGATCGAGAAGTGGATCGTCCGCGAGCACGTCGAGGGCGTACCGGACGTCGAGCGGACGTACGAGAAGGCGGTCGAGGACGTCGAGGTCCGGCTGGCCCCGGACGAGATGCTGTTCCGCACCCGGTACGTCTCGGTGGACCCGTACCTCCACGGGATCACCCTGGACACGCCGATCGGTGACCACGCGGGCGGCGACTCCGTCATGGAGGTGGTCGAGGCGGGGCCGCGGGCGCGGTTCGCCGTCGGCGACCTGGTGCACGGCTTCGGCGGCTGGCGCAGCCACGTCATCGGGACGGGCGCCGCGACGCCGTGGCAGACCGGGACGTTCCCGATGGTCTTCCCCGAGTACCGGCTGCTCGACCCCGCGCACTACGACGAGGCGCTGCCGCTGTCGACGGTGCTCGGCGTGCTGGGCGGCTCGGGCATGACGGCGTGGGCGACGGTGACGAAGTTCCTGGACGTCCGGCCCGGGGACACCGTCGTGGTCGGCGGCGCCTCCGGCTCGGTCGGCTCGCTGGTCGGCCAGCTGGCGCGGCTGCGCGGCGCCCGGGTGGTGGGCACGACCGGCTCGCCCGCCAAGGTGGCCCGGCTGAGCGGGCTCGGCTTCGACGCGGTCGTGCTGTACCGCGACGGGGACGACCCCGAGCGGCTGCGCGAGGACCTGGCCAAGGCGGCGCCGGCCGGCGTCGACCGGTACTTCGACAACCTCGGCGGGACGCTGACCGACGTCGTGTTCACGATGCTGAACATCGACAGCCGGGTCGCGGTGTGCTGGCAGTGGGCCAGCCAGGTCGGCGGGGACTGGACCGGGCCGCGGCTGCTGCCGATGATCATGTTCCCGCGGACGACGATCCGCGGCATCTTCGCGCCGGAGTGGTTCACCGACGAGAACTGGGCGGGCCTGCGGGAGGAGGTGGGCGGCCTGGTGCGCCGGGGCGAGATCGCCTACGAGCAGACCGTGCACCGCGGCTTCGACAGCATCCCGGCCGCCTACCGGAGCCTGTACACGGACCGGGCGGCCAGCCGGGGCAAGGTGCTCGTCGAGCTGTGAACGGGTCTTCCCGGGGAAGGCGTTGGCGGATCGGCGGCCGTGCGGCTATGCTCCCCGGCGATGACGACTCACTCCTCTCTCAGGATGGAGGTCCCGTCCGCGCAAGGTGAGTGCTGATGGCCACTCACTCCGCGAACCGGGATCCCCGTCTCCTCCGCTGGCTGCGCGTGCGCGAGTTCGCCGTGCCGCCCACCATGATCGAGTCCGCGACCGCCCGCCGCCGCACCGGCGACTGGGCCGGGGCGTGCGCCGCCGCGCGGCTCGACGTCGACCTCGACCTCAAGACCGCCGCCCGTACCCACGGCCGTGCGTTCGTCGAGCAACTCCGCGCCGACCTTCGTAGGCTGGCGCCCGACCTGCTGCGCTGGCACCTGCCCAGGACCGCTCCGGACGGGCTGCTGCGGGCCGGCCTGACCGTCCCGCTCGCCCGGTACGCCGGCACCGGGCGCGACGGGCGGAGCCCCGTGCACCTGGTGGTCCGCACCCCGCCCGCGTGGGCGGACGGCGGCCAGCGGATCAGCCTCGCGCTGTGGTCCGACGGCGCGGACGCGGGCGCGCATCCGCATCCGCGGCCGAGCCGCCGCTACCGGCTCGACCTGCACCGGCACCTCTGGGACGCCGACCGCGCAGACGAGTTGGGCGCGCGCGGCGGCGACGGCGCGGCGCAGCCGGTGCAACCGGCCGTGCCGCCGGGCCTGCCGTGCGCCGTCGACCGCTGGGCGGCGGAGGCGGGCGTCCTGCTGGCGGCCGACGGGCTGCCCGCGGGCCCGGTCGCCGTCCGGCTCGGGGGCCGCCACCGGCTCGTCCTCGGCGTCGACGGCACGCCCACGCCCGGCGTGACGGACGGGCTGCCCGTGCTGCCCGACGCGGCGACGTGGATCCCGCCGGACGTGGAACTGCTGCGCGCCGGGCTCATCGAGCCCGACCGGCTGCACCCGCTGGTGGCCGCCGCCCTCGTGGCCGGTCACGTCCCGGCGGCCCGGATGCGGCCCCCCGACGGGCCGCGGTTCGTCGACTGCCGGGGCTCCCGGCACCGGATCGGGCTGGTGGACGGGGTGTTGGCCGCGCTCGACCACGACCCCGAGGAGCTCCGCCGCGAGGAGCTGCTCGTCGGCCTCGGTGGCCCGCCCCTGCCGTGCCTGCGGGCGATCGACCTCACCCACAGGAGCCCGGCCGGGCTCGACGGCGTCCGTGAACTCCTGGACCACGGCGACACCGCCGGGGCCCTCGCCGTCGTCGAGGAACTGCTCGGCCCGGCCGCCGTGCTGCGCGACGGACCGCTGCGGGACGAACTGGAGGCCGCGGCGCAGCGCCGGATCGCGTACGGCCTCTACCGCGCCGGCCTGACCGGCGGTCACTGCCCGCCCAGGCCCCGTCCCCTCCACTCCTGGTGCTCGCGGCACAGCCGCTGCTACTGATCCTCCGTCAAAAAGGTGATCCCCATGGCTCTTTCCGTCCTGCCCGAAAACTCCGAACTCACCGTCGCCGCCGACCTGTTGGCGCTCCTCGCCGACACCGCCACCGAAATCCGCCCGGACGACCAGCTGGAGGCCCTGACCCTCGCCGTGGCCGCCGACCTCCCCGTGCTCCTCTGGGGCGAGCCCGGCATCGGCAAGACCGCCGCCCTCACCCAGCTCGCCACCTCCCTCGACCTCCCGCTCACCACCGTGATCGCCAGCGTCCACGAGCCCTCCGACTTCTCCGGACTGCCGATCGTCGGTGACGACCCCGCCGAGCAGGGCGTCCCGCTGGCCCCGCCGGACTGGGCGGTGCGCCTCGTCCGGGCCGGGCGCGGGCTGCTGTTCCTCGACGAGCTGTCCACCGCGCCGCCCGCCGTCCAGGCCGCGCTGCTCCGGCTGGTCCTGGAGCGCCGCATCGGCGCCCTCCAACTCCCGCCCGGTGTGCGGATCGTGGCCGCCGCCAACCCGCGCTCCTCGGCCGCCGACGGCTGGGAGCTGAGCCCACCGCTCGCCAACCGCTTCGTCCACCTCCAGTGGGTCCACGACCACGAGGTCGTCGTCCGCGGCCTCGGCGGCACCTGGCCGCGCGCCACCCTGCCGAGTCTCGACCGGGCCGCCCTCCCCGAGGCGGTGGCCTTCGCCCGGCGCGCCGTCTGCGGGCTGCTCGCCGCCCGTCCCAAGCTCGTCCACCAGCTGCCGAGCAGCGAGGCCCGCCGCGGCGGCGCCTGGCCGTCCCCGCGCAGCTGGGACATGGCGCTGCGCCTGATCGCCTTCGCCACGGCCGCCGGCTCCTCGCGGGACGTCCTGTCACTGCTCGTGCGCGGCACCGTCGGGGACGGCCCCGGGCTCGAACTCCTCGCGAGCATCGACCGGATGGACCTGCCGGACCCGGAGGACCTCCTCGCCGACCCGGCCGCCGCCGTCCTGCCCGAGCGCGGCGACCTGCGCCAGGCCGTCCTCGACGGTGTCGTGGCCGCCGTCCGCAACCGGGCGACGCGCGAACGCTGGGACGCGGCCTGGGCGTTGCTCGTCCGTGCGATGGAGACCGGCGCCCCGGACGTCGTGGTCGTCCCCGCCACCACGCTCGCCTCGCTGCGCCGCGACGACTGGGACGTGCCGGCCGCGATCGACCGGCTCGCCGGGGCGGTGACGCTGTCCCGGCGCGCGGACGCGGCGGCGGGCCGGGTGGCGGACCGGGTGGCGGCGCTCGCGGGCAAGGGCGGCCGGTGACGGCGACGGTGAGCGCGGCCGCCCTCGGCCTCGACGTCGACAAGCTCTTCGCCGCCCGCCTGATGGCCGCCCGGGCCCGCCCCTACCTGGCGACGGCGCTGTTCGCCCTGCACGTGGCGGAGTCGCGGGACGTGCCCACGATGGCCGTCGACGCCCACTGGCGCTGCTACGTCTCCCCGGGCTTCGTCTCCCGGACACCGGTCGAGGACCTCGCCGGGGTGTGGGTGCACGAGGTGTCGCACCTCCTGCGCGACCACCACGGGCGCAGCGCGCGCTACGCGAAGCGGCACGGGCTGACCGGTCCGGCGGAGCAGCTGCGGATGAACATCGCGGCCGACTGCGAGATCAACGACGACGTCTACGGCGACGGCCTCGTGTGCCCCGAGGGAGCCGTCGTCCCGGCCGACCTGGAGCTGCCGGCGGGTGAACTGATGGAGGACTACCTCGGGCGGTTCCGGCTCGGGCAGCTCACCGAGCACCTGGCCTGGCTCGACTGCGGCAGCGGCGCCGACGGCCGGCCGCGCCCGTGGGACCTGGGCCCGGACGGTGCCCACGGGCTCAGCCGGCAGGAGCGGGACGCGGTGCGCTTCCGGGTGGCCGAGGGCATCGCGGGCCGGCCGGGGAACGCCCCGGAGGGCTGGCGGCGGTGGGCCGAGGAGGCGTTCCACCCGCCGCAGCCGTGGCGGGAGCTGCTCGGTGCGGCGGTCCGTTCGGCGGCCTCGGGCGGCGGTGTGGGCCAGGACTACTCGTACGGCCGCCCGGCCCGGCGCTCGGTGAGCCTGCCCGGGATCGTCCTGCCGAGCCTGCGCCGCCGTCCGCCCCGGGTGGCGGTGGTGGTGGACACCTCGGGGTCGGTCAGCGACGCCGAACTGGGCAGCGCCCTGCTGGAGGTCGCGGCGATCGCCCGCGCGGTCGGCGGTCGGCGGGACCTGGTGACGGTGCTCTCCTGCGACGCGGCCGTGGGGACGGTGCACCCGCTGTGCAAGGCCGAGGGCATCCCGCTGATCGGCGGGGGCGGCACGGACATGCGGGAGGGGTTCACGGCGGCGCTGCGCACGCGGCCCGACGTCATCGTGGCGCTGACGGACGGCCAGACGCCGTGGCCGTCGGCCAAGCCGCCGTGCCGGACGGTCGTCGGGCTGTTCCCCCGGGGCACCCCGAGGTGGGCGGAGAAGGACCCCGGCTACGAGCCCCCGCCCGGGCCTCCGGCCTGGGCGCGGGTGGTGACGATCGGGTGAGCCGCGTCGTCCCGGCCGCGGGCGGCGAGCAGCGGACCGAGGGCGCGGGTGCCCGGACCGGTCCGGCCGCCGGGGCCGGGGAGCGCGGTGGTGTTGGCGGCGGTGACCGGTCCGCCGCAGTTCCCGCAGGCCATGACGGGGGTGGCGGCGTGGCCGCAGTCCAGGTGGCGGACGCGGGCCGGCGGTCCCGCCTCGCCCGCGTACCAGCGGTCGCCCCAGTTCATCAGGGCGAGCAGGACGGCGTGCAGGTCGGCGCCCTTCTCGGTGGCGCGGTAGTGCTCGCGCGGCGGGTGGTCCTGGTAGCGCTCGCGGACGAGCACGCCCTCGTCGACCAGCCGGGCGAGCCGGGCGGCCAGGGTCTTGCGGGAGATGCCCAGATCGTGCGCCAGGTCGTCGAAGCGGCCGATGCCTGCGAGGACGTCCCGCATGATCAGGGCCGTCCAGGCGTCGCCGAACAGGTCGGTGGCGCGCGCGATCGAGCAGGCGACGTCGGCGAGCGAGGTGCGGGTCATGGCGGCCAGCCTAGACCGGTCCCCGGGTTCCCTGAGGGAACCTGTCCCTGTTAGGTTTCCTCAGGGAACGCAACATTGACTCCGGGTCAGGACACCGGCTCCAGGGCCGGACCCCGACTCCGGGGCAGGACCAGGCCTCCATCCGGGGGCCGGGTCCGGCACCGGGCCCGGACCCGAGCAGCTGGGAGCACCGGCATGGGCACCACCCCGCACATCGAGCTCGACTCGGCGCACCCCGGTGCCATCGACGGCCGGCACATCCGCGCCCTCGCCTTCCAGGCCGTCCGCACGGCGTACCTCGCCGAGGTCGCCCCGGACGGCGGCGGGCGTCCGGCCCTGGTCGTCGGCGGCGGTCGCGGCCTGCCCGCCGCCGCGCTCGCCCGCCTCGGCTACCGGGTCACCGCCGTCGACCCGTCCCCGGTGGCCACCGCGGCGGCGCGGGCCGCCCACGCGCGGGACGGGCTGGCGATCGCCGACGAGACCGCGACCGCCGAGGAACTGCCGTTTTCCGACGGGGAGTTCGACCTCGTCTACGTCGCGGACACCTTCGAGGTCACCACCGACCTCGACCGCGTCCTCGGGCACGCCGCCCGTGTCCTGCGCCCCGGCGGCACCCTCGTCTACGACACCGTGAACCGGACGCCGGTCGCGCGGCTGGTCTACCTCGGCGCGTTCCAGGCCCTCCCGATGACCCGCATCATGCCCCCGGGCCGCTACGCCGCCGACCGGCTGCGCACCCCGGCCGAACTGACCGCGGCCCTGGCCCGCCACGGCCTGCGCAACCAGGACGTCCGGGAGTTCAAGCCGCGCGACCCGCGCGCGCTCGTCCGGGCGATCCGTGCCCGCAGGGCCGGGCGGATCACCGACGACGAGATCCCGCCGCTGGTCGACTTCGTCCTCGCGGCGGGCGCCCGGCCGTTGGTCACCTACCTCGGACACGCGCGGAGGTGAGCGCCGCCCGGTCGTGCGCGGCCCGGTCGTGCGCGGCCGTGGTGAGGCCGTCGCCCCGGCGGTGTCAGTCCGTCTCGGCCAGGTGGGCGTAGATGACGACGTCGCCGTGGGCGCCGGTGGCGTCGCCGTCGCAGGTGACCAGCCGCAGTTGGGCGTCGGCCGCCGCGGCGTAGGCGCGGTCGTCCGGGAAGCCGGCCTTCGTGTCGGCCTGGACGGCGTCGACCGCGAACCGGGCGGTGTGCCGGTCCGCGCGGGTGATGTCGATCAGGTCGCCCCGGTGCAGCGTGCCCAGCCGCCGGAACACCGCGGGGCCCTGACGGGTGTCGACGTGCCCGAGCACGACGGCCGTGCCGACCTGGCCGGGGGAGACGCCGTCGTGGTACCAGCCGGCCAGGTTCCGGTCGGTCTCGGACGGCGGCTCCAGGCGCCCCCGGCCGTCGAGCCCGACCCCCGCGACCGGCGCGTCCACGCCGATCCGGGGGATCCGGATCCGCGTCGGCGCGGCCGGGCCGAGCCCCTCGGGAGCGGGCCGGTCCGCGGCCGCCGGGGCCCGCTCCGTGGCGTCCGTCGCTGGCCCGCACGCCGCCAGCCCGCCGCCGACGGCGAGTACGAGCACCCACCGGCCGGCTGCCCGTCGCCCCTGGTTCATGATCCGCATCCGGACAGACAACCGCGCCGACCGTCCCGCCGCACGGCGACGCGCCCATGACCGCGATCGGCTCGCGCTCCGGCTCAGGACACCAGCGGTTCCTCCTCCACCTCCGTCAGGCGGACGGTGCACAGGCCGCCGCGCTCGGCCTTCACCTCCGTCACCTTCAGCTGCGTGCCCGGCAGGAGGATGAACTCCTCCTCTCCCGTGAACGACGAGAAGTCGCGGATGCCCACCGCCCGGGCCGGAACCACCTCGAAGAGCGTCCGCTTCCCGCGGCTGCCGAGGAACGACCGCGCCACGCCGAGCTCGGAGGTGCACGAGGAGACGCCCCACCACGTCACCGTACGTCCGAGAGGGTACTGGGCGCGGAGGTCCAGCGGCACCCCGCGCCACAGCGGCGCGGTGCGCGCCGGCAGCCCGGACACCGCCGCGAACAGCAGGCGCAGGTAGGGGAGGTACGGCACGACCTTCGCACGGTCGGGGGAGCGCAGGACGGCGTTGATCTCGCGGTAGAACGCCGACTCGCACGTGTAGAGGTACAGCGCGGCGATCGCGTCGGCGGAGAGCCCCCGGCCCGCGTCGGCGTCCGCCCGCCGCTTGCCGAACTCGTGCGAGCGCTCGACGTGCCCGCCCAGGCCGCGCAGCAGTTCGGCGACCGGGCCGACGGCGTCCCGGAAGTCCATCAGGGGCGTGTCGAACACCCCGGTGATCGCCGGGAGTTCGAGGCCCTCGTCCTTCACGCTCGCGAGGCGTTCGAGGTACAGCTGGTGCAGTTCCATCGTGGAGGCGATGAACGCGCCCATGCGCTCGGCGACGCCGTCGTCCGCCTGGCCGGCCTCGGCCGCCTGCTGGTTCCAGCCCTTGCTCGGCAGCCAGTCGACCTCGTCGAGGCCGAGCGAGGCGAGGGCGGCGTTCACCGTGCCGAAGTGCTCGTCGTCGCAGAAGATGTCGCCCTGCGCGGCCGGGTTGGCGTGGTCGATGTGCCGGACCTCGACACCGGGGTACTTCTTCTCCAGCCGCTGCACGACCCGCTTCAGGCTGCGCGCGTGCGCGCCCCACCACGCGAAGACGACGGCGCGGTCCTCCTCGGCGGCCTGCTGCTTCGCGCTGAGGATCTCCTCGACGATCCGCTCCGCCACCGGCCGCCAGAACGCGGTGTGCCGGTCGGGGCCCGCCCCGCCGCTGCTGCTCGCCGTCAGGGCCGCGTTGAGCAGCAGCACGCCCTGGGTGAGCATCGCCTGGAACCACTCCGGCGGCTGGACGGTGTCCCGCTCCTTCAGCAGCGCGCGTATGTCGGCGATCGGCGTCTTCTTGGGGATGCCGTACTTCCACATCGCCGCGGCCTTGATGATGCAGCGGATGCTGACGACCCGGCCGAACTGGCTGTCCTTCCAGTCGTGGAAGGTGTTGTCGAACATCGCGATGCCGGTGGCGCTCTCCGGCCGGGGGTACGGGTTCTGGCCGAAGACCACGACCTTCCACTTGTGCGGCGCGTTGGGCTTGAGCGCCTGGAAGGTCAGCTCGCGGACCGGCACGACCTCGGGGGCGCGGTTCGGGCCGATGAAGGAGGCCGCGTCCGGCTGCGCCTCGATGACCGGCTTGAGCAGCGGCAGCCAGGGCTCGCCGCCGCCCTTGAACAGGTCGGCGAGGGCGAGCGGGTCGTTCGGGTCGGGCTGGGCGGTGGCTTCGCTCATGGCGGCACAACTCCTGGGTTCTCACGCGGTGCTGACGTCGGGAAGTCGCTGCCGACAGTACGAGGACCCACCGACAACGGCGCCGGCCGGGTTTGTCAGTGCGGCGCGCTAGCTTCGAGTCCGTTGGAAGAACGCGACGACGAAGCCGTCGACGAACGCGATGACGAACGCGATGACGAACGCGATGACCAACGAGATGACGAACACGATCCCGATCGGAGCACGCCCATGGACCGCACGCAGCCGCCGCTCAGGGTGGTACTGACCGACCTCAACTCGACCGTGGTGCGGGCGTGGCGGGCCGCCTTCGCCGACACGCCCGGGGTCGAGATCCGCACCGGCTCGATCCTCGACGAGAAGGTCGACGCCTGGGTCAGCCCCACCAACTCCCGCGGCCGGATGGACGGCGGCACCGACGCCGCCGTCAAGCGCCACCTCGGCGCCGGCATCCAGCTGCGCGTCCAGCGCGCGATACGCACCGGCTTCGCCGGTCACCTCCCGGTGGGCGCCGCGGTGTGCGTGCCGTCCGGGGCGGAGCACCCGAAGTTCCTGATCTCCGCCCCGACGATGGAGGAGTCCTCGCAGAACGTCAGCGAGACGCTCAACGTGGCCCTCGCGTGCGCCGCCGCGTTCCAGGCGGTCCACCAGCAGAACCGCAAGGCCCCCGGCAGCATCCGCTCCGTCGCCCTGGTGGGCATGGGCGCGCAGACCGGGCGCGTCCCCGCCCGGGTGTGCGCCAACCTGATGTGGACGGGCCACACCCTCTTCCACGACCACGACTTCGAGGACTACGCGGACCTGCGCACCACGGTCCTCGCCCAACTCGACGACATCGAGAACGCCCCGGTCGACCAGCCCGTCCGCCTCACCCCACCGCCGGCCACCAGGCGCCGCACCCGCTGACGCTCCTCCCCGCCCACCGGCCATCCGGCGCATCGCGCCCGGTGGCCTTTTTCATGCCCGTTTCCATGTCCGCTTCCATGCCCGCCGAACGCGCCGCATGCCGTCAGCTGACTGGACGGTGCGTATTCACTGCAAGCTTGGCGCCGCCTCCGCAGGAATCTGTCTTGTATATTGGCAGCTCGGTTTCTATAGTCTCCTCATGGCTCCTGAGAGGACTCCCACGTGACCCGCAGAACCGTTCCGCTGGTGGCAGGCATCTGCTGCATCGGCACCTCCGAGCTGCTGCCCGGCGGGATGCTGTCCCAGGTCGGGGCTGCGTTGCGCGTCGACGTGACGACGGCGGGGCTGCTCGTGACCGTCTACGCCGCGACCGTCGCGATCGCCGGGCCCGTCGTCGCCGTGCTCACGGCGGGGGTCTCGAAGGTGCGGCTGGCCACCTGGCTGCTCGCGGTGTTCGCCCTCGGCAACGTCGTCATCGCGACCGCCGCCGACTTCTCCCTGGTGCTGCTGGGGCGGGTGGTGACCGCGAGCGTCCATGGCGCGTACCTCGCCACCGCGATCGTGCTGACGCAGCGCCTGCTACCGGTGGACCGCTCCAGCAAGGCCGTCACGGCCATCCAGTTCGGGGTGAACCTGGCCACCGTGCTCGGCATCCCGGCCGGGGCCGCGCTGGCCCAGATCGGCGGCTGGCGCACACCGTTCGCGGTGATCTCGGTGGTCGCCGCGGTCGCCACGTGGGGCGTGCACAAGGCGACCGCCCACCTGGACATCGGCACTCCGGAGCCGGACGCCCGGCAGGAGATCTCGGCGCTGCTGAACCTCGACGTCGCGCTGACCGTCGGCGCCACCGCGCTGTTCTCGGCGGCGATGTTCACGATCATCACCTACTTCGAGCCGAGCGCCGTCGCGGCCGGCTACGCCGAGGCGGCCGTCCCCGTGCTGCTGGTGGCCTACGGAGTCGCGAGCATCTTCGGCAACTCGATCGGCGGCCGGCTCGCGGGCCGGGGCCGCGGGCCGGCGCTGCTCACGGCGGCCGCGTTCATCGCCGGCTGCGCGGCCTTCCAGCCGCTCCAGCGCAGCACCCTCACCTTCCCCATCGGCGGGGTGCTCTTCGCCCTCGCCACCTTCTCGCTCATCCCGATCCTGCAGAGCGACGTCCTGGACCTCGCCGCGGCCGCCCCGAGCCTGTCCCTGGCGACCAACATGTCGGCCTTCGGCGTCGGCGCGGCCCTGGGCTCGTTCGCCGGCGGCCGGGTCATCATCCACTTCCACGACGTGCACGACGTACCACTGGCCGCCGTCGGCCTCGCCGTGGGCGGCTTCGTCCTCTACGGGCTGCGGCACGTGCGACCGGCCCCTTCCCCAGTCGACCGCATCAAGGAGGCGTCCCATTTCCAGGCCTAGCCACGACCACCGCGCCCCGCTGCCGTCCCTGACGGGTCTGCGCTTCATAGCGGCCGCGCCCGTCTTCTTCTTCCACCTCTCGCTCACGTTCATCCCGATGAACCCGTTCAGAGACCAGAACTGGGCCGAGACCTACAAAACGATCTTCTGGAAGGCCGGCTGGGTCGGCGTGTCCTTCTTCTTCGTCCTCAGCGGGTTCCTGCTGATGTGGCGGAGCTCCGACAGCCGCGGCTACCTGCACTTCTTCCGCAAGCGCGTGGTCAAGCTGTTCCCGTCCCACGTCGTGACCTGGGCGCTCGCCATGGTCCTGTTCGCGGGGGCGGCCGCCACCAGCCCCTGGGACTACCTGCCGAACCTGTTCCTCGTGAACTCCTGGTTCCCGGTCCACAACATCTTCCTCGCCGTCAACGTCCCCAGCTGGTCGCTCTGCTGCGAGCTGATGTTCTACGCGCTGTTCCCGCTGATCGCGCCGCTGGTGCGCCGCATACCCCGCGAGCGGCTGACGCTCGCCCTGGCCGGCTGCGTCGCCTGGACCTTCCTGATCGCCGCCGTCGCCACCGTGCTGCCGAACTCGCCGCACACCGACGGCATGCCGATCTCCACCGTCCAGTTCTGGTTCGGCTACAACTTCCCGCTGCCCCGGCTCGCCGAGTTCCTCTCCGGCATGCTGCTGGCCCGCGTGATCGCCGAGGGCCGGCTGCCGGTGATCCGGCCGGCCGTCGCGTGGGGCGCGCTGCTCGTCGGCTACGTCGTCGCCGAAGTGGTGCCGTTCACCTTCTCGTTCATCCCGTTCACGTTCGTGCCGCTGCTGCTGATCGTCGCCTCCGCCGTCCGCCGCGACCTCGACGGGCACCGCACCTGGACGGCCACGCGCACGATGGTGTGGCTGGGCGAGGTGTCGTTCGGCTTCTACATGACGCAGCACGTGCTGATGTACACGCTGCGCACCAAGATCCAGCACGGCGCCCACTACGCGCCGCTGCCCGCGATCGCCCTGATCCTCGGCACCTTCGCGGCGACGATCCTCGCGGGCTGGCTGCTGTACCGGCTGGTCGAGCTGCCGACCATGAAGTACTGGGCCACGGCCCGGCCGAAGGCCGTGGTCCCGACGGAGCCCGCGCCCGCGGCACCGGCCGTGCCGGCGCAGCGGGCCGAGGCCGAGGCGGGGGTGTCCTCGTGAGCACCGCCCGGCCGGTCGGTGCCGCCCAGCCGGTCGGCACGGGCCGCGGCGGCAACCTGCCGGGACTGTCGCTGGCCCGGCTGCCCGCCTCCTTCTTCATCCTCACCTCGCACGTCGTCGGCGTCGGCCTCTTCGCCGACCAGGTGCTCCAGTCGCACGTGTACGGGGCCCTGAGCAAGGTCGGCTACACGTCGGTGTCGTTCTTCATCGTGCTCAGCGGCTTCGTGCTGACCTGGACCTCGCGCGGCACGTCGCTGGACTGGCGGCGGTTCATGTCCCGGCGCGTGGTCAAGGTGATCCCCGTCCACCTGGTCGCCTGGGTGATCTGCGCGGCCCTCTTCGCCGCGACGGCGTTCCCGCTCGGCACCGTCCTGGCCAACCTGTTCCTCGTGCAGGCGTGGGTGCCGGACCACACCGTGTACTTCGCGGTGAACAACCCGGCCTGGACGCTGTCCGTGGAGATCTGCTTCTACCTGGTCTTCCCGTTCCTGTACCGGGGGCTGGTCCAGCGCTCCACCAAGGCCCTGCGCATCCTGACGGTCGTGCTCACCGCGGTGGTCGTCGCGCTGCCGTTCGTCCTGTCGCTGCTCCCCGACGGCGCCACGTTCCAGAGCCCCGGGATGAACTACCACGGCGTGCCCGAGGACATCTCGGAGTGGAAGTTCTGGCTGGTCTACGTCTGCCCGGCCGCGCGCATGGTCGAGTCCGTCCTCGGCATGCTGATCGCCCTGCTGCTCAAGCGCGGCGCCTGGCCCCGGATCCCGCGCTGGGCCGCCCTGGTGGTCCTGGCACCGGAGGTCTACGTGGCGACGGAGCACGCGCACTTCATCTTCGCCACCAGCGCGGTCAGCATCACCGGCATCGTGCTGCTGATCGGCGCCGTCGGCGCCGGCGACCTGCGCCGCCCGGCGGACCGGCCCGCGCCCGCGGTCGCCCGCTTCGGCCGCTTCACCTTCGGTGTCTACATGTACCAGTGGCCGCTGCTGTGGATGTGGTACCTGCACCGCTCGGGCCACGGCTACAGCGGGGTCGAGGCGCCGATCGTGTACGCCGGGATCGTGGCGCTGACCATCGCCGCCACCTACCTGTCGTACCAGCTCGTCGAGAAACCCCTCGACCAGCGTTGGCGCCGCCGCAACGCGAGCCCGCGCCAGGCCCCCACCGGCGTGCCCGCCCCCACCGGCGTCCCCACGGACACCGCGGCGCCCGCCGAACCCGTGCACGCGCGCTGAGCGCCGTGCCCGCGACCGTCCCGCCATCCCCCGGCCGGGACGAGGCCGGCCACCGGACCCGCCCCGAGGGCACGGTGGCCGGCCCCCACAGCCCCTACCGCCCCCACGACCCCCACGGCCCCCACGGCCCCCACCGTCCCCACATTCCCCACCACCACATCGCACCGGGCACCACCCGCACCAACAGGAGGAAGTTCATGTCGCAGGAATCGACCGCCGTGGTCCTCGGCGGCGGCGGACTCGCCGGCATCGGCTGGACCATCGGCGTCCTGGCCGCGCTGGAGGAGGCCGGGGCGCTCCGGCTCGACGCCGTCGGCCACGTGGTCGGCACGTCGGCCGGCGCCGCCGTCGCCGCCGCCGTGCTGCACTCCGGCGCCGCCGCCGAGTTCGACCGCACGGTCCGCAAGTCCCGCCGCAACGCCGAACTCGCCCCGGCCGTCTCCCTCGCCGAGATCCTGCCGGACGTCCTCGCCGTCCACGGCGCCGACGAGTCCCTGGCCGTCAAGACCGAGCGGCTCGCCGCGCTGTCCCGCGAGCGCTCCGGCACCGACCCGGCCCGCCGCCGCGCGGCCATCGCCGGCCGCCTCCAGCGGGACGCCTGGCCCGAGGCCCGGCTCTCGGTCACCGCCGTGCGCGCCGACGGCGAGCCCGCCGTCTTCACCGCGGACTCGGGCGTCGGCCTGGTGGACGCGCTCACCGCCAGCTGCGCCGTGCCGGGCCTGTGGCCGGTGGCCACGATCGACGGCGCGGACTACGTCGACGGCGGCACCTACTCCCTCACCAACGCCGAACTCGCCGCCCACGCCGACCGCGTGCTCGTCCTGCGCCCGCAGCCCGAGCTGCCCGGCTACGTGACGCCGGAGCGCCGGAAGGTGCTGGACCGGGCCGTCGTCCTGGAGCCGTCCGAGCGCGCGCGGGCCGGCTTCGGCGCCGACCCGTTCGACCCCGACGTGCGCGGCGTGGCCGCCGTGCTCGGGTACGAGGACGGTCTCGCGGCGGTGGCGGCGGTGTCGGCCCTGACCTCCCCGGCCGGGGAATGAGCACGGTGAACAGCGCCGGCAGACTGGCGCCGGCGGCGGTCCCCGCACCCAGCGGGCCGCCGCCGGCGGCGGCCGGGCGGCGCACCCCCCGCCTCGACTCGCTGACCGGACTGCGCTTCTTCGCCGCGCTGTCGGTCTTCGTGTGCCACTCCTCGTACCTGGCGCTGCCGACCTTCGCCGACCACCACACCAACGTCGTCTTCCACGAGGTCTCCAACCAGTTCGGCGGCCTCGGCGTGGCGTTCTTCTTCGTCCTGAGCGGTTTCGTGCTCACCTGGTCGTCCCGCACGGGCGACCGCCTCGGGGCCTTCTACCGCCGCCGGTTCGTCAAGATCCTGCCGCTGTACTACGCGGCCGGCGCGGCGGCGGTGGCGGTGTTCTGGGGCACCGGCACGCAACTCTCCGACGTGCTGCGCTACGCGACGCTCACCCAGGTGTGGGTGCCGAACCCGAAGCACAACTTCACCGTCCTGCCCCCGGGCTGGTCGCTCGCGGTGGAGGCGGTGTTCTACCTGGTGTTCCCGTTCGTGATCGCCCGGTTCCGCACCGTCCGCTCCGGCACCTCCTGGGCCGGGCTGGCCGTGTGCGTGGCCGGCGCCGTCCTGATGCCGGTCCTCGCGTACACGCTGCCGTCGGGGAACATCAAGCTGATCAGCGAGCCGAGCGTGACGGGCTTCCAGCTGTGGTTCGCCTACGTGTTCCCGCTGGGGCGTCTCTTCGACTTCTTCGCGGGCATGTTCGCCGCCCAGCTGGTGGCCTCCGGCCGCTTCCCGCGGATCAGCCTGCCGTGGGTGCTGGTGTCGTTCGTCCCGGCCTACGCCGTCGCCACCTACAGCCCGGTGCTGTTCGGCTGGCGGGCGCCGCTGATCGTCCCGTGCGTGCTGCTCATCGTGGCGGCCGCCCAGCGGGACGTCGCCGGCCGCCCGGGCGTCCTGGCCTCCCGGCCCCTGCTGGCGCTCGGCAACGCGTCGTTCGCGTTCTACCTGTGCCACTACCTGGTGCTCTACACGCTGAACATCAAGGTGCTGCACGGGCCGTTCGGCCCGGGGGCGATGGTCGCCGTCTACCTGGCGTCGGCGCTGGCCGTCTCCCTCGTGATCGCCGGACTGCTGTACCGGTACGTGGAGATGCCGCTCGTGCGGCGGTTCGGCAAGCGGAAGGGAGCGAGGTGACGGACCTCCAGTCGCCGGTGTCGAGCGCGCTGCTCGGCACCGGCCGCACCGAGTACCTGAGCGCCGGGACGGGCGCCGGGCTCGCCCTCGCCCACGGGGCGGGCGGCGACGTCGAGTTGAACTTCGGGCCGCTGATCCGGCGCCTCGCCGGGCGCCGGCACCTCGTCGGCACCCGTTACCCGGGCACCGGCGCGTCGGACCCGTCCGGCGACCTCGACGTGTTCGCGCTGGCGGACTCCCTGGTCGCCGCCCTGGTCCGCGAGGGCCACGAGCGGTTCCCGGTGGTCGGCTCGTCCTTCGGCAGCGCCGTCGCCCTCGCCACCGCGCTGCGCCACCCGGAGAGGGTCACCGGCCTGGTGCTCACGGTCGGCTTCAGCGAGCCGGACGCGCAGCTGCGCACGGTCGCCGCGGTGTGGGAGGCCCTGGCCGCGGCCGGGGACCCGTCCGTGCTGGGCGCCTACCTGATCGGCCTGCTGACGCACCCCCGGCTCCTCGCGGAGCTCGGCGCGGAGGAGCACGGCGCACAGGCCGCCGCCGTCGGGGCGGGGCTGCCCGCGGGCGGGCTGCTCCAGATCACCGCCGCCACCCGGGTCGACCTGACCGGCCGCCTGGGCGAGATCGCCGTGCCCACGCTCGTCGTCGTCGCGGGCGCCGACCGCGTCGTCCTCCCGGCCACCAGCCGGCTGCTGGGGGAGCGGATCCCGGGGGCGACGGTCGTCGAGTACCCGGGCGCGGGCCACGCCTTCACCGAGGACGAGGGCCGGCTGTGGGCGCGGGACGTCGAGCGCTTCCTCGACGAACACGCCGTCTGACCGGCCCGGTCGCCTCGCACCCCCGTTTGCTGTTGGTTGTTCCGGTGCCGCTTCGGTGCTCGCCGAAGCGGCACCGGGAGCCTTTCAGCCGGCTCGCCCGCCGTGCAGGTCAGGGTTCGTTCCGCGGCCCGCGGCCGAGCGTGACCGGCCCGGTCACGGGCCCCTACCGTCTACGCGGCACGAGTCCGGTTTCGAAGGCGATGATCGCCAGGTGGACGCGGTCCCGGGCCACGAGCTTGGCGAACAGACGCGCGACATGGGTCTTCGCGGTCGCCGCGCTGATCACCAGCCGCTCGGCTATCTCGGTGTTCGACAGTCCCTGTCCGACCAGTGCCAGCACCTCGCGCTCCCGGTCGGTGATCCCCGCGATGGGACTCGGGTCCGGGGCGGGCCCGGCGTCCGGTTCGGGGGCCGCGGGGCCGGACGTTGCGGCGAAGTCCGCGATCAGCCGTCGGGTCACGCTCGGCGCGATCAGCGCGTCGCCCGCGGCCACCACGCGGATCGCTTCCAGGATCGCGTCCAGGGCCATGCTCTTGAGCAGGAATCCACTGGCCCCGGCGCGCAGTGCGCCGTAGACGTACTCGTCGTCGTCGAAGGTCGTCAGCACCAGGACCTTGGGCGGGTCCGGCTCGGCGGTCGCCTGCCGGGTCGCCTCGATCCCGTCCATGCCCGGCATCCGGATGTCCATCACCACGACGTCCGGCCGCAGTTCACGCACCAGGCGCACCGCCTCACGGCCGTCGCCGGCCTCGCCGACCACCTCCAGGTCGTCGGTGTCGCCGATCAGGATCCCGAGCCCGACCAGCATCAGCGGCTGGTCGTCGACCAGCAGCACCCGCACGCTCATACCGGGAGCCTCGCCGTCACCCGGAACCCGCCCTCCGGACGCCGGCCGGCGCTGAACTGGCCGGACAGCAACGTCACCCGCTCGCGCATGCCGAGCAGGCCGAAGCCGCTCTCTCCGGCCGCGGAGAGCCTCGGCCGGCCGGGCCCGCCGCGAGCGTCGTCCCCGTCGTCCACCACCTCGATCGTCACCCCTTCCGGCTCGTAACCGACCGCGACCCGGCACGTCCGCGCCCTGGAATGCCGCACCACGTTCGTCACCGACTCCTGGATGATCCGGAACGCCGACAGTTCGATCTCCGGCGGCAGTGGACGCCGCTCGCCCCGCCAGGTCACCTGAACCCGCACCCCGGCGCCGGCCGTGCGTTCGGCGAGCTGCGGGACGTCGGCCAGGCTGCCGGCCGGCGCCAGCGGAGCGGACTGCGGCATGGCGTCGTCGGGCTCGGCGCGGCGGAGCGCCCCGAGCATGCGCTGCAGCTCCAGCAGCGTCTCCCGGCCGGTGGTCTCGATGCCGGCCAGCGCCTGCCGCGTCTGCTCGGGCTTGGTCTCCACGACCCGCGCCGCCGCTCCCGACAGCACCGTGATGATCCCGATGCTGTGCGCGACGCTGTCGTGCAGCTCGCGGGCGATCCGCAGCCGCTCGGCCATGACGACGCGGGCCGCGGTCTGCTCCTGCAGGGCTTCGAGGTACTCACGGCGTTTGCGGTACACCCCGCCGAAGACCCACGCGACCGCGAACCACAACGCGAACCCCCCGGCCCACTGGGACGCGTCGCCGACGGACTGCTCGCGGCCGTGGAGGTCGTTGAAGAACGCGGCCGCGACGCTCGCGACGGAGCCGACGGCGGCAGCCTTCGGTCGCCGGACGGCGAGGTACCCGCCCAGGCCGACGAGCATGACGAACACGATCGAGGGCCGCGCGCCGAAGGCGTCGCCGAGGACCGCTTCGCCCAGGACCGCCGTGAAGACCGCCGCCGGCAGATGGCGCACGAGCAGGACCGGCAGGGCGAGCAGGAGCCAGAGACCGATCTTCTGGAAGCCCCCGAGGTCGGGGAACCGGAACAGGCCGTGCTCAGGGGCCGGCATCGTCAAGGGGAGCATCAGCGCATACAAGCCGGCGGTGGCCAGCACCACGGCCTGTGACATCAGCCAGGTCACGCGCTTCGATGTCGAGAGACGCTGGAGAAGCTCTTCCATACGGAGATCGTATTCAGCCGCGCCGGCCCTGCGCGTCGCCCCGGGGATGTACGCCGGATACGCCCCCGGGCCGATGGCCTGGGAGGAGCTGACATCCGCCGGCCGATGGGCTGCGCTGCTGCTCGACGGCCTCCGGAGCGCCGGCCTGGTTCGCCTCCGGGATCGGGCGACGGAGCGTCACGGCGAGCAGGACGGCCGTGGCGAGGGCCGTCGAGACGGCGGGCAGCCAGGCCGGGGAGCCGTCGAGCAGGGCCGCGCCGAGTGCCGAGCCGCTCGCGATGCCGATCTGGAAGCCGGTGACGTAGATCGAGGACGCGCGGTCGGCGTCGTCGCCCGCCAGGCGCATGATCCCGGTCTGGAACACCGGCCCGGCGGCGGCGAACGCCCCGCCCCACAGGGCGACGGCCACCGTGGCCACCGCGGCGGCGACGGCCCCCGGCAGCGGGGCGGAGCCGAGCAGGAGCAGGCCGACGCCCGCGGTGAAGGCCGTCATCGTCGCGGTGGCCGTCCGGCGCGGGGCGGTGTCGTTGTGGCGGCCGACGAGGAACGTGCCCGCGGCGCCGGCCAGTCCGAAGACCGTCAGCAGGGTGACCACGGACCCGGCCGAGCCGGTGATGCCGGCGACGAGCACGGAGAAGTAGGTGTAGCTGAGGAAGTGCGCGGTGACCAGCACGAGCGCCACCCCGCACAGCGTCAGCACCGCGCGCCGGTCCATGCGGACGCCCTCGCCCGTCCGTGCGGGCGCCTCGGCGGGCCCGACCTCCGGCCGCCGGCGCAGGGCCCACGCCAGGGCGCCCGTCACGGCCGCGGTGGCGAGCGCGAGCAGCAGTGCCGTGGCGCGCCAGCCGATCAGCTGCCCGATCAGGGTGGTCCCGGGGCTGCCCACGATCGACGCCAGGGTGGCGCCGCCGAAGACGGCCGCGGTCGCCGTGCCGACCCGCTCGCGCGGCACCAGTCCGGCCGCCTCCGGGGCGATCAGCGACCACAGCACTCCGTGCGTGAGCGCGGCGGCGACCCTGCTGGCCACCATCGTCGGGTAGTCGTGCGCGAGCGCGGCCATGAGCTCGGCGGCGAGCAGGACGAGCAGGCAGACGAGCAGGGCCGTGCGGCGGGAGACCCGCGCGGCGAGCGCGACGGTCGGAATGGTGACCACGGCCGCGACGACGGCGTAGCCGCTGAGCAGCAGCCCGATCCGCCCGGCCGGGACGCCGAGGTCGTCCGCCATGTCCTGGAGCAGGCCGACGGGGAAGACCTCGAAGGTGACGTAGACGAAGGCGGCGGCGGCCAGGGTGGCCAGCCGCGCCGCCGTGCGCGCGTCGATCCGGGCGGGGCGGTCCGCGCCGGGACGGTCCGCGCCGGGGTCCGTTCCGTTCATCAACTCACCAGCGCCGCTGCGGTTTCGGCCATGCCGCCCGGCTGCTCCGCCCCGATGCGCACCAGGACCTTGGGCCGTCGGCGGTCCGGGGACGCGAGGTGGGCGAACGCGGCGTCCAGGGACTCCACGGATTCCAGCGGGAACACCCGGTCGACGAGCGGGTCCAGGTCGACGGCGCCCGACTCGACGAGCTCCACCAGCCGGTCCCAGTAGCCGACCCCGGACAGCGCGGCGTGCAGCGTGACGTCCTTGATCACCAGTGCGGCGGCGTCGAAGCCGTCGACGGGGTGGTGGGGCGTGCCGAGCTGGGCGATCCGGCCGCCCGGGGCGACCAGGCCGACGGCCGCCCGGACGGCGGCGCCGCTGCCGGAGGCCTCCACCACGGCGTCGTACGCCCCCTGGTCCCGCTCGCCCGGCGCCGCCAGGGCGGGCAGGCCGAGGGCGGCCGCGAGCTCGCGGGCCGCGGGGTGCGGGTCGAGGACGACGGTGTCCGCACCGAGCGCCCGCGTCACCTGGGCCGCGGCGAGTCCGAGGGTGCCGCCGCCGAGCACGGCGACCCGGTCGTGCGGGCCCACCGCGATCCGGTCCACCGCGTGCACGGCCGCCGCGGTGGGCTCCAGCAGTGCGGCGGCGGTGTCGGACAGGGCGTCGGGGATCCGGGTCAGGGTGTCCACCGGGGCGGTCAGCAGCTCGGTCCCGGCGCCGGGTCGGGGCCCCAGCACCCCGATCTCGCTGCGGTCGGGGCAGTAGCGGATCCGGCCCGCCCGGCAGGCCGGGCAGCGCCCGCAGACCCGGAAGTTGTGCCCGGAGACCCGGCGTCCGGCCCAGCCGGCGTCGACGCCGGGGCCGGTCCCGCACACCGTGCCGACCCACTCGTGGCCCGGGACGAACGGGTAGCTCTTGAGGCCGTCCCGCAGGTAGTTGCTGGTGCCGTCGAAGAAGCCGAGGTCGGTGCCGCAGAACCCGAGCAGGCCGACCCGGACGAGCACCTCGCCGGGGCCCGGTACGGGCGGGTCGACCTCGGCGATCGTCACCGTGCGCGGTGCGGTCAGCAGGATGGCTTTCACGGGGCGTTCTCCCTGGGAGCGGTGTGACGGGCGTGCCGGGTGTGACGGGATGCCTCGCGGCACGCGGTGACGTCGGCGCGCAGGCGGCCGGGGGCCCGGCGGTAGTCGTTCTCGACGAGCACCGTGCGGGCGCCGGCGTGCCGCAGCAGGTCCGGCAGCTCGGTGCGGATGCCGCGCCAGGTCGTGGGGCGCGAGGGGTCCTTGACGTGCAGGTCGGGCAGGAGCAGTCCGGCCGTCGCGACGGCGCGGGCGAAGCCGGCGGGCGGGGTGCCGGCGTCGAGCAGGTTGCCGGTGTCCAGGACGAGGCGCAGGGCCGGGTGGCCCACCGCGCGGGCGAGGGCGAGGCTGTCCTCGGCGTCGAGCGGTGACTCGTAGGCGAGCGTCAGCCCGGCCGCGTCGGCTTCGTCGCCCAGGGTTCGCAGCAACTCGGCGGTCCCGGCGCGTAGGTGGGGAGTGACGGGCAGGCTGCGCCGGAAGCCCGGGACGTGCAGGACCCGGGCGCCCAGGCGCAGGGCGCACTCCAGGGCCCGGCGCAGCAGGGCGAGGGCGGCGGGGTTGGCCGTGCCGTCGGGGAGGGCCAGGCCGAGGTCGTTGGCGTGGTTCACCGCCAGGACGGGGACCGGCAGCATCCCGGCGATCCCCCGGGCGGCGGCGAGTTCGGCGGGGTCGTCGAGGAACGGGCCCCGGTGGGCCCCGCCGAAGTCCAGGTGGAGCGCGTCCGCCCCGGCCGCGAGCGCGGCCCGGGCGGCGGCCGTCCGGTCGTCCGCGATCCGCCACTGCGGTGCGGCCACCGCGTGGGCGGCACCCGGGTGGGCGGTCACCGGCCACCTCCGACCCCGTACTGCCGGTCCCGCGGCGGTGCCACCCGGATCGCCGCCTTGAGGACCCGGCGGCCGTCCGCGACGCGCCGCCGCGTGGTCAGGACCGTGTTGACGAGCTCGGCGGCCCCGTCGAGCCCGACCTCGTGGGTGAGGACGTCCCGGCCCAGCGCCTCGCGCGGGGCGGTGAGGTGGGCGACGGCCTCGCGCAGGTGGTCGCCGGACACGCCCCGGTGGCCGTGCAGGAGCAGCGGACCGGCGGGCCGGGCGAGGCTGGTGGCCCGCGGCGGCCACGGCGCGCCGCCGCAGTGCTCGGCGCGCACCGCCGTGACGTCGACCGGGCCGGCGGTCAACTCGACCGGGCCGGCGGGCAGTCCGGCGTGCACGTCCACGACCAGTGTGCCCGGCACGAGGCGGTCCAGCGCCCGCAGGGCGTCCGGGGTGCCGGTGCGCGGGGTGGCGATCACCGCGGCGACCGGTCCGGGCAGGGCGGCCAGCAGACCCGGCAGCGCGGGGTCGTCCGGGTGGACGGCGCCGTCGCCGTGGCCGGCCAACAGGACGCGCAGGCCCGGCAGTTCGCGCGGCCACAGCTCGGTGGCGAGGCGGCCCACGATGCCGTCCCCCCAGACGACCAGCGAGGCCGGGCGCACCAGGTGGAGCGTGGTGCGCAGCCCGTACAGGACGGAGGCGAGCGGCTCGGCCAGCGAGGCGACCCGAGGGCGCACGGCGCTGTCCGGCACCGGGACGACGAGGCCCGCGCGCACCGCCGACGCCGGGATCCGGGCGAGCTCCGCCCACAGGCCGGGCAGGTTGTGCCCGAGCAGGAACGACGGGTCGTCCGGGTGTGTGGGGTTCACGGTGACGGGCGTGCCCGGGGCGAGCCCGGTGTCGCCCGGCTCGACGACGTACGCCACCCCCTCGTGCCCGAGCACCGGGGTGGGGTCGTCGCGCAGGCCGCGCAGGATCTGCCAGTCGGTGCCGCAGATGCCGGCCACGGCGGGGGCGAGCAGCGCGTCGCCTGGCCGCAGCGCGGGGGTGGGCACCTCGGCGACGTCGACGAGGGTGCGGCCGTGGCGGTCCGGGGCACGGCGCACCAGCGCGCGATGCGTGGCCGGGGTCGGGGCGCCGGTCGTGTTCGTGGCGTTGGACGTGCTCGCGGCGCCGGCCGGGCGCACCGGGCTCACGGTGCTCGCCGCGCTCACCGGGCGATCCTCGGCGGCCAGTGGCCGATGCGCTCGGCGCCGCGCAGCGCGTCCACGTCGCCGGGCCCGCACAGCACCAGGCGGTCGTCGAGCCAGGCCCGGCCGTAGCCGCGGGCGGCGTACGAGGTGGAGGCGGCCAGGCGGCGGCGCAGCTCGGTGGCGTAGTGCGCGCCGAGGCCCTCGACGACGCCGCCGCCGAGCCCGAGCAGGTCCAGGTGCGGGTCGAGGCACCACAGGGTGCGGATCAGCTGGGCGACCGGTTCGACGCACAGGCCGAGCAGCCGCCGGGCGGCCGGGTCGCCGGCGTCGAGCGCGCCGGGCAGCCAGTCGGCCACCCGTGCGGCCTCCGGCAGGCCCAGGCGTTCGGCGACCCGGACGAAGCCGGGGCCGGCGGCGAGCGAGGCGAGGTGGTCGGGGCCGCCGCACTCGCACGGCAGCCCGGCCAGGTCCGGCGGGCAGGCGACGGTCAGGTGCCCGACCTCGCCCTGCAGGCCCCACGCGTCGACGGGGATCACCGTCCGCTCCAGGTCGGCGGTGCGCAGCGCGATGCCGCTGCTGACGGTCAGGTAGGCGACGCGCCGGGTGCCGGGGCGGGCGTGGTTGACGGCGAAGTCGGCGAGGGCGGCGGTGACGTCGTTGACGAGGGTCCAGGTGACGTCCGGCCGGTGCTCGCGCAGGGCGGCCATGAGGTCGTACGGCTCGTCCGCCGCGCCCCACAGCGGGGCCGAGCCGTGGACGACGCCGGTGAGGTGGTCGATGGCCGCGCCGAAGGAGACGGCGGCCCTGGCGCCGGGCGGGGCGGCCCCGCCGAGCAGCTCGACCATGTCCCGCCGCAGGTCCGCGACGGCCCGTTCCGGGTGCCGCAGCCGGCTGGGCGCGGGCACCCGCTCGACCGGGCTCCCGGGGCCCCCGGCGCGCCAGCGCACCCAGGTGCCGCCGACGTCGGCGGCGAGGGTGGTCGCGGCCGGGGCCGTTGTCCCGGTCACGGCCGCACCAGCCGGCCGTCGGCGACGGGTTCCGGCACGGTGAGCGTCACGCCGGGGCGGGACGGGTCGGCCGGGGCCACCGCGAAGCCCCGGAAGTCGGGGTGCCGCTCCGCCTCGTGGTCGTGGTCGGCGCAGCCGCCGATGACCACCGTGCGCGCGCCGGAGGCCAGTCCGGCGCGGATGCCGGCGGGGGAGTCCTCGAAGACGACGGTCTCCTGCGGTTCCACGCCCAGCCGCCGGGCGGCGAGCAGGTAGCCCTGTGGGTCGGGCTTGCCGCGGGTGACGTCGTCGGCGCTGACCAGCAGCTCCGGTACGGGCAGTCCGGCCGCGCCGAGCCGCACTTCGGCCAGTCGGCGGCTCGCGGAGGTGACGACCGCCCAGGAGCCGGGCGGCAGCGCGGCGAGGAGCGCGGCGGCGCCGGGCACCGCCGCGATGCCGGCGGTCTCCGACTCCTCGTGCGCGACCAGCCGCCGCGTCTCGGACGCCGCGAGCGGCGCGTCGGCGACGAAGCGGTGCACGGTCTCGCGGGTGGGGCGGCCGTGGGCGTAGGCGAGGACCTCGGCGAGGTCCAGCCCGTGCCGCCCGCTGAAGTCCGCCCAGGTGGACTCGACCAGGGCGGTCGAGTCCACCAGGGTTCCGTCCATGTCGAACAGCAGTGTGTGTGCCTGGAGCTGTGGCACGGGTCCTCCTCGACGTCGTGCTCGGGGAAAGGGAGTCGGGCGCGCTCAGACGCCGGACGGGGGCGATGACACCGCGCCGGACGGGGACGGCGGGCGGGACGGTGACGGCGCGCCGGACTGGGCCGGCGGGCGGGACTGGGACTGCGGGGTCCCTGCGCGGACCGGCGTCCAGCTCCGGTCCTCGTGCACGACCAGCGCCTCGCCCGCGTGCGGCACCCCGCGCGTGCGGGCGAGTTCGGCCGCGAGCGGCCCGAAGTGCGCGGGCGTCATGTAGGCCCCGTAGTCGAAGCCCGCCGGCCGGCGGGCGCGGATGCCGGGGGTGTCCACCATCCCGGCGGGCAGCGCCTGGACGAACGTCACCTCGGCGGGGTCGGTCTCCTGGGCGACGGAGCGGACCAGCGAGTCGGCGGCGGCCTTGGTCGCGGCGTAGCCGGACCGGTTCGGGCCCGCGTTGTAGACCACCTCGGAGGAGATGTGCAGGAACAGGCCGGGGCCGGCCGCGCGCAGGGCGGGCAGCGTCTCCTTCAGGGTCCACGCCAGCCCGTGCACGTTGACCGCGAACTGGTCCAGCCAGTCGGCCTCGTGGACGTCCGTGAAGGGCTCGCGGCGGTCGGTGAAGTACACGGCCGAGTAGCAGACCAGGTCGACCCGGGCCGGGATGCCGGAGCGCAGGGCGGCCCGCGCCGCGTCGCCGTCGCGCAGGTCCAGCGGGTGCCAGGCGAGCAGGTCGGCGCCGGGGCCGGCGGGCCGGGAGCGGCTGAGGACGTGGGTCTCGACGCCCTCGGCGGCCCACGCGTCGGCGACGCCCCGGCCGATGCCGGTGGACCCGCCGATCACGACGGCGGTGACGGGCCGGGCCCCGCCGTGCGGGGCGCTCACGCCCACCTCGCTGCGCTCGCTCACGCGCTCACCCGCGCGTAGCCGGCCGGGGTGTGCCCGGCCACCGCGGCCTTGCGCCGCAACAGCGCGGTGGCGGCCCGGAGTTCGGCCGGGGTGACGTCGTTGACGAAGTGGTGCCGGCCGATCCCGACGGGCAGTGGCAGCCGCTGGTGGCCGTCGCGGTGGCGGACGGTGTCGAGCAGGGCGGCTTCCAGGAGCGCCGGGTCGGCCAGGACGTCGTTCCACACGGGCAGTCCGAGCGCGGTGGCCACGCGGTAGATCCGGTCGGCCTGCTCCTCGGAGAGGTCGCCGCGCAGGGTGGCCAGCGCGGTGGTGAGGGCCATGTCGATCATGACGGCCTCGCCGTGCAGCAGTTCCGGCAGCGCGTGCATCTCGACGGTCGGGCTGAAGGTGTGCCCGTAGTCCACGCACCGCTCCAGGTGGGACTCCCACAGGTTGGGCTGGAGCTCTTCGAGCATCAGGTGGATGGCCTCGGCGACGATCGCGTCCGACGCGGCGGCCAGCTCCCCGGTGGAGCCCTGGAGCCGGTCCGCGTGGACGGCGGCGCCCCAGGACTCCAGCAACGCGAACAGTTCCTCGGAGCGGATGAGGGCCATCTTCATGATCTCGGCGAGGCCGTTGCTGATGTGCCGCGGCGCGAGGCTGCGCAGGAAGGTGCGGTCCAGGAAGGTGGCCGTCGCCGGGGCGTAGGTGCCCAGGCGGTTCTTGCCGAGGCCGTAGTTGACGCCGGTCTTGACGCCGACCCCGGCGTCGACCAGGCCGATCAGCGTGGTGGGGATGCGGATGTACGGGGTTCCGCGCCGGTAGAGGCTGGCGGCGAAGCCGACGATGTCGGTGAGTACGCCGCCGCCGATGGCGAGGACCGGCTCGCGGCGGCGGTCGATGCCGAAGTCGTTCATGGCGTCGACCACGCGCAGGACGGACTCCCACTCCTTCACGGGTTCGTCCGCCCGCAGCGGCAGCATCGTGACCGCGACGCGGTGGTAGGTGAAGTAGTCGCGGATCCGGCCGCCGTAGAGCTTGTCGACGTTCTCGTCGATGACGACGAGGCGGCGGTCGCCGGCGCGCATGGGCGCGTCCGGGCAGCCGTCGAGGAGGGCCGTGTTGTCGAGCGCGAACAGGTGGTCGGAGCTGACGACGTGGTAGCGCACCTGGCGGACGGCCTCCACCGTCCACGCCGGGCCGCCGGCCCGGCCGTCGTCGACGCTGTGCCGCAGGCCCTGGGTGAAAGTCGTACCGCTGCGCATGTCTCCTCCGGATTCGGAAGGGTTCGGGCGGTCCTGCGTCCCCGGCCTCCCGGGGCTCCTGCGCCCTGGACTGCCAGGGCTCCCGCACCCCGGGTGGCCGGGGCGACGCAGGACCTTTTCACAGGACGATTGTCTCTGTGGCGATAGCAAACGCCAGTATATTAGCACTTGCTACCACTATATTGGCAGGTGTGTTGATGAGGTGGCGCTGGTGTTAGACTTCGAGAACCTCGGCGACTTCACAGGCGAAGCGCTAGCGTCTACCCTGCCGTCACCGAACGTCGCGCCGAGTCGTCCCGACCCGAGGCGCCGGAGCCCAGGGAGACGGACATGGCCACGTTGGCGGAACGCCTCAACGCGTGGTTCGCGGATGCAGCCACCACGGACACCGTGGGACGCCGCCGGGAACCCTCCACGTCCGAGGTCGCCCAGGCGATCTCCGAGGACCCGTCCCACGACGTCACCATCTCCAGGAGCTACCTGGCCGCCCTGCGCAACGGCTCGCAGACCAACCCCACGATCAGCGTGCTCGCCGCGATCGTGCAGTACTTCCGCGCCCGCCCGATGACCCTCCCGGTCTCGGTGGGGGCGCTCATCAACGAGGAGACGGCCGCCGACGCGGCCGACGACCCGGCCTGGGCCTCCGTCCTCGCCGACCGGCAGGTGCGCTCGATCGCGATGCGGGCCGGCGGGATGACCCCGGAGGTCCGCGAGCAACTACTGTCGATCATGGACGCGCTGGACGCCCCGAGGCCTCCGGCGCCGAGTCCCGGGGAGGACACCGCACGATGAAGGCCGTGGGGATCACGCGCACCGGAGGCCCGGAGGTACTCGGCCTCCTCGACCTGCCCGAACCGGACGGGGACGGACTCGTCATCCGGGTGGCGGCCGCCGCCGTCAACCCCGTGGACCTGGCCACCCGTTCGGGCCTGATCCCCACCGCCCTCCCGGCCGTCCTCGGCTGGGACCTCGCCGGCACCGTCGCCCACGCACCCGCCGGCTGCGGCTACACCGCCGGCGACCGCGTCATGGCGATGACCGCCCAACTGGGCACCGGTGTCGGCAGCATGGCGGAGTACGTCCGCTTCGACCCCGAGTACGTCGTCCGCGTCCCCGACGCCCTGGACCTCGTCGACGCGGCCGCCCTGCCGCTGGCCGGCGTCACCGCCGTCCAGGCGCTGCGCCGCACCCCCGTCCGGGCCGGCCGCCGGGTGCTGCTCGTCGGCGCCCAGGGCAGCCTCGGCGGACAGCTCGCCGTCCGGCTGCTCGACGAGCCGGACACCACCACCGACCTCCTCGTCCGCCCCGGCGACGCCGAGGCCTGCCGGGCGCTGCGCCTCGGCCGCCCGGGCGGGGGAGCGGTGCTGACCGACCCGGCGCGCGTCGAGGCGAAGGCCTACGACGTCGTCGTGGACGCCGGCGGCGCCCCGGACCTGATCGAGGCGGTGTGCCCGGGCGGCACGTTCCTGACCCTCGTCCCGTTCGCCGCGCCCGACCCGGCCCGCCGCCCGGACGTGGAGTTCGTCCTCCACGGTGTGGAGCTGGACCGCGCGGACCTGGCCGAGGTGGCCGCCCACGCCGCCCACGCCGCCCGCGACGCCGGTGTGCGGCCGCGGACGACCGTCCTCCCGTTCGCCGACGCGCACGAGGCGCACCGGCGGCTGGAGGCCGGCGGATTCCGGGGCAAGTTCGTCCTGATGCCGTAGGGCCTGCCGCGGCGTAGCCGCCCGGGCGGCTACGCCGCGCCCGTGCGCTGGGCCCGCAGCGCCCGCAGCTCGCGGGAGATCTCGATCAGCCCGACGAGGTCGCTCTCGTAGTCGTCGGAGGCCTCGCGGGGCCCCGGGATGAACAGCGCGTTCGTCTTCGGCGCCGCCTCGCCCAGCGACTGCGCCCCGTACAGGAGCAGCGCGCGGTCGACGATGCGGGCCGCCGCGCGCGGATCCTTCGGCAGACCGTCCCCGCCGGGCGCCAACTCGTCGGCGGCGAGCCGGAGGTAGGGGCCGAGCCGGGTCAGCCCGTCCCGGCACTCGACGTACCGCCGGTACGTCGCCGAGGCGTAGTCCGCGACGGGCCCCAGCTGCCGCCCGACGAAACTCCGCTGGTCGAGGATCAGTTCGGGGTAGAAGACCGCCACCCGCTGCCACAGCGCCTCCAGGCCGTGGTACTGCGCGCGGTGGTCGCGCCGGTCCCGCCGGAGCTGGAACAGGCCCACGAAGAACGGCAGGCTCAGCCCCGCGCACACCACGATCGTGGCGGCGATGCCGAAGCCGAAGTCCTCGTCGTACGTCACCGGCGTCCCGGGCGCGCGCAGCCCCGGCAGGTTGACCCACAGCACGCGGAAGACGCAGCTCAGGTCCAGCCCGATCAGGCCGGCGGCGATGACCGCCAGGGACCATCTGCGCAGCGGGTGCCCGGCGCGCGAGTGCCGCAGGGCGAGCAGGGCGCACGCGGCGTACCCGGAGAACAGGAAGACGTTGCCCAGGTCGTAGAACACCCGCACCCGCCAGTCGAGCAGGAAGTGGCTGGTCAGGGTGTGGTTGCGGAGCGGCGGCGGCAGCAGGACGGTCATCGCGACCATGCCCGCCAGACAGGCCGCGCACAGCAGCACCTCCCACGAGCGCCCGGCCGTACGGCGGTTGATCGGGCGCTCCCGCAGGAACGAGACCATGAGGCAGAGCCCGACCAGGACCAGCGCGTTGTAGCTGCACTTGGCGACCCCGGCGGTGGTGCGCCGGTCGAGGAGGGCGACCAGGCGGGGCTGCGCCAGCAGGTTGCCCAGCCCCATGAACAGCAGCGACAGGCTCAGGTGCAGCCGCATGGGATCGCGGAAGCGGCGGCGGACGAGCGCGGGGAGCGTCCAGGCGGTACCGGCGAGCAGCGTGACGATGGCGACGCAGTCGAACGCCCTCACGTCAGCCCGTCGGTCAGGACCAGGCTGTTGTACACCGAGGGCTGCCAGGGCTCGTCGATGCCGTAGCGCTGCGCCCGCCGCCCGAGCGTGATCGCGTGCCGCATGATCGTGGAGGCGATGACCTCGGCGTCCCGCTCGTCCCGGTCGGAGTAACACCCGTGCGGCCCGGCCTCGGTGGGCCGTCCGCCCGCGAGGTCGTACGCGACGATGTGGCCGACCTCGTGCAGGATGATGTGGGCCTGGTGGGCCTTGGTGGTGTGGGACTGGTAGACGATGGCGTCCTCGTGCGGGCGCGATATCAGCATGCCGAACGGCCCGTCGACCGGCAGCTCCCACGGCATCAGCCGGATCGGCGTGCCGCGGTCCTCGCCGAGCCGCTCGCACAGCTCCGCCGGGTCGAGCGGCACGGGCAGCTCCAGCCGCCGCATCAACCGACGGCTGTGGGCCTGCAAGTGGGCGTCCCGGCTCCGGCCCTGGCGCGAGTCCCTTAACCGCCGATAGGAGTCCCGTACACGCCTGCTGAGCATTGCTTTCCCCCGCGTTGATCTCTTTAGGCCTTACCCAAACCTACGTCAGCAAGTGGGCTCCACCCAGATTTCCCAATCGAACGTAACGAAAACGTAACGCCATGTAATGGACAGGGCAACCGGGTTCGGGGCCGACGCCGGGCGCGCCGGGCCGGACGTGTACGGGCCGGGCGCGCTGGGCCGGGTGTGCCGCGCCGGGCATGCCACAGTGCCCCCGGTCCCGCGGGGGCGGCGGGGATCGGGGGCACCGAGGGTGCCGTCCGTCGTGGTGTCGGGGTGCCACCGCGACGGACGGCGTCGTGGGGCCGGGCGGTCGCCCGGCGGGTGGGGCGGGGTCAGGCGGGCTGCGGGGCGGCCGCGGCGCGCTTGGCCTTCTTCTCGGCCGCGGTGAGCAGCAGGGTCGGCGTGGTCGCGGCGACCGCGACGCCGAGCACCCACCAGAAGGAGGTGCCGAACGCGGAGGCCTGGTCGGCCTGGTCGGCCGCGCCGGACAGGTGGTTCTGCAGGATCACCGCGAAGATCGCGGTGCCGACCGAACCGCCGACCCGCTGCAGCACGCTGAGCTGGACGGTGGCGTCGCCGATCTTCATCGGCGAGACGGCCCGGTAGGCGGCCGTCATCGCGGGCATCGCGCACAGGCCGATGCCGAATCCGCGCACCACCATCGCGGTGCCGAGGTACCAGTAGTTGGTGTCGGAGCCGATGGCGACGAAGGGGAGGGTGGCGACGATGCTGACCATGCCGCCGATGAAGGAGGTCGGCCCGCTGCCCAGCTTGTCGATCAGCCGCGCGCCGAGCACCATCGCGATGGCGGCGCCGCTGCCCTGCGGGATGAGCAGCAGGCCGGTGTGGACGGCGTCCTCGTGCCGGACGATCTGGAAGTACAGCGGCATCAGGATGATGGCGCCGAACACCGCCGCACCGATGGTGAAGGTGGTGAGCGAGGCGGAGCTGTACGCGGCGTTCTTGTAGAGCCGCAGGTCGACGAGCGGGTTCTCGACGGACAGGGTGCGCAGGACGAAGGCGAGCACCAGGGCCGCGCCGACCACCAGGGAGATCAGCACCTTGGCGGATCCGAGGGACCCGGTGGTGCCGGCCTCGGCGAGGCCGTAGGTGAGGCCGATGCTGCCCAGCACGATCAGGGCCAGGCCGAGGAAGTCGAGCTTGCCGGCCTCGCTCTTGGTGTCGCTGGGCAGGAGGCGGATGGCCAGGTAGGTGGCCAGGATGCCGATCGGCAGGTTGATGAAGAAGATCCACTGCCAGCTGTAGTGCTCCAGGATCAGGCCGCCGACGGTGGGGCCGACCACGGGCATCAGGATGGTGGGGATGCCGATGGTGCTCATCACCTTGGCCATCAGCGCCGGGCCGGACTTGCGCATGAGGATCATCTGGCCGATCGGCATGGTCAGACCGCCGGCCGCGCCCTGGATCGCCCGGAAGGCGATCAGCTGCCCGGTGTTGGAGGCCAGGCCGCAGGCGATCGAGGCCAGGGTGAAGACGACGATCGACGCCGTGTAGAGCCGCTTGGCACCGAACCGGGTGGCCGCCCAGTTGCTGGCCGGGATCACGGCGGCCAGGGCCAGGAGGTAGGCGGTGACGACCCACTGGATGTCGGCCAGCGAGGAGTCCAGTTTGAGCGAGAGCGTGCGCAGGGCGACGTTGACGATGGTCGAGTCAAGGAACGTCATGACCGAGCCGAGGATCACCGCGGTGATCACCTTCTTGAGCTCGGGGGAGAACGTCGTGGCCTGTGGCGGTGCGGGAGGTGCGGTGTTGGCGTCGGTCGCCATGCGGGGTCACTTCCTCGGCGGGGTGCACGGGTAATATGTGGAGCACTGCTCCAGAAGCATATGGAGCAGTGCTCCGATTTTCAAGGCAGAACTTTCACAGCAGAAGTTCCAAGGCAGAAGGAGTGCCATGACCGAGAAGACTCCGGGCGGGGAACTGCGCGCCGACGCCCGGCGCAACCGAGAAGGCCTGCTGGCGGTCGCCCGGCAGGTCTTCTCCGAACAGGGCACGGACGCCTCGCTGCGGGACGTGGCCCGCCGTGCGGGGGTCGGGATCGGCACCCTCTACCGGCACTTCCCCACCAGGGAGGCGCTGCTGGAGGCGATCCTGCACAGCGGGTTCGAAGGGCTGCGCACCTCGGCCGACGAACTCGTCGAGGCCGAGCCGCCGGGCGTGGCGCTGACGCGCTGGCTGGAGGAGTTCGCCCTGCGGTCGGGCGCGTACCGGGGCCTGCCGGCCTCCGTGATGTCCGCGCTGCACGACGAGGGGTCGGAACTGCACGCCTCCTGCAGCGCGATGTACCAGGCCGCCGCCCGGCTGCTCGCCGGCGCCCAGGCGGCCGGAGCGGTCCGCACGGACGTCGAGCCGGAGGACCTGTTCGCGGCGGCCGCCGCCGTCGGCTGGGCCGCCGAGCACACCGACCCCAAGCGCGCCTCCCGCATCCTGGCGCTCCTCAACGCCGGGCTGCTCAGTGACGGGCGTCCCACGCTCTGATCCCTCGCGTAGGTGGTTTCGCGGATGTGCGGCGGTGCGACAACTGGAAGGCTTGCTGCCGTGACCGGTTGGGTCCACCGTGCTGCGACGCCCGGTCACGTGCTGGCGACGGCCGCGCTGCCCGTCCGGGTGCCGCGTGCCGTCCGTCTGACAGGGGGAGATTGTTGAGGTATGAAATTCTGGGGCCACTGCGCGTCCTCGACGGCGAGGACGTGCTGATGGTCACCGCACCGAAGGTCGAGGTCCTGCTGGCGACCCTGCTGATCCGCGCGGGTCAGGTGGTCTCGCTCGATCAGCTGGTGACCGAGGTCTGGAACCACAATCCGCCGCGCCGGGCCACCGACGCCCTCTACGTGTACATCTCGCAGCTACGCAAGCTGCTCGGCCGCAACGGGCGCAAGCCGATCCAGACCCGGGCGCCGGGCTACCGCCTGGTCACCGAGGAGGGCGAGCTCGACCTGCACGTCTTCCAGCGGCTGGTGAACGAGGGCCGCGCCGCCCACCGCGACGGCCGGCACGCCGCGGCCGCCGACGCCTTCGGCGCCGCCCTGGCGCTGTGGCAGGGGCCGGCCCTCGACGAACTGAGGGACGGTCCGGTCATCACGGGCTTCGTCACCTGGCTGGAGGAGACCCGGCTGGAGTGCACCGAGAAGATGATCGAGAGCAACCTGGTGCTCGGCCGCCACCGCGAGGTGGTCGGCATGCTCTACGGGTTGATCGCCGACCACCCGCTGCACGAGGCCTTCTACCGGCAGCTGATGACCGCGCTCTACCGCTCGGAGCGCCGGGGCGACGCGCTGCGGGTCTACCGGACCGCCCGCGGGGCCCTCCAGGACCAGCTGGGCCTCGAACCCGGCCGGGCCCTGCGCGAGCTCCAGCAGAGCATCCTGCTCGCCGACGACGTCTTCGACGCGCGTCCGGCCGTCTGATCCGATGACCAGGAGGACCTTTTCCCGATGATGGACGATCGATGGCTCCGGCGCTTCCACCCGGCGGAGGGCGCCCCGGTCCGGGTGCTGTGCCTGCCACACGCGGGCGGCTCGGCGAGCTTCTTCTTCCCGCTGTCGGCGGCGCTGGGCGCCGGAGTGGAGACCCTGGCGGTGCAGTACCCGGGCCGTCAGGACCGCAGGGGCGAGGCCCCGGTGGAGAGCATCACCGGGCTCGCCCGGCTGGTGGCGGCGGCACTGGACCCGGCGGACCGTCGGCCGCTGGTGCTGTTCGGCCACAGCATGGGCGCCCTGGTCGCGTACGAGCTGGCCCGGCTGCTCCAGGGGCAGCCGGGCCGGGCGGTGGGCGCGCTCGTCGCCTCCGGGCGCCGCGCGCCCTCGTGTGCCCGGCCCGAGACGGTCCACCTCCGCGATGACGCCGGGGTGCTCGCCGAGCTCAAGTCGCTGAGCGGGACGGACTCCAGGCTCCTGGGGGACGACGAGCTGCTGGCGATGATCCTGCCGGCCATCCGGGCCGACTACACGGCGCTCGGCGGGTACCGCCACGCCGACGGGCCCGGGCTGTCCTGCCCGGTGACCGCCCTGGTGGGCGACGCCGACCCGGTGACGGAGGTGGCCGAGGCCCGCGCCTGGGCCGGGCACACCTCCGGCGCCTTCGACCTCCGGGTGTTCCCGGGCGGCCACTTCTTCCTGGCCGACCACCAGCGCGAGGTCACCGAGGTGATCGCGCTGGCGGCGAAGGCCCTGATCTGATCCGCGGACGCGGTCAGTCACGGCGGAGGAATCCGCCGTAGCCGCCCCGGAAGAAGACCAGGGGCTCGCCGTCGGGCCGGGCCCAGAGGGAGTCGACGCGGGCGACCACGATGTCGTGGTCGCCCGCGCGGTGTTCGTCCTCGATCGTGCACTCCAGCCAGCCGAGCACGCCGTCGAGGACCGGCAGGCCGTTGGGGGAGCCGCTCCACGCGACGCCCCGGAAGCGTTCGGCGGCGGCGCCCGCCAGTCGGCGCGACAGCGGTTCCTGGTGCTCCGCCAGGAAGTTGACGCAGAGCCGGCCGCTCGCCCGCAGAGCGGGCCAGGTCGTGCTCCGGTGCGCGACGCAGAACGAGACCAGCGGCGGCGTCAGCGAGACCGAGGCGAAGGAGTTGACCGCCATGCCCACCGGGGCGTCCCCGGCCAGTGCGGTCAGCGCGGCCACCCCGGTGGCGAACCGGCCCAGCACGCTGCGGAACAGCGCCGGGGCCGGTTCGGCGAGCATGGGGGACTCCGGCATGCTCACGCCTCCGCCGCGGTGGCCCCGGCGGCCGTGCGGTCGGCCGTCTCGCGGCCGAACTCCTGGAGCCCGGCCCGGATCTCGGTCAGGATGTCGGCCGCCTGCGCGCCGTCGATCACCCGGTGGTCGAAGGACAGGCTGAGCCGCATCACCGGGGCGATCGCCAGCCGGCCGTCCCGGACCACCGGGCGGTCGGCGAGCCGGCCGACCCCGAGCGTGATGGTGGTCCCGCCCACGGAGTGGAACCCGTCCACCGGCCGGTGGCCCAGGGAGGTGACCGCGAAGGTGCCGGTGAGCTCCGGGCGGCGCTCCAGCGAGCGGGCGGCGAGCCGGTAGGCCAGGCGGCCGACCGCGACCGGCAGCCGCTGCAGTCCCCGCACCTTGGCGAACTCCGCCATCGCGTCGGCGTCGCCGTCGCGGTAGTGCTCGACCTGCCGCTGGATCTCCTCCAGGCTCCGGCGCTCCAGTTCGGGCAGCACGGCGGACAGGACCACCCGCTGCCCGCCCAGCGACTTGTCCAGGGCCAGCTTGCCGCTGACCGACGGGTAGCGGGCCACCCGGGGGTTCAGCCCGCCGCGGACGGCCGCGTTGGCCTGCGGGTGGCGGGCCAGGGTCCGGGCGGCGGTCCACAGGACGTAGCTCACCAGCGAGTAGTTCCGGTCCTCCGCGCGGGCCAGGTCGCGGTGCGCCAGCACCGACGTCATGTCGACCTCGGTGTCGAGGAAGACCGGGGCGAAGCCGCGCAGCCCGCCGAGGAAGTGCAGGGTGTGCCGGCGCTCCCGGGGGAAGGGCGTGCCGCTCACTCGCCCACCGCCACGGCGTACACGTCGCGCAGGCTGGCCGCCTCCAGCACGTCCGGGAACGAGATCCGGCGGCCGGTCTCGCGCTCCAGGACGGTGAGCAGCGCCAGCAGGTGGACCGAGTCCCAGCCGGGGACCTGGTCGAAGCCCGCCCCGATCTGTTCGGCGGTCACGTGCAGGCCCAGTTCGTCGCGCAGCAGGTCGGCGAATTCGTCGATGGACTTCACTTCAGGATCCCTTCCTGGGGCTCGATGAGGGAGACGTGCTCGGGTGCGGCGGGGATCTCCCGCAGGTCGTGCCGGAACGCGGTCGCCGGACCGTCCTGCCCGGCGGTCTCGAAGCCGTGCCGGGGGTAGAAGTCGCGGACCTTGCCGTTCTTGGGGCTCTCCCGGTACTCGCCGACCACCTCCTCGGCGCCGCTCGCCCTGGCCGCCCGCAGGACCGCGCTCAGACAGGCCTGCTCGATCCCGCGGGAGAAGACCCGGCAGCTGAGCAGGAAGTTGTCGATCAGCAGGGCCGTGCCCTCGCGGCGGGTGAAGACGGCGCCCACCAGGCCGTTGTCGCCGAACCGGTCGGCGGCGCGGATCGCCAGCACGTGGGCGTCCGGGTCGGCCCGCAGCGCGGTCACGTCGGCCGGCTGGAGGCGGCGGGTGGTGAGGTTGAACTGGTTGGTCCGCAGGGTGATCTGGGACAGCCGGGCGACCTCGGCGTCGGTCGCCGGGGCCAGGTGGACGGTCACCCGCAGCTCACGGAGGAAGCCCTCCAGCGACTCGAAGCTGTCCAGGAAGTCCTGGCGGTCCAGCTCCTGGCGGTAGAGGGCGGGCCGGGCCCGGTCCTCGCCGGTCAGCCGGGTCACGTCGAACCAGCCGTCGGCCAGCAGCCGTTCGACGTGCAGGGCGGGCTCGCCGTCGACCTCCACCACCGCGACCTCGGGCAGTTCGCGCCGCACGAGCTCGCGCTCGTACGGGCTGTCGTCGACGAAGACGAGGCTGTCCAGGCCGATGTTCAGCGCGCGCGCGAGTTCGCGCAGGTTCTCGTGCTTGGGGCGCCAGTTGGCCACGACCCGGACGAAGTCCTCCTCGCGCAGGACCATCCCCGGGTGCTCGCGCAGCGCCTCGGCCACCGGCCCGGGGTCGTTCTTGCTGACGGCCGCCAGCAGCACGCCCTGGGAGGCGAGTTGCTTGACCGACCGCTGGAACGCTTGGAAGGCCTCGCCCCGGTAGCCGTCGCCGACCTCGATGCCCTCCGGCCCGTCGTCCCCGAGGATGCCGCCCCACACGGTGCCGTCCAGGTCGAGGACCAGGCATTTCCTGGTCCGGCCGGTCAGGTGCCGGGCGAGGTGGCCGACCTCGCGGGCGTAGCGGGCGAGCAGTTCGGGCGACAGGTTCGTCCTGGTGTAGGCCCGCAGCCGGGTGTCCTCGGCCGGCAGGCCCTCCGCGAGCAGCGGGTCCAGGTCCAGGACGACCACGGAGGCGTGGGTCTCGGCGAGTTCCAGCAGGCGGGCGTTGGCCTGGCGCCAGAGCCGGCCGAGGCGGGCCCGGGACAGGTGGTCGAGCAGCCGGGCCGGCAGGGTGGCGGGCAGCGGCAGGGTGTTCAGCACCAGGGTGCCGGTGCCGGTGCCCGCGTAGTGGCCGGCCAGGCCGGCGATCAGCCGGACCTTCTCCTCCAGGACCCGTTCGAGGTCGGTGACGTCCCACGGGGTGGGCAGCTCGTCGACGACCACGGCCGCGTCCAGCAGGCAGAGCACCAGCCGGGGGTCGGAGCGGTACAGCTCGCTGCCGGGGTCGGAGAGGTCGAAGACGTAGCTGTCGAAGTCCGAGACCTGTGCGCGCAGGACGAGGCCGGCGCGGGCGAGTTCGGCGGTCAGCGCCGGCACCAGCCCGGTGGGCGTGCCGTGGCCGGTGACGGCCACCGTGACGGCGGTGAGGCCGGGGTGGCGCTCCAGCAGTTCGGCGGGGTCCAGCCGGGCGAGCAGCCGCCCGGCGCGCGGCAGTTCGGCCGGCGGCAGCTGCGAGACCAGCTGCTGGGCCAGCCCGTAGCGGGCGGCCAGTTCGCCGTCCCGGTGCAGGGCCAGCAGACCTGCCGCCGGACCGCCGGGTACAGGACTCTCAGGGATGGGCATCGCGACAGGTCCTCCTGCGTGGCGATCCGACGACGGGTGCTGGTGCGGTGAACCGCGCAGTCATCGTCGTCGGGCCGGCTAAAGGCGGTCTATGGCCCGCCTTCGCGGCCGATCGGGCGGTGGGCCGCCCGTCGTCCCCGCTCCGGTCCTGCTTCGGGGCCCGTCCGGGTGCGGAAGGGCCCCGGCCGCCGGGGCGGTGTCAGCTCGCTCGTCCGGCGGTCTCGGCGAGGGTCATCAGCCGGGCCAGCGCGGCGCGGTTGCCGACGGCCAACTTCCGGAAGATGCGGCTCAGATGGACGTCGACGGTGCGCGGGCTGAGGTTCAGCTCCCGGGCGATCTCGCGGGTCTTCTTGCCGACGCCGACCAGGGCGGCGACCTCGTACTCGCGGCCGGTGAGGACGGTCAGCGGGTCGTCGGCGTCGGCGGCGGCCGGTGCCGGGGCCTGCTCGCGCAGCTGCGCGGCGACGTACACCCGGGAGGCGCCGCAGCGCCGGGCGAGGTCCTTGGCCATGACGAGCATGGCGGCCGCGTCCTGGTGGGCCCCGGTCGCCGCGGCGGGCGCGGAGCCGAGCAGCAGCGTCCAGGCCTGGACGGCGGTCATGCCGACGCCGCCGAACAGCAGGGCCGCGCTGCGGTACAGCTCGGCCGCCGCGGCCGGGTCGCGCTCGGCCAGTACGTGGGCGCGGGCCGCGGTCGCGTAGCCGTGCTGCATGGGCTGGTCCGGCAGCGCCGCGGCGGCCGCGGTGGCCCGCTCGGCCCAGGTCGTGGCGGCGGGGTCGGCCGTCGCCACCGCGGCGGCGGTCAGCATCTCGTAGCACAGCGGGCGCAGGATGGACGGCAGCGCGGGCAGCCGGGGGCCCTTGCCCAGGTTGGTGATCAGCAGGGTGCACCGCTGGAAGTCGCCGTTGACGGCGACGGCCCGGGCCAGGCAGAGCGTGGCGCTGACGGCCCAGGCGTCCCCCGGCTGCAGCGCCACCACGGCCTGTTCGGCGAGCCAGACGGCCCGGTCGTTGCGCTCGGTGCTGCCCCAGCTGGCGGTCGCGGACCTGAGGGCGAGGATCATGCCCCGGACCTCGGCGAAGTCCAGCTGCTCGGCCAGTTGCAGGGCCTCGCGGGCGGTCGGGTCGGCCTCGACGGCGGGCCCGAGGTACAGGCCCAGGTAGCAGAGCGCGTTGAGCAGCGGGGTCAGGGTGCGGGTCCGGCCGGACCTGATGGTGACGGTCACGCCCCGGCACAGGTGGCGCAGGGCGTCGTGGAAGCGGCCGAGCAGGATCTCGGCCCACCCGAGGAGCGCCAGGTACTCGGGGTTGGAGAGCAGTTCGAGGTCGGAGAGGGTGTCGACGGAGGCGGCGCCGGCGGAGATCGCCGCGCGACCGAGCTCCCCGTCCGGTGTGAGGGCCGCGCAGAGTCCGCGCAGCGCCAGCAGGCCCACGCGCAGGAGTTCGTCGGGGTGGCGGCGCTCGATGCGCAGCGCGAGTTCGATCTCCTCGGCGGCGGGCATGCCGCCTTCCAGCGCCTCCAGGGCGGCCCGGGCCGCGATCAGCTGGGCGAGCTCGGCGGGCCCCTGGTCGGCGCGGGCCGGGTCGGGCCCGGAGAGCTCGGCGATGCTCGTGCTGAGCAGCGCCGACGCCTCGGTGGGACGGCCCAGGTAGCTCTCGGCCTGGGCGCAGAGCCGCACCGCCAGGGCGCGCAGCCGGGTGTCGGACGTGGCCCGGATGATCGCGCCCAGCAGGTCGCGGGCGCGCGCCAGGTCCCCGTCGGGCCGTCCCGCGTGCCCCAGGCGCTCGATGGAGACGAGGTGGGCCGAGTGGGACAGCCGGCACAGCGCGGTGGAGAGCCAGTGGCCGGCGCGGGCCGGCTCGGACCACAGGTGCTCCTCCGCGGCCTGCACCAGGGTGCGGATGTCCTTGGCGTCGGAGGAGGCGATGGCGACCTCGATGTGCCGGGCGCGTTCGGTCGGGCTCGCCCCGCCGGCGGTGAGCACGGTGAGCGCCCGCCGGTGGGCGCCGAAGGACCAGCAGGCGTCCAGGGACTGATAGATCGTCCGCTGGAGGACGGGGTGGCGGAAGCGGTAGGTGTGCGGACCGCTGCGGCGCAGGAGGTCGCGGCCGACCAGCCGGGCGGTGACGGCGCAGGCGGAGGTCTGGCTGAGTTCGGCGACCTCGGCCAGGGCGGCGACGGTGACCTCGCCGCCGAGGACGGCCGCGGCGTTGAGGACGGACGCCTCCTCGGCGTCCAGCCCGGCGATCTCGCCGAGCAGCAGGTCGGCGAGGGCTTCGGGGACCGGTGCGGTGGCGTCGGCGTGGGCGGCCGTCCCCGCGGCCGCCCCGAGGGCCTGGAGGTAGAGCGGGTTGCCCTCGGCCTCCCGGTGCAGGTCCGGCAGCGACGGGTGGTCCGCGGGCAGGCCGAGCAGCTGCGCGGACTGGGCGAGCGTGAGCGGGCCGATCCTGATCCGTTGGAGGGTGCCGATCCGCAGGCCGTAGGCCAGTATGCCGCGCAGGTCCGGCGGGGCCTGGCCGGGGCGGTGGGCGAGGACCAGCAGCAGCGGCCGGTCGAGCTGCCAGTGGATCAGTTCGCCGATCGCCGCCATGGTCTTGCGGTCGGCCCAGTGCACGTCGTCGAGGATCAGGAGCAGCCCGTCCCCGACGTGGGTCAGGGCCCGTTCGAGGGCGGGCAGGGGCAGTCCGCGGTCACCCTCGGTGCTGCGCCCGCCCAGTCTTCTTATGCCGAGGCGGGCGGCCCGTCTGGTCAGTTCGCCCAGGAGGGTGCTCTTGCCGCTCCCCGGTCCGCCGATCAGCTCGATCGCACCGCCCCGGCCTTCGCGGAGGGCGTCGAGGGCGGTGAACAGCAGCTCCCGCTCGGGGCGGGAGACGGGGTGCTGCAGGTACCGCTCGTGAACGTCGACCATGGTGGATCGTCCTCCTGGCTCGGGCCTACGGGGCGCCTCCGGCACTTGTATGACTATCACTCAAGGATCCGGTGACTTCTGGCTTGTCCGGCAAACCGTCGCAGGCAGTTAACACGGCGCGGGGTCGCGGAATTTCCGCGACCCAGCCTTGAACATGTGCAGACAATTTTCGGCGCAGCCGGGCTTTAGAGGCGATTTAGTGCCGGTCAGCACTGTTGGGTCGGACAACCACCCCGCAACTCCGGCGAAAGCAGGAAATCCACATGCGCCGAATCCCCCGGAAGCTCGCGACCCTCTCCTCGGTGACCGCGCTCGTACTCGGTACCGGCCTGGTCGCCTCGTCAGGCACTGCGGCAGCGGACCGCGGACCGGACCAGTCCGCGGGATCCGTTCCCACCGCCACGTGCAAGCACATCGGGAACCTCACCAACGTCCTGCTCTGGCAGAAGGTGGTCATCCCGCCGGGCACCGGACCGCAGGTCGGGACCGACACCATCTACCACGACGAACTCCTCGACGAGCAGGGCAACCACGTCGGCAACTCCGACGGCCGGATCACCCTGGTCAGCAAGCGGGACGACGGCCACATCCTCGGGTACGAGGACCAGACGCTGACGATCGACGGCGCCGTCTTCCGCACCACCGGGCTGCTCGATGTCACCGACCTCCTGGTCAACAAGACCTGGGCGCACCTGCCCGCGACCTGGGTGTCGGGCAACGACAAGCACTGGATCGGCGACTGGCAGTACCGGGTCGAGGCTGCGACGAAGGCACCGTACCTGTGGCAGGCCTCGGCCCAGCTCGATCTGTGCAACATCAACACCAAGAGCCCCAAGTAACTCCACAACTCCACTGCAGGGCGACGACGCTGGGACGGCGGGCACAATGAGGTTTGGACGGTCGGGTGCGACGGGCGCGGTACCGGGACCCGGAACGACGGCGGCCCTGGCGGCCTGCGCGCTGCTGGCCGCGGCGTGCGGCGGCCCGGGCGGCGGCGCGGGCGCGAGCGCGACCCCGGTCACCGGGGGGACGCTGACCATCGGCACCGCACGTGCGCTCAACTGCCTGGACCCGCAGGTCAGTGCGACCAGCGCGGCCGGCATGATCGACCGGGCGCTCTTCGACTCGCTGGTCAGCGCCGCCCCCGACGGCACCTACCAGCCGTGGCTGGCCCAGCGCTGGACGGTCTCCCCGGACGGACGGACCTACACGTTCGTGCTGCGCTCCGGGGTGACCTTCCAGGACGGCACCCCGCTGACGGCCGCCGCCGTCAAGGCCACCCTGGACCACGCGGTCGACCCGGCGACGAAGTCCGAGTACGCGGCCGGCCTGCTCGGCCCCTACGCCGGGGCCGACGCCGTCGACGACAGCACGGTCCAGGTGCGGCTGAACAAGCCGTACGGCGCGCTGCTCCAGGCACTCAGCACCCCCTACCTCGGCATCCAGTCGCAGAAGTCGCTCACCCAGAACACCAAGGCGCTGTGCGACCAGCCCGTCGGGTCCGGGCCCTTCTCGCTCGCCAACTGGACCAAGACCACCAGCGTCGAGCTCAAGCGCAACGACGCCTACGCGTGGGGCCCCGGCACCGCGACCCACACCGGCCCCGCCCGGGTCGACGGCGTCACCTTCAAGTTCCTCACCGAGGACGCCGTCCGGGTCGGCGCGCTCACCAGCGGACAGGTCGACGCGATCACCGACGTGCCCACGGCCAACGTCAAGACCCTCCAGGCGGTCGGCTCCGTCCAGGTGCAGCACAAGGACGTGCCCGGCGTCGTCGACTCGCTCTTCCTCAACGCCAACCGGGCCCCGCTGAACGACGAGAAGGTCCGCTCGGCGCTGCTCAAGAGCATCGACGTGGAACAGCTCGTCAAGACCGCCGGCACCGGCCAGTTCCAGCGCGCCTGGAGCCTGCTGTCGCCCGCCACCGCCGACTACGACCCCACCACGTCCGGCACCTGGGGCTACGACAAGCAGGCCGCCGGACGCCTGCTGGACGAGGCCGGCTGGACCGAGCGCGACGCGGCCGGCTACCGCACCCGCGGCGGCACCCGGCTGACCCTGCACTTCCCGGTCGCCAAGCGCCTGGTCAGCTCCCGGGACGACATCCTGTTCCAGGGCGTCCAGGCCGAGGCCAAGGAGGTCGGCATCGACGTCCAGTACACCACCGAGGACGTCGGCGCCTACGTCAACGACGTGCTCGGCAGCAACCTCGACCTGCTCGCCGACAGCTACCGCCGCGACAGCCCCGACATCCTGCGCTACCTGCTCGCCTCGGACCAGACCCCGGACCACGGCGGCGGCAACACCCTCCACCTGGCCGACCCGCAGCTCGACGGCTGGCTGAACGGCGCGGCCGCCGCCACCGACGCCGGCGAACGCAAGCACGACTACCAGCAGGCGCAGCAGTACCTCGTCCAGCACGCCCTCGTCATCCCGCTGTACGTCCCGGCGGAACTCCTCGCCACCACCTCCCGCGTGCACGAGCTGAACCTCGACCGCTCCGCCACCCCGAGCCTCTACGACGCCTGGCTGGCGGCGAAATGAGCCTCACCCGGTGGCTGGTGCGGCGCCTGCTGCTGGGCGTGCTGGTGGTGCTCGGCGCCGCCAGCGCGGCCTTCCTCGCGCTGCACCTGATCCCGGGCGACCCCGCCCGGGTGGCCCTGGGCGGCGCCGTCCCGCCCAGCGACGACGCGGTCGAGCGGACCCGGCACGAACTCGGCCTGGACCGCCCGCTGGTGACCCAGTACGCGCTCTTCCTCGGCCGGCTGGCCCGCGGCAGCCTCGGCGACTCCTACCAGCTGCACCAGCCGGTCGGCCGCCTGATCGGCGACCAGCTGCCGTCCACCGTCGAGCTGGCGCTGGCCGGATTCACCGTCGCCTTCCTCGCCGCCGCCCTGCTCGGGATCGCCACCGCCGGGCGCCGCCCGGTCTGGCGGCGGATCTCCGCCACGGTCGAACTCCTGCTCACCTCGCTGCCGAGCTTCTGGATCGGCATCCTGCTGCTCACCGCCTTCTCCTTCCAACTGCACCTCTTCCCCGCGGCCGGGGACGGCAGCCCGGCGGCCCTGGTCCTGCCGGCCCTCACGCTGGCCCTCGGCATGGTGGGAGTGCTCGCCCAGGTCATCCGCGACGGGCTGACCCGGGCCCTGGAACAGCCCTTCGCGCTGAGCGCCCGCGCCCGCGGCACCGGTGAGACCGCCCTGCGCGTGCGTCACGCGTTCCGGCACGCGCTGGTCTCGGTGACCACCCTGGCCGGCTGGGTGATCGGCGCGCTGCTCGGCGGCGCCGTGGTGATCGAGACGGTGTTCAGCCGGCCCGGCCTCGGCCGCACCCTCGCCACCGCCGTCGAGAGCCGCGACTTCCCCGTGGTGACCGGCGTGGTGATCGTCTCCGGCGCCCTGTTCACCCTGGTCAACCTGCTGGTGGACGGCCTCTACCAGCTCATCGACCCCCGGCTGCGCGAGGCCAGGCCGTGACCCGCCGCACCGCCCGCCCGCTCGGGCCCGCGGCGTGGGCGGTCCTGCCGCTCCTCGCTCTGATCGCCCTCGCCGCCCTGTGGCCCGGACTCCTCGAACACCAGGCACCCGACGCGGTGAACCCGGTGGACGCCCTCCAGGGCCCCGGCGGCGCGCACTGGTTCGGCACCGACCAGCTCGGCCGCGACATCTACAGCCGGGTCGTGGCCGGCGCCCGCCCCTCCCTGCTCACCGGACTCGGCGTCACCGCCCTCGCCCTGGCCGGAGGCTCGGCACTCGCCCTGCTCGGCCTGGTCGGCGGACGCGTCGTCGACGGCATCGTCATGCGGATCACCGACGTGCTCTTCGCCTTCCCCGGCATCCTGCTCGCGCTGCTCGTCGTCACCGTGCTCGGCCGCGGCACCGCCCACGCCACCCTCGCGATCGGCTGCGCCTTCGTCCCCGGCTTCACCCGACTCGTCCGCAGCCAGGCCCTCGTGGTGCGCGAGGCGGACTACGTGCGGGCGGCCGTCGTCTGCGGCCAACGGCACCTCGCCGTGCACCTGCGCCACGTCCTGCCCAACGCCCTGCCGCCGCTGCTGGTACTGGCCACCGTCAACATCGGCACCGCCATCCTCTCCGGCGCCTCGCTGAGCTTCCTCGGACTCGGGCCCCAGCCGTCGGACCCCGAATGGGGCGCGATGCTCGCGCAGAGCAAGGACTTCCTCGGCACCACCTGGCCGCTCGCCGTCTTCCCCGGAGCCGCGCTGACCCTGACCGTGCTCGCCGTCAACGTGGTCGGCCGGGACCTGCAACGCCGATTCGAGGGGAGACTGCCCGGTGGCAGCCGCTGAGCCGAACCGTCCGCTGCTCACCGTCCGAGGACTCACCGTCGACTTCGGCGGCCCCCGGGACCGGACCGCCGCCGTGCGGGGCGTCGACCTCACCCTGCACCCGGGCGAATGCCTCGCCGTCGTCGGCGAGTCCGGCTCCGGCAAGAGCGTCACCGCCCGCACCCTGGTCGGCCTCGCCGGACCGGGCGCCCGGATCCGCGCCGACCGGCTCGAACTCGACGGGCAGGACCTCACCGCACTGACCGAACGCGAGTGGCGGCGCATCCGCGGCCGCCGGATCGGCCTGGTCCTCCAGGACGCCCTGGCCGCCCTCGACCCGCTGCGCCCGGTCGGCCGGGAGGTCGCCGAAGCGCTCGGCAACCACCGGCTGCTGCCGCCCGCCGAGCGGCCGGCCCGCAGCGTCGAACTGCTGGCCAGGGTCCACGTGCCCGAACCCGGACTGCGCGCCCGCCAGTACCCCCACCAGCTCTCCGGCGGGCTGCGCCAACGTGCGCTGATCGCTTCCGCGCTGGCCGCCGAACCCGCCGTCCTGATCGCCGACGAACCGACCACGGCCCTCGACGTCGGCGTGGCGGCCCAGATCCTCGACCTGCTCGCCGAGACCAAGGCCACCGGCACCGCCGTCCTGCTGATCAGCCACGACCTGGCGGTGGTGGCCCGGCTGGCCGACCGCATCGCCGTCATGCGCCGGGGCGTCGTCGTCGAACAGGGCCCCGCCGACCAGGTGCTCCGCGCCCCGGCCCACCCCTACACCCGTGAGCTGCTCGCCGCGGTGCCCACCGCGCAGTCCAAGGGGCGCAGGCTCGCCCCCGGCCCGCCTGCCGCCACCCCGCCGCCCGCCGCCGAGCCCCGCCCGGACGGCGCACCCGTCGTCGAGGCCGTCTCGCTGGCCAAGGCCTTCCGCGGCCCGGACGGCACCCGGCGCACCGCCGTCGACGACGTGTCGTTCACCGTCCGGGCCGGCCGCACCCTGGGCATCGTCGGCGAGTCCGGCTCCGGCAAGTCCACCACCGCGCTCATGCTGCTCGGGCTGCTGGAACCCGACCACGGAGAAGTCCGGCTGCTCGGCCGGCCCTGGTCCAACCGCCCCGAGTCCGAACGGCGCCCGCTGCGCCGACGGGTCCAACTCGTCCAGCAGGACCCGCTGAGCTCCTTCGACCCGCGGTACACCGTCGAACGCATCGTCGGCGAAGGCCTCGGCGCCCCCGGACGCCGGGCCGCCCGTGCGCACCGGGAACGGATCACCGCCCTGCTCCGGCAGGTCGGACTCGGCCCCGAACACCTCGGCCGGCACCCGCACGAGCTCTCCGGCGGCCAGCGCCAGCGCATCGCCATCGCCCGCGCCCTGGCCCCCGGGCCCGACGTCATCGTCTGCGACGAACCGGTCTCCGCCCTCGACGTCTCCATCCAGGCCCAGGTGCTCGACCTGTTCGCCGACATCCAGGCCGCCACCGGCGTCGCCCTGGTCTTCGTCTCCCACGACCTCGGCGTCATCCACCACGTCAGCGACGACGTCGTGGTCATGCGCGGGGGCCGGGTGGTCGAGGCCGGACCGGTGACCGACGTGTTCACCAACCCCCGGCACACCTACACCGCGGAGCTGCTGCGGGCCCTGCCCGCCATCGCCCCGGCCACTCCGTGACCGCGCCGCGGACCCCACCGCGGACCGCACCGACCCACCTCGCCGACCCACCCCACGACCGACACCCAGGAGAACCCGCCCCATGGCCGACCAGCCCGCCCGCACCGACGTCAAGGACACCGCCACCGATCCCTACCAGGGCTACGAGGAGCTGCGCCGACAGTGCCCGGTGGCGCACGTCAAACAGCCCAACGGCCTGGAGATGTACCTCGTCACCCGCTACGAGGACGCCCACGAGGCGCTCGCCGACCCCCGCCTCGCCAAGGACGCCAAGCACGGCGTGGCCGCGATGGTCGCCAGCGGCGCCCCGCTGCCCAAGCCCGGCGCGCCCAACCTCGCCAACCACATGCTGGCCAGCGACCCGCCCGAGCACACCCGCCTGCGCCGCCTGGTCTCCCGCGAGTTCACCGCCCGACGGGTGGAGCAGATGCGCGGCCGGGTCCAGGAGATCACCGACGGCCTGCTCGACGCCCTGGTCGCCAAGGTCGCCGCCGGCACCGAAGTCGTCGACCTGCTCACCGACTTCGCCTTCCCGCTGCCGATGACCGTCATCTCCGAGCTGCTCGGCGTGCCCGCCGTCGACCGCGACCGCTTCCGGGCCTGGTCGCGGACCATCCTGCTGCCCCTCGGCACCCCCGGCCAGACCGAGGGCCTCGCCGAACTCACCGGCTACCTCACCGACCTGATCCAGGCCAAGCGCGAGAACCCGAGCGACGACCTCTTCAGCGACCTGGTGCGGGCCAACGAGGAGGACCGGCTCTCCGACGCCGAACTGGTCGGCACCGCCATCCTCATGGTGATCGCCGGGCACGACACCACCGTCAACCTGATCGCCAACGGCACCCTGGCCCTGCTGCGCCACCCGGACCAGCTCGCGCTGCTGCGCGAGAAGCCCGAGCTGCTGCCCGGCGCCGTCGAGGAATTCCTGCGCTACGACGCCCCGCTGGAGCGGGCCACCCCGCGCTGGGCGCTGGAGGACATGGAGATCGGCGGCGTCACGGTGCCCAAGGGCGGCTTCGTCAGCATCGTGCTCGGTTCCGCGAACCGGGACGGGGACGCCTTCGAGGACGCCGACACGCTGGACATCACCCGCGCCGGCGACTCCCGCCACCTGGCCTTCGGACACGGCATCCACTTCTGCCTGGGCGCCCCGCTCGCCCGCATGGAGGGCCAACTGGCCATCGGCGGCCTGCTCGACCGCACCGCGAGCCTCGAACTCGCCGTCGACGAGAGCGAGCTGACCTGGCGCCAGAGCATCGTGATGCGCGGCCTGGAGTCCCTCCCGGTGCGCGTCACCCTCGCCTGAGCCGGGCCGGGGCCGGCCAGGACCGGCCGGCCCCGCCCCGGAACGACGAAGCGGCCCCGCGGTTCGAACCGCGGGGCCGCTCTCGTGTGCCGTGGATCAGAACGCCGGGCCCTTCGGCAGCTCGGCGTCGCCGAACAGCCCGCGCAGCCGGTTCATCGAGTCGGTCCGCTCCTTGATGTCCGCCACCATCGTGACCGCCATCAGCTCGTCGGCCCCGGACTCCTCCAGGACGGTCGACAGGCGCTCCCGGACCCGGTCCGGACCGCCCACCGCCTGCCCGCCGAGGAACTGGTTCAGGAACGCCTGCTGGTCCGGCGTCCACGCGTGGGCGGCGGCCTCCTCGGGCGTCGGGAACGGCTCGGGCTTCGCCGTGGCCGACCGCAGCAGCGCCAGCCCGGCCGGCGCGGCCAGCCAGCGGGCCCGCTCGTCGGTTTCCGCGCACACCACCGAGACGGCGACGATCGAGTACGGCCGGGACAGGAACTCCGAAGGCCGGAACAGCTCCTTGTACAGCCGCAGCGCCGAAGCCGACCCGCGCGGGTTGAAGTGGTGCGCGAACGCGAACGGCAGGCCGAGCTCGGCCGCCAGCCGGGCGCCGTTGTCACTGGAACCCAGCAGCCACAGCGACGGCTGCTCGGTGTAGACCGGCACCGCCGACACCCCGTGGAGCGGGTGGTCCGCCGGGAAGTCGTTGCGCAGGAAGCCGATCAGATCGGCCAGTTGGCCGTTGAAGTCGTGCGCCGCGGGGTTGCGCGCGTCGAACCGCAGGGCGCGCGCGATCCGGGCGTCGGTCGGCGTGGAGCGGCCCACCCCGAGGTCCACCCGGCCCGGGTACAGCGCGTTGAGCGTGCCGAACTGCTCGGCCACCACCAGCGGCGCGTGGTTCGGCAGCATCATGCCGCCCGAGCCCACGCGTATCGAGCTCGTCGCCGCACCCAGCGCGGCGATGATCACCGGCGGGGCGGAGCTGGCGATGTTCGGGGTGTTGTGGTGCTCGGCCACCCAGTACCGGGTGAAGCCGAGCGACTCCACGTGGGCGGCGAGGTCGCAGGTGGCCTTGAGGATGGCGGCCGGCTCGGAGCCCACCTCGACCGGAAGGATGTCCAGGGCGGACAGCGGAAGCTGCGGAAGGTTCATGTGCTCATTCCTGTGGTGTGCTGTTACGGAAGGTGCGGGCCGGGACCCGGTGGAATCACTTCACCGGGTCGCCGAGCCAGGTCCTCAGTGCCGCCCCGAGCCCGCTGCTCCCCGCCGGGTCGCCGGACTCGGCGACCCAGGCCACGTGGCCGTCGGGGCGCAGCAGCACCGCCACGACCGGAAGGGCCTCGGTCGGCTCGGCCACGACGACGTCCAGCGCGCCGGACCACCCCGAGAGGTCGCCCGGCGACAGGGAGCCACCGGAGAGGTCGAGCAGCACAGCGCGCCCGCCGCGGAGCAGCCGCGGCACGCTGGACTCCCCGCCGTCGGTGACCAGCGGGACATGGGGCAGCCGTCGGCCCAGCAACCCGTCCGCCGCCCCCGGCGCGAGGTTGCCGCCCGGCATCGGATACGCGATGCCGAGGCCCATCACCATCTCAAGAAGGTACCGGTTCACGGCGTCGATGCGGATCAAATCTCCGAAGAGATCCCGCAAAGGTCCGGCGGAACCGAGGGAACCGGCCAGGACCTCCTGTGCCTGAATGTTCATCAGGACCCGCTCGCCCACCGGATGCCGCTCGTCGTGGTAGGTGTCGAGCAGTCCTTCCGGCGCCCGGCCGGCCAGCTCCGCCGCCAGCTTCCAGCCGAGGTTCAGCACGTCCTGGAAGCCGGTGCTCAACCGCTGCCCGTTGAACGGGAAGAAGACGTGCGCGGCGTCACCCGCGAGGAACACCCGTCCGGACCGGTAGCGCTCCGCGTGGCCGGTCGGGTTGCCCGTGCGGGTCAGCCAGAGCGGCCGGGCGGACTTGAACTCGGTGCCGGTCAGCCGCAGCACGCGCTCGTTGAGTTCCGCCATCGTCACCGGCGCCTGCGGGTCCGCGGGCGCGACGCCGAACTCGGCCGTGTTGATCCGCCAGATGTCGGGCCCCACCGGCGTGCCCGCGTACGTGCCCCCCAGCGGGGAGTAGTGGGCCCCGAACTGCTCGGGGAGCAGATCGGCGAAGTCGGCCTCGATGTCCCCGATGATGCCGTAGAACGCCGACTCCCGCCCCGGGAAGCCGATCCCGGCCAGCTCGCGGACGGTGCTCTGCGCGCCGTCGCAGCCGACCACGAACGATCCGTTCAGCGTGGACTCGCCCTCCGCCGAGCGGACGGTCACCGCCACGCCGTCCGCGTCCTGGGTCAGCGCGACCACCTCGACGCCCCGCCGCACCTCGGCGCCCACCCGGACCGCCTCCTGCTCCAGGTGCTGCTCGATCCGCCACTGCGGCAGGATCATCGACTGCTCGTGCCGGCCCTCCAGGCCGGAGGTCTCCAGCCAGAGCTGGGAGAAGTGCGCCGCCGGCAGCGGCAGCGCCAGGGCCCGCAGCCCGTCCAGCAGGCCGCGCTGGTCGAGCAGTTCCACCACGGCGCCGTTGATCGCCATGCCGGGCGACCGCAGGTCGGTCTCGGTCCGTCGCTCCAGCACCACGGTGGCGACACCGGCCAGTCCCAACTCGTGGGCGAGCAGGAGGCCGACGGGGCCGGCACCGGCGATGATCACGGGAGAACTCAACGGGATTCCTTTCCAAGGGTCGTGCAGGTCGTGCACGTCGGGTACAGCGGGTGTGTGGTGCCCGTCACGGGCAGGGGGGTCACCGGTCGAGCTCGGCGCAGAGCCTGCGCACGAGCGCGAGCGGGGACGGGTGCTCGTAGATCACCGCGGGCGGCACCGACAGACCGGCGGCGGCCTCCAGCCTCGTGCTCAGCTCCAGCGCGGTGAACGACGAGAAGCCGAGCTCCAGGAAGCTCAGGTCCGGATCGACCTCGTCGGCCGACCCGTGGCCCAGCACGTCGGCCGCCTGCGCGAGCACGAACGCGAGCAGGAGGTCCTGCCGCTCCTCGCCGGCCGCCTCGGCCAGGCGCAGCCGCAGGCCGTTCCGGCCGTCCGCGGACCCGTCGGGCCCGTCGGACCCGGCAGTCCCGCCTCCGGCCCCGGGTGACTCGCGCAGGTCGTCCAGCAGCCGGTGCCGCGACCGGGCGGCCGGGCCGGGCAGCGGGCCGTCCCAGGAGGCGTCCATCAGCAGCACGGTCCCCGGACCGTCCTCCGCGGCCTCCGCCAGCACCGCCATGGCGGCGCCGGGCGACAGCGGACGCAGCCCGGCCCCGGTCAGCGGATCGGCCGCCGACACCGGACCCCAGGCCACGGCCAGGGCCGGCTGCCCGGCCGACCGGCGCAGCCGCACCAGCGACTCCTGGAACGCGTCCACCGCCGCCCGGTTGGCGAGCCCGGCGCCGCCGAGCGTGCCGGCCGCGGACCCGAACAGCACGAACGCGTCCAGCTCGTGACCGGCGGTCAGCTCGTGGAGGTTGGTCGCGGCGCAGACCGAACGACCGATCTCCTCCGGATCGGCCGACGCCGAGGGCGCCACCTCGGGGGCGTGCACCACCGCCGTCAGCGCCGGTCCGTCGTCCGCCGCCGCCAGCACGGCGGCCAGCGCCTCCCGGTCCGCCGGATCGCACTCGACCACCAGCACCGGAACGCCCAGCACGCTCGCCGCGCCGGCACCGGCCGGCGCACCACCGGGTGGCGTCGTCAGCACCAGCCGCTCGGCACCGGCACGGGCCAGCCAGCGGGCCGCCTCCGCGCCCAGTCCCGACGTGCCCCCGGTGACCAGCACCGTGCCACGCGGCCGCCACGGCCGGGCGGCCTCGGACCCACCGCCCTTGACGCGGGCCAGCCGACGGCCCAGGACCCCGGACGCGCGGACCGCAGCCTCGTCCGCCCCGCCGGCCAGCACTCCGGCCAGCCGCGCGCGCAGCGCCGCGTCCGGCGCACCGGACGGCAGGTCGACCAGACCGCCCCACCGGCCCCGCAACTCCCCGGCCAGCACCTGGCCCAGACCCCAGACCTGCGCCTGACGGGGGTCCGAGGGCCCGTCCGTCGGACCGGTCGAGACCGCGCCCCGCGTCACGAACCAGACCGGCGCCCCGATCCCGGCGCTCTCCAGCGCGAGCGGCAACTGCGCCGACACCACCAGACCGGCCGTCGCGGACGGCTGCTTGGGATGCGGCTCGTCGGCCAGCGCGGTCAGCGCGAGCACACCCGCGACCGGCCCGCCGCCCGTGGCGTCCGCCAACAGCAGCCCGAGGTCCTCCGCCGCGCTCGCACCCGCGTCCACCGGGACCGGCACCGCCACGGCCCCGGCCTCGGTCAGCGCGCGCAGGACGGCCGACACCGGCTCCTGCCCCTCGGACGAGGCCGGGACGACGACCAGCCAGGTGCCCGCGAGCCCTGCCTCGGGCTCCGGGACGGGACGCCACGCGGCCCGGTAGCGGAGGTGGCGCTGCTGTCGCCAGGCCGACAGCGCGGGCAGGAGGACGCTCAGCTGGGCCTCGTCCATGTCCAGTACGGCGGTGAGCGAGGCCAGGTCGTTGCTCCCCACGGCTTCCCAGAAGCGGTCCTCGGCCGTGTCCGGGGACGCGGGCGGGGTGGTGCGGTTGAGCCAGTAGGTCTGGTGTTGGAAGGGGTAGGTGGGGAGGGGTGTGGGGTTTGTCTGGTGTCGTGTGGGGGTGGGGGTGGGGGTGGTGTGTCCGTGGGTGTGGAGGTGGGCGTGGGCGGTGGTGAGGGTGTGGTTTTCGGGTCGGTTGGGTCGGAGTGTGGGGGTGGCGGTGGGTCCGGTGAGGGTGGTGAGGGTGGTGGTGGGGCCGAGTTCGAGGTGGGTGGTGGTGTTGTGGGTGTGGAGGGTGGTGAGGCCGTGGTGGAAGCGGACGGTGCCGCGGACGTGCTGGACCCAGTAGGCGGGGTCGCGGAGTTCGTCGGTGGCGAGTTCGCCGGTGATGTTGGAGACGACGGGGATTGTCGCCGGGTGGTAGGTGAGGCCGCTCGCGATGGTGAGGAAGTCGTCGAGCATGCCGTCCATGTGGGGGGAGTGGAAGGCGTGGCTGACCGTGAGAGCACGGGTGCGGTATCCCGTGAGGTCGATGGTGTCGGTGTCGCCGGAGACGACGAGTGATTGGGGGCCGTTGATGGCGGCGATGGAGACGCGGTCGTTGAGGAGGGGGAGGATCTGTTCCTCGGTGGCCTGGACGGCGACCATGCCGCCTTCGCGGGGGAGGTCGGCCATGAGGCGGGCGCGTGCGGTGACGAGGGTGGTGGCGTCTTCGAGGTTCAGGATGCCGGCGAGGTGCGCGGCGGTGACCTCGCCGATGGAGTGCCCGAGAAGGTAGTCGGGGGTGATGCCCTGGTGTTCCAGGAGCCGGTAGAGGGCGGTCTGGAGGGCGAAGAGGGCGGGCTGGGTGTGGCGGGTGTCGTTGATGAGTTCGGCCTGGGGGGTGCCGGGTTCGGCGAACATGATGTCCCGAAGTCCCGGTTCCAGCAGCGCGAGGACGCGGTCGAGTGCCTCGGCGAAGACGGGTTGGGTTTCGTAGAGTTCGCGGCCTGCGCCGGCGCGCTGGGAGCCCTGGCCGGAGAGGAGGAAGGCGAGCTTGCCGGAACCGGCCGCCGTCCCCCGTAGGACGTTGGTCGCGCTTTCGCCGTCGATCACCACGTTCAGCGCGCGAAGGAAGTCCTCGCGGCGACTGCCGATCAGGACGGCGCGCTGGTCGAACTGAGTACGGCCGGCCAGGGCGGCCCCGACCTCACGGGGTGTCAGGTCGGGGTGTTTGGAGAGGTGCGCGTGCAGCCTGGCGGCCTGGGCCCGGACGCCAGCCTCTGTCCGGGCCGAGATGGGCCAGGCCAGCACGCCGTCGGCAGGTTCGCCGTCGGCGTCGGGCTCGGTCTCGGCGACAGGCGTGGGGGCGTGTTCGAGGATGACGTGGGCGTTGGTGCCGCTGATGCCGAAGGAGGAGACGCCGGCCCGGCGCGGGCGACCGGTCTCGGGCCAGTCCTGGTGGTCCGTCAGGAGCTCGACGGCACCTTCGCTCCAGTCGACGTGCGGGGAGGGCTGGTCGATGTGGAGCGTCTTGGGCAGCACGCCGTGGCGCATCGCCTCGACCATCTTGATGACGCCGGCCACACCGGCTGCCGCCTGGGTGTGCCCGATGTTCGACTTGAGGGCGCCGAGGTACAACGGCCGCTCCGCCGGGCGGTCCTGGCCGTAGGTGGCCAGCAGGGCCTGGGCCTCGATGGGGTCGCCGAGGGTGGTGCCGGTGCCGTGGGCCTCGACCGCGTCGACGTCACCCGCCATGAGACGGGCGTTGGCGAGCGCGGCGCGGATGACGCGTTGCTGGGACGGGCCGTTGGGCGCGGTGAGACCGTTGCTGGCACCGTCCTGGTTGACGGCGGTGCCGCGCAGGACGGCGAGCACGGGGTGGCCGTTGCGCTGGGCGTCGGAGAGGCGCTCCAGGAGCAGGAGGCCGGCGCCCTCGCCCCAGCCGGTGCCGTCGGCCGCCGCGGCGAACGGCTTGCACCGTCCGTCCGGCGCCAGACCGCGCTGCCGGCTGAACTCCACGAAGAGGGTCGGCGTTGCCATCACCGTCACGCCACCGGCCAGCGCGAGCGAGCAGTCGCCGTTGCGCAGGGCCTGGGCGGCCAGGTGCATGGCCACCAGCGAAGAGGAGCACGCCGTGTCGACGGTGACCGCCGGGCCCTCCAGACCGAAGGAGTACGACACCCGGCCGGAGGCCACGCTCGGGGCGCTGCCGTTGCCGAGGAAGCCCTCGAACTCGGCCGGCGGGTCGGGCATGAGCCGGGCCGCGTAGTCGGAGTACATGACGCCGGTGAAGACGCCGGTGCGGCTCCCGCGCAGTGAGGTCGGGTCGATCCCGGCCCGTTCGAAGGCCTCCCAGGCGATCTCCAGCAGGATCCGCTGCTGCGGGTCGATGGCCAGCGCCTCGCGCGGGCTGATCCCGAAGAACCCGGCGTCGAATCCCGACGCGTCGTGGAGGAACCCGCCGTCCCGCGCGTAGGAGGTGCCGGTCTTGTCCGGGTCGGGGTCGTACAGCCCGTCCAAGTCCCAGCCGCGGTCGGTCGGCAGGCCGCCGATCACGTCGGCACCGTCGGCGACGAGCTGCCAGAGGTCCTCCGGTGTCCGCACGCCGCCCGGGTAGCGGCAGCTCATCGCCACGATCGCGATCGGCTCGTGGGCCTTCGCCTCCGCCTCGTCCAGCCGCTGACGGGTCCGCTGGAGATCGGCCGTCACCCGCTTGAGGTAGTCGATCAGCTTCTGCTCGTCACTCATGGCTCGTCAGCTCCATGGGAAGCACACCCCCTTCTCGGCCCGCCATCAGGAGACGCCGAGGTCGTTGTCGATGAAGTCGAAGAGATCGGCCGCCGTCGCGTCGGCGAGCCTGTTCTCGCTGTCGTCCGCCCGATCGGCGTCGCGCCGGACGGCGCGCAGCAGCTCCTGGAGGCGGGCGGCGATCCGCTCGCGGCCCTCGTCCTCGGCCGGCACCGTGGCCAGGTCGGCCTCCAGCCGGTCCAGTTCGGCCAGCACGGCGACCGACGCCGGCACCGGCTCCGGGCTGAGCCGGGTCCAGAGCTCGTCCGCCAGGACGGCCGGCGTGGGGTAGTCGAAGACCAGGGTGGCCGGCAGCCGCAGGCCGGTCGCGGCGGTGAGCCGGTTGCGGAGCTGGACGGCGGTGAGCGAGTCGAAGCCGAGCTCCTTGAACGCCCGTGCGGTGTCGACGTCGTCGGGGCCGGCGTGCCCGAGGACGGCGGCGACCTGCCGGCGCACCAGGTCGAGCAGGAGCGCGTCCTGTTCGGCCTTCGCCAGCCGGGACAGCCGCTGCACCAGCTCCGCCGCCGAGTCGGGGCCGGCGGCGGCCCGGCGGGCGGGCGTCCGGACCAGGCCGCGCAGCAGCGGTGGCAGCAGGCCGTTGCCGGCCAGGGCGCCGAGGGCCGCGGTGTCGATCCGGGCCGCCGCGATCAGGGGCTGCCCGGCGCGGAGGGCGCCGTCCAGGAGCTCCAGCCCTTGTTCGTCGGTGAGCGGCACCATCCCGCCGCGGGCCATCCGGTCCAGTTCGGCCTGGCCGAGGTGGCCGGTCATCGAGCTGGCCTGCGCCCAGTGCCCCCAGGCGATGGAGGTGGCGGGGAGTCCGTCGGCGCGCCGGTGCTGGGCGAGGGCGTCGAGGTAGGTGTTGGCGGCGGCGTAGTTGGCCTGTCCGGCGTTGCCGAGCAGCGCGGAGGCGGAGGAGTAGAGGACGAAGGCCTGGAGGTCGAGGTGGCGGGTCAGCTCGTGGAGGTGGTGGGCGGTGTCGGCTTTGGGGCGTAGGACGGTGTCGAGGCGGTCGGGGGTGAGGGCGGTGATGGTGCCGTCGTCGAGGACGCCGGCGGTGTGGATGACGGCGGTGAGGGGGTGTTCTGTGGGGATGGTGGCGAGGAGTTCGGTGAGGGCGTCGCGGTCTGCGGTGTCGCAGGCGGCGATGGTCACCTTGGCGCCCTGCTCGGTGAGTTCGGCGGCCAGTTCGGTGGCGCCAGTGGCGTTGGGGCCGCTGCGGCTGGTGAGCAGCAGGTGGCGTGCGCCGTACTGGGTGAGGAGGTGGCGGGCGGTGAGGGCGCCGAGGGTGCCGGTGCCGCCGGTGATGAGGACGGTGCCTTCGGGGTCGAGGGTGACGGCGCCGGGTTCGGTGGTGACCCGGGTGAGCCTGGGAACGAGGAACGTGCCGTCACGCAGCGCCAGTTGGGGCTCGTCGGGGATGTGCGCGGGCAGTTCGCCGCCGTCGGTGTCGAGGAGGGCGAAGCGGTCCGGGTGCTCCGACTGCGCCGAGCGCACCAGACCCCAGACGGGCGCGGAGACCAGCTCCGGAGCGCTGTCCGGAGCGGTGGAGACCGCGCCGTCGGTCACGACGACCAGGCGGCTCCCGGCGAACCGCTCCTCCGCGAGCCACTGTTGGGCGACGGCCAGCACCCGGTGGGCCATCGTGTGCACGGTGTCGTCCTCGGCCGGGGCGGCGTCGAGGAGGACGGTCCCGGGCAGTGCGGCCCCCTGGTCGAGGGAGGCCGCCAGGGCGGTCAGATCGGGGTGGAGGACGGCGCCGGTCCGCGACCCGAGCCGGGAGCCCTCCGGGCCGACCGCCACCAGCGCCTCGACCTGTCCGCTCGCCGCCGCCACCGGTGTCCAGTCCAGCTGGAACAGCGAGCGGTTGTGCGGCGCCGGGACCGTCGACGTGTCGATCGGCCGCGACACCAGCGCGCGGATCGTCGCCACCGGACGGCCGTCCTGATCCGTGACGGCCAGCGTCGACGCGTTGGCGCCGTCCTCGGCCGGGGCGGGCGAGATCCGCACCCGGAGCCGCCTGCCGCCGGGGCCGTGCGACCGCACGCCCGACCAGGCGAACGGGAGCTGCGGTGCTCCGGACCCGCCCTCCGCCCGCCCGGTGGCGGCGAGGAGCAGGGTGTGCAGGCCGGCGTCGAGCAGTGCGGGGTGGACGGCGTGGCCGGCGGGGTCGGTCTCCTCGGGGAGGGCGACCTCGGCGAACAGCTGGTCACCGGACCGCCAGGCGGCCTGCAGGCCCTGGAAGACCGGGCCGTAGTCGTAGCCGCGGTCGACCAGCGCCTCGTACAGTCCGGCCACCGGCAGAGGCTCGGCCGCCAGGGGCGGCCAGGCGCCGTCGAGCGAGACCGGTTCGGCGGTGTCGTCGGCGGGGGCGAGTGTGCCGGTGGCGTGCAGGGTCCAGGGCTGGTCCTGGTCGCCGTGGGTGGGGCGGGAGTGGATGGTGAGGGTGCGGCGGTCGTCCTGGTCCGGCGCGGTGACGGCGAGCTGGAGTGCGACCGGGTGGTTGTCGGGAAGCACCAGCGGGGTCTGGAGCGTGAGCTCCTCGACGTCCTGGCCGTGGTCGGCGGCCGCGTGCAGGGCCATGTCCACGAAGGCTGTGCCGGGGACCAGCACCGTGCCGTTGACGGCGTGCTGCGCGGTCCACGGGTGCTGCCTGGTGCCGGTCCGGCCGGTGTAGAGGGTGGTGCCGGTGGTGGCGAGGCTGGTGCTGACGGTCAGGACGGGGTGGGTGGTCGGGGTGTGTCCGGCGATGTCGAGGTTTCCGCCGGGTGTGGGGTTGAGCCAGTAGGGGTGGTGTTGGAAGGGGTAGGTGGGGAGGGGGGTGTGGTGGGTGGTGGGGTAGAGGGTGTGCCAGTCGGGGGTTTTGCCGTGGGTGTGGAGGGTGGTGAGGGCGGTGCGGAATTGGGTGGTGGTGCCGTGGTTGCGGCGGAGGGTGTGGGTGGTGGTGGCGTTGGTGTTGGTGGTGTCGAGGGTGTCCTGGATGGGGGTGGTGAGGACGGGGTGGGGGCTGGTTTCGATGAAGTGGGTGTGGCCGGTGGTGGCGAGGGTGTGG
>NZ_JBHYWI010000032.1:0-58236 GCF_042751525.1 Kitasatospora sp. NPDC059408
TCGGCAGCGTCTGTTGTTTATATGACACTGGACACCCCCGGCGGCCAGGCCCGGGGGGGGTGCGGCCGTGCCGCCCCGCCCCGGGCCCTGATCCCGCGTCAGGCGGCGGCGACGAGCACCTCGGCCGGCTCCAGGGCCAGCTTGAGCACCTCGCGGACGTCCGCCACCGGGTGCACGGTGAGCCGCTCCAGCACCTCGGCCGGGACGTCGTCCAGATCGGCCTCGTTGCGCTTGGGGATGATCACCATGGTGATCCCGGCCCGGTCGGCGGCGAGCAGCTTCTGCTTCACCCCGCCGATCGGCAGCACCCGTCCGGTCAGCGACACCTCGCCCGTCATCGCCACGTCCGTGCGCACCTTGCGGCCGGAGAGCAGCGAGGCGAGCGCGGTGGTCATGGTGATGCCGGCGCTCGGTCCGTCCTTGGGGACAGCCCCGGCCGGGACGTGCAGGTGCACGCCGCGGTCGCGCAGCGAGGTGACCGGCAGCTCCAGCTCGGCGCCGCGCGAGCGCAGGAAGGAGAGCGCGATGTGCGCGGACTCCTTCATGACGTCGCCCAGCTGCCCGGTCAGGGTCAGCCCGGTGCCGCCCGTCTCGGCGTCGGCGAGCGAGGCCTCGATGTAGAGGACGTCGCCGCCGGCGCCGGTGACCGCGAGGCCGGTCGCCACGCCGGGGACGGCGGTGCGCCGCTCGGCCGGCTCCTGGGCGGCCTCCGGCACGTGGTGCGGTCGGCCGATCAGGGCGCGCAGGTCGTCCGCGCCGATCACGGCGGGCAGCTCGCGCTCGCCGAGCTCGGCCTGCGCGGCGATCTTGCGCAGCACCCGGGCGATCGAGCGCTCCAGGTTCCGCACGCCGGCCTCCCGGGTGTACTCCCCGGCGAGCCTGCGCAGCGCCGCCTCCTCGACGCCGACCTGTCCGCCGCCGAGCCCGGCCCGCTCCAGCTGGCGCGGGAGCAGGTGGTCGCGGGCGATGACGACCTTCTCGTCCTCGGTGTAGCCGTCGAGCCGGACGAGCTCCATCCGGTCGAGCAGCGGCTCGGGGATGGCCTCCAGCACGTTGGCGGTGGCGAGGAAGACGACGTCGGAGAGGTCGAGCTCGACCTCCAGGTAGTGGTCCCTGAAGGTGTGGTTCTGCGCCGGGTCCAGCACCTCCAGCAGGGCGGCGGCCGGGTCCCCCCGGTAGTCGGAGCCGACCTTGTCGATCTCGTCGAGCAGGACGACCGGGTTCATCGAGCCGGCCTCCTTGATCGCCCGCACCAGGCGGCCGGGCAGCGCGCCGACGTAGGTGCGCCGGTGGCCGCGGATCTCGGCCTCGTCCCGGACGCCGCCGAGCGCGACCCGGACGAACGTGCGGCCCATCGCGCGGGCCACCGACTCCCCGAGCGAGGTCTTGCCGACGCCGGGCGGCCCGACCAGGGCCAGCACCGCACCCCCTCGGCGGCCGCCGACCAGCCCGAGCCCCTGCTCGGAACGGCGCTTGCGCACCGCGAGGTACTCGACGATGCGGTCCTTCACGTCGCCGAGGCCGGCGTGGTCGGCGTCCAGCACCGCGCGGGCGCCGGTGATGTCGTACGCGTCCTCGGTGCGCTCGTTCCACGGCAGCTCCAGGACGGTGTCCAGCCAGGTGCGGATCCACGAGCCCTCGGGCGACTGGTCGGACGCGCGCTCCAGCTTGTCGACCTCCTTCAGCGCGGCCTCGCGGACACCGGCGGGCAGGTCGGCCGCCTCGACGCGGGCACGGTAGTCGCCCTCCTCGTCGGCCGGGTCGCCGTTGAGCTCGGCCAGCTCCTTGCGGACGGCCTCCAGCTGGCGGCGGAGCAGGAACTCCTTCTGCTGCTTGGCCACGCCCTCCTCGACGTCCTTGCGGATCGTGTCGTTGACCTCCTCCTCGGCGAGGTGGTCGCGCAGCAGCGCCAGCGCGTACTCCAGGCGGGCGACCTGGTCGGCCTCCAGCAGCACCTTGAGCTTCTGCTCGGCGGTGGCGAAGGGCGCGTAGCCGATGTTGTCGGCGAGCTCGCCGACGCCCTCGATCCGGTCCACCCGGTCGACGATCTGCCAGGCGCCGCGCCTGCGCAGCCACTGGGTGGACAGCGCCTTGTACTCCTTGACCAGCTCGGCGGCCCGGCCGGCCACCGGCATGCCGACCGAGGACTCCCGGAACGGCGTGGTCTCGACCCAGAGGGCGGCGCCGGGGCCGGTGGTGCCGGCCCCGATCCGGACCCGCCGCACGGCGCGCACCAGCGCCGCCGGCTGCCCGATCGCGTGGGGGCCGTCGGCCAGCCGGCCGACCTGCTCGACGGCGGCCAGCGTGCCGACCGCCGCGTACGAGCCGTCCACCCGGGGGACCAGCAGGACCTGCGGCTTGTCGGCGCCGCCGGCCGCCGCGCGGGCGGCCTCCACCGCGGCGCGCACCTCGGTGTCCTTCAGGTCCAGCGGGACGACCATGCCCGGCAGGACGACCTCGTCGTCGAGCGGCAGCACGGGCAGGGTGAGCGGTGCGGACGTCGATGCCATGATCTCTCCCCAGTCAGTGAACTTGAGTCGACCTGACTAAGGCTTCGGGGGCACCGGATGTTCCCCGAGCTTTGTTCGCCGTGAGCGAACGGAAAAGGGGTGCGGGCGGAGGCGGCGGGAAGGTCGTCAAAAACCCCCGAACGAGTTAACGGACGTCCAAGACCGGGGCGCCGCCGGCGGCCGCGGCCGGCCCGGGACCGGCCTCCGGAACCTCCGCGCGCAGCGGGCGCGGCCCGCGCCGGGGGCCGTGGCGCAGCCAGCGCCACAGCGCCACGCCGGTCAGCACCGCCACCGGGTGGCCCACCGCGGTGACCAGGTCGTTCTCGGTGACGATCTGCTCGGCGATCAGCGCCGCCGCGCCGCCCAGCGCCAGCAGCCGCCCGCGCCGGGAGAGCAGCCCGGCGAGCGCGCCGAGACTGACCAGCACGCCGTAGCTGACCCCGATGTCCAGGTAGTCCATCGCCGCGGACTCCAGGCGCCCGGTCTCCACGGCGGTGATCACCACCGCCTGGGACAGCAGCGTGGCCGTCACGTGCCCGATCGCGAAGACCGCCGCCGCCCGCCGGGAACCGACCCGGCGCTCCAGCGGCGCGACGGTGAAGGCGAATCCCCAGAGGTACGGCATCCACACCGAGCCGGCCACCCAGAAACCACTGAGCAGCAGCGCCCGCAAAGGGTGGTGCAAAAGATTGTGGCCGTCCGAACTGGAGGCCTCCTGCAGCCGCAGGACGAGATCCGGATCCGCGAGTTCGGCAAAGGTCGTGGTGGCGCCCACCACGGCGAGATATCCGAGGGCGAAAGGGTTGCGCCGGGGCGTCGGCACCCGGGCCAGCAGCCACTCGGCCACCCCGGTGCGCAGCCCGAGCCGGAGCATCCCGTACGGCGGTCCGGCCCACGGCGGGCACGGCCCCGGGCGCGGTCCCGCCGGTCCGCCACCGCGCCGCAGTCCAGCCATGCCGCCTCCGCTCCACGCCCGCAGCAACCGGTCCCCGGCTCCCGCCCGGGGGAACCAACGTACCGGCGCGCGCCCGCAATCCCTCCCGCGGGGCGTTGTCGTGATCACGTTACGTCGAGGTTCTGAGAACCAGCTGAGAAAAGCCCGTGAAGACCGGGGAACCGGCCGACCGGCCGGATTCCGGCATTGGTCCAGACCTACTTCCGTTTGACCCGTCAGTAACGGCCCTGACCGGCGACTTGGCGTCAACTCGACTGCATACGTACCGTTACGCAGTGAAAAAACGCCGGGTAAGGTATCGGCCCGTGCCCACTCGTGAGTGGGTCCGAGAGCGGGCCGGAACCGGCCCAACGGGCCGGAAACGTCCGGTCCACCTGCCGGGAGGCAGCCGCTGTCCGTACGCTGCGAAGTGCGCGGGAGAAGCGGGTGGCCGACCTCCGCCCTCCGATCCGCGCACGCGACGGGACGGCGGACCCGGCACACAGTCCACGACGGAACAAGACTACGAAGCGGAGCCCCGCCATCCCCACAGGTGGCCGGCCCGCAGCCCTGGGGGCGGTGGCGTGACCGTGACAGAAATTCAGCAGGACAACAGCAACAGCGGCGGCACGGTGAGCAGCCAGCGCAGAGTGCTGGTGGTGGAGGACGAGCCCACGATCGCGGAGTCGATCGCGGCCCGGCTGGGCGCGGAGGGCTTCAAGGTCGCCGTGGCCCACGACGGCCCCGGCGCGGTCGACGGCTTCCACACCTGGCAGCCGGACCTGGTCGTCCTCGACATCATGCTGCCCGGATTCGACGGCCTCGAAGTGTGCCGCCGGATCCAGGCCCAGCGACCGGTGCCGGTGCTGATGCTGACCGCGCGCGACGACGAGACGGACCTGCTGGTCGGCCTCGGCGTCGGTGCCGACGACTACATGACCAAGCCCTTCTCCATGCGCGAACTGGCCGCCCGGGTCAACGTGCTGCTGCGCCGCGTCGAGCGCGCCCAGCAGGCCGCCCGCACGCCCGCGCTCGGCTCGCTGCGCTTCGGCGAGCTGGAGATCGACCACGTGCAGCGCCGGGTGCGGCTCGCCTCGGGCGACGTCCACCTGACGCCGACCGAGTTCGACCTGCTCGCGTGCCTGGCCGCCCAGCCGCGCGCCGTGCTCACCCGCGAGCAGCTGCTGGCCGAGGTGTGGGACTGGACCGACGCGTCCGGCACCCGCACCGTCGACAGCCACGTCAAGGCGCTGCGCCGGAAGATCGGCGCCAGCTGGATCCGCACCGTCCACGGTGTCGGCTACGCGCTGGAGGCCCCGCTCTCCTAGCGGCGCCTCGGGCATCGGGCCTCCGGGGGGCCCGTGTCCCGAACCGCCGTACCCATGCGGGGGACCACAGGGACCAATGACCTTTCCACAGCAACGCAACGGCGACGCCGCCGGCACCCGGTCGCAGACCCTCGCCGCCCGCGCCGCCCGCCGGGTCTGGGCCGACATCCGGCCGCTCGACCCCGTCCGGTCGATCAAGGGCAAGCTCGCGCTGCTCGTGATCGTCTCCGTCTTCCTCGCCAGCGGCATGGTCGTCGTGGCGATGAAGTCCGAGACGCAGATCCGCATCATCATGATCTTCTCGATGATCGCGTCGCTGCTCTTCATGCAGTTCCTCGCGCACGGGCTCACCGCCCCGCTGCGCGAGATGACCGCGGCCGCCCGCGCGATGGCCTCCGGCGACTACAGCCGCCGGGTCGAGGTGAGCTCGCGCGACGAGATCGGCGAGCTGGCCGCCACCTTCAACCAGATGGCCGCCGACCTGGAGGCCGCCGACCGCCACCGGCGCGAACTGGTCGCCAACGTCTCGCACGAGCTGCGCACGCCCATCGCCGCGCTGCGCGCCGTGCTGGAGAACGTGGTGGACGGCGTGGTGCAGCCCAACCCGGCGACCCTCGAAGCCGCCCTGGAGCAGACCGAGCGGCTCGGCCGCCTGGTCACCCACCTGCTCGACCTCTCCAAGATCGACGACGGCGTGGTCGACCTCGACGCCCGCCCCTTCGAGGTGCGCGAGTTCCTCGACGGCGTGCTGCGCGGCGTCACCGTGGACGGCGCGACGGCGGGCGGGGCCTTCTCCCGGCGCGGGGACGTCCGGCTCGCGCTGGAGGTCAGCCCGGCCGGCCTGACCGGCGTCGCGGACCCGGAACGCCTCCACCAGGTGGTCGCCAACCTCGTCGACAACGCCTGCAAGCACTCCCCGCCCGGCGGCACCGTGACGGTGCGCGCACGGCCCGACGGCGAGCCCGGCGGCCTGCTGCTGGAGGTCGAGGACGAAGGGCCCGGCATCCCGCCGGCCGACCGCAACCGGGTGTTCGAGCGGTTCAGCCGCAGCGGCACGGCCACCGCCCAGGGGCCGGGCTCCGACGGCGGCACCGGCCTCGGCCTGGCCATCGCCCGCTGGGCGGTGGACCTGCACGGCGGGCGGATCGCGGTCGCGGAGTCCCCGCGCGGCTGCCGGATCGAGGTCCGGCTGCCCGGCCCGCGCTGACCCGCGGCGACCGGCCCGCATGATCGTCTCGTGCGATCCCCCAAGGGAGGTCCCGAAGGGCTCCCGAGGGTGCGCAGTGGGGTTTGTGTCACAGATCCGACACAGACGTACACGAAGATCGTTCGAAGATTCGACCTGGCCTTTGTCCGTTTTCATCCCGATTTGCGGGGCGATCGGGCCTGGTCGGTTCCCCTCAGATGCGCGTTTCTAACGCACATTTTCGGCCAATCTGCAGGTCAGGACTGTGATCTGGACGACGCCTGCCCCCCGGGGACTGCGCGATCACTGGTCAGGGGCGTAGCCTTAATCCCCGCTGTCCAAACATCCCAAAAGGAAGCGGAAGAGGGCGGTTGCCGCCGTGTCGCCACAGTCCCAAGAAACCCCCAACAGCTCGGCTAGCTCCACTGGCTTCGGTCCCAATGAGTGGCTCGTCGATGAGATCTACCAGCAGTACCTCCAGGACCCGAACTCGGTCGACCGAGCCTGGTGGGACTTTTTCGCCGACTACAAGCCCGGTTCCGAGGTGACCCCAGTGACCCAGGCCGCGACCCAGGCCGGCCCCACGCCGACCCCTGCCGCTGCCCCCGCGCCCGCTGCTGCTCCGGCCGCCGCGCCCGCCCCCGCCGCGCCGGCCGCCCCGGCCCCGGTGGCGGCTCCCGCGCCGCTCGCCGCCGCGCCCGCCGCACCGCCGGCCCCCAAGGCCGCGGCCCCGGCCGCCCCCGCCGCTCCCGAGGCCACCGGCCCGGAGCTGGTCCAGCTGCGCGGCCCGGCGAAGGCCGTCGCCACCAACATGGACGCCTCGCTGGAGGTGCCGACCGCGACCTCGGTCCGCGCCGTCCCGGCGAAGCTGTTGATCGACAACCGCATCGTCATCAACAACCACCTGCAGCGCGCCCGCGGCGGCAAGGTCTCCTTCACCCACCTGATCGGCTACGCCCTGGTCCAGGCCATCAAGGCCCACCCGGGGATGAACCACAGCTACAAGGTGGAGGGCGGCAAGGCCTTCCTGGTCAAGCCCGAGCACATCAACCTGGGCCTGGCCATCGACCTGGTCAAGCCCAACGGCGACCGCCAGCTCGTCGTCGCGGCCATCAAGAAGGCCGAGACGCTCGACTTCTTCGGCTTCTGGCAGGCCTACGAGGACATCGTCCGCCGGGCCCGCGCCAACAAGCTGACCATGGACGACTTCACCGGCGTCACGGTCTCGCTGACCAACCCCGGCGGCATCGGCACCGTGCACTCCGTGCCGCGCCTGATGCAGAACCAGGGCACCATCGTCGGCGTCGGCGCCATGGAGTACCCGGCCGAGTTCCAGGGCTCCGCCCCGGAGACCCTGTCCCGCCTGGGCGTCTCCAAGATCATGACGCTGACCTCGACCTACGACCACCGCGTCATCCAGGGCGCGGCGTCCGGCGAGTTCCTGCGCGAGATCCACCGCCTGCTGCTCGGCGAGAACGGCTTCTACGACGAGATCTTCGAGTCGCTGCGGATCCCGTACGAGCCGGTCCGCTGGGCCACCGACGTCGCCACCACCCACGACGACGAGGTCAACAAGACCGCCCGCGTCATGGAGCTCATCCACGCGTACCGCGTGCGCGGCCACCTGATGGCCGACACCGACCCGCTGGAGTACAAGCAGCGCAAGCACCCCGACCTGGACGTCGTCCAGCACGGCCTCACCCTGTGGGACCTGGAGCGCGAGTTCGCGGTCGGCGGCTTCGGCGGCCAGAAGATGATGAAGCTCCGCGACATCCTCGGCCTGCTGCGCAACTCGTACTGCCGCACCGTCGGCATCGAGTACATGCACATCCAGGACCCGAAGCAGCGCAAGTGGATCCAGGAACGCCTGGAGAAGCCGTACTCCAAGCCCGAGCGCGACGAGCAGCTGCGCATCCTGCGCCGCCTGAACTCCGCCGAGGCCTTCGAGACCTTCCTGCAGACCAAGTACGTCGGGCAGAAGCGCTTCTCGCTGGAGGGCGGCGAGTCGCTCATCCCGCTGCTGGACGCCACGATCGACGCCGCCGCCGAGCACCGCCTCGACGAGGCCGTCATCGGCATGGCCCACCGCGGCCGCCTGAACGTGCTGGCCAACATCGTCGGCAAGCCGTACGCCCGGATCTTCGGCGAGTTCGAGGGCAACCTGGACCCGAAGTCGATGCACGGCTCCGGCGACGTCAAGTACCACCTGGGCGCCGAGGGCACCTTCACCGGCCTGGACGGCGAGACCATCAAGGTCTCGCTCGCCGCGAACCCCTCCCACCTGGAGACGGTCGACCCGGTCGTCGAGGGCATCGTCCGCGCCAAGCAGGACGTCCTGGACCAGGGCGGCACCACCTTCCCGGTGCTGCCGATCCAGATCCACGGCGACGCGGCCTTCGCCGGCCAGGGCGTCGTCGCGGAGACGCTGAACATGTCGCAGCTGCGCGGCTACCGCACCGGCGGCACGATCCACCTCGTGGTGAACAACCAGGTCGGCTTCACCGCCGCCCCGGCGTCCTCGCGCTCCTCGATGTACTGCACCGACGTGGCCCGCATGATCGAGGCCCCGATCTTCCACGTGAACGGCGACGACCCGGAGGCCGTGGTCCGCGTCGCGCGGCTCGCCTTCGAGTTCCGCCAGGAGTTCCACAAGGACGTGGTGATCGACCTCATCTGCTACCGCCGCCGCGGTCACAACGAGGCCGACAACCCGTCGTTCACCCAGCCGCTGATGTACGACCTCATCGACAAGAAGCGCTCGGTGCGCAAGCTGTACACCGAGGGCCTGATCGGTCGCGGCGACATCACCATGGAAGAGGCGGAGCAGGCGCTCCAGGACTTCCAGGGCCAGCTGGAGAAGGTCTTCGCCGAGGTCCGCGACGCGGCCCAGACGCCGGCCGTCGGCGCCACCGGCAAGCCGGTCGCCGACTTCCCGGTCAGCATCCAGACCGGCATCTCCCAGGAGATGGTCAAGCGGATCGCCGCCTCGCAGGTCAACCTGCCGGAGTGGCTGACCGTCCACCCGCGCCTGTTCCCGCAGCTGCAGCGCCGCGCCGCCTCGGTCGAGGACAACACCATCGACTGGGCGATGGGCGAGACCCTCGCCATCGGCTCGCTGCTCATGGAGGGCCACCCGGTCCGCCTGGCCGGCCAGGACAGCCGCCGCGGCACCTTCGGCCAGCGGCACGCCGTCCTGATCGACCGCAAGACCGGCGAGGACTACACCCCGCTGCAGTACCTCACCGAGGACCAGGCCCGCTACACCGTCTACGACAGCCTGCTGTCGGAGTACGCGGCCATGGGCTTCGAGTACGGCTACTCGCTGACCCGCCCGAACGCGCTGGTCATGTGGGAGGCGCAGTTCGGCGACTTCGTCAACGGCGCGCAGACCATGGTGGACGAGTACATCGCCTCCGCCGAGCAGAAGTGGGGCCAGCACTCGGGCGTCACCCTGCTCCTGCCGCACGGCTACGAGGGCCAGGGCCCGGACCACTCGTCCGCCCGCCCGGAGCGCTTCCTGCAGCTGTGCGCGCAGAACAACATGACGGTCGCCATGCCGACGCTGCCGTCGAACTACTTCCACCTGCTGCGCTGGCAGGCGCACAACCCGCACCACAAGCCGCTCGTCGTCTTCACCCCGAAGTCGATGCTGCGCCTGAAGGCCGCGGCGAGTGCGACCGAGGAGTTCCTGTCCGGCTCGTTCCGCCCGGTCATCGGCGACTCCACCGTCGACCCGGCGCAGGTCCGCAAGGTGGTCATCACCGCCGGCAAGTTCTACTACGACCTGGAGGCGGCGCGCACCGAGCGCGGCGTCACCGACACGGCGATCGTCCGGGTCGAGCGGCTCTACCCGCTGCCGGTGGCCGAGCTCCAGGAGGAGCTGGCCCGCTACGGCGACAACGTCCAGTTCATCTGGGCGCAGGAGGAGCCGGCCAACCAGGGTTCCTGGCCGTTCATCGCGATGAACCTGGTCGACCACCTGCAGGTCGTCATCGGCCGCAGCGCCAACGGCTCGCGCCTGCGCCGCGTCGCCCGCCCGGCGGCGTCGTCGCCGGCGGTCGGCTCGGCCAAGCGCCACGCCGCCGAGCAGCAGGCCCTGATCGAAGAGGTCTACTCGATCTGAGGCCCTGAGCCAGGCTGACGCAACCGGCCCCCGTCCTCCCCTCGCGGGAGGGCGGGGGCCGTTTCGTTTGCGGCAGAACCGTTTCCCCACGATGCCATGTCAAGGTCGCAGCTCTGCAACCAATCGGATACCGGCGTGCCGGGCCGGCTGACGGATCGATAGGTTATGCCTCGCCAGATCGCTGCCCCGGGAGCCCCGTCACCGCGGCCCGGGCCGGTCGGACGACCTCACCGCTCTCCCAGGGGGATGACCCAGATGACCGCCGACACGCCGAGGGACGCCAGCAAGCTCCCGCCGGTCTTCCAGCCGCTGCAGCCCGACGACCCCCGGGAGGTCGGCGGCTACCGGCTCTTCGCCCGGCTGGGCGCCGGCGGCATGGGCCGGGTCTACCTCTCGTATACGCCGGGCGGGCGCCCGGTCGCCCTCAAGGTGGTCCGCCCCGAGTTCGCCGAGGACGGCGAGTTCCGCCGCCGCTTCGCCCAGGAGGTCAGCAACGCCCAGCGGATCCACGGGCTCTACACCGCGCAGGTGATCGACTCCGGCGGCCTGGACTCGGACGCCCCCTGGCTGGTCACCGCGTACGTGCCCGGCCCGTCCCTCCAGCAGGTCGTGCGCGAGAACGGCGCGCTGCCGGTGCGCACCGTCCTGCTGCTGATGGGCGGCATCGCCGAGGCGCTGCAGGCCATCCACAGCGTCGAGGTGGTGCACCGCGACCTCAAGCCCGCCAACGTGCTGGTCGCCGGGGACGGCCCGCGGGTGATCGACTTCGGCATCGCCCGGGCCGCCGACGCCACCGCGCTGACCGGCACCGGCTACCGGATCGGCTCCCCCGCCTTCATGTCCCCCGAGCAGGCCCAGGGCCGCCCGGTCACCCCGGCCACCGACGTGTTCGCGCTCGGCGCGCTGGCCGCGTACGTGGCCGGCGGCGCGGCGCCGTTCGGCGACGGCCCGGACACCGCCGTCCTCTACCGGGTCGTGCACGAGGAGCCCGACCTGGACGCCGTCCCGGCCGACCTGCGCGAGCTGGTCCTGCGCTGCCTGGCGAAGCTCCCGGAGGACCGGCCGACGCCCGCCGAGATCATCCAGGTCGCCCGCAACCACCCGGAGGTCGGCGGGCAGCTGCGGTTCGGCGAGGACTGGCTGCCGCGCCAGGTCAACACCGAGATCACCCGCCGCTCGGACCTGCCCAAGACGCCGCCCACGCCGGTGCCGGCCGTCCCGGCCACCCCGCCGACCCCGATGCCGGCCGTGCCCGCCACTCCCCCGCCGCCGGCCGTCCTCCCGTCGCCCACCGGGCCGACCCACCCGGCCACGGCCGTCACCCACCAGCCGCCCGCGGGCCCCCCGCCCGGCTTCGTGCCGCCGCCGGTCGGCGCGTACGGCGCCCCGCAGCCGCCCACCGAGGCGCCGACCGCCCCGGTGCTCACCTCGCCGCCCACCGTGCAGCTGCGCAGCGAGCCGCCGACCTACGACACCCCGCCGCCCGGCCCGGTGGTCACCGACGTCCCCGAGCCCGCCAAGCCCGAGCCGAAGGCCAAGAAGGGCGGGGTGTCCTGGAAGGCCCTGCTCGTCGTCGCCCTGGTGATGGCGATCGGCGGCACCGCGGGCGGCGTCTTCCTGATGAAGAAGCTGAACGACGGCAAGTCGACCGGCAACCCGCCGGCCGCCGCCCAGTCCCAGAGCCAGTCGGCCGCGCCGCTGCCGACGTCGGGCGCCGTCACCGCCCCGGCCACCGGCGCGAGCCCGTCCTCCGGCAACACCCCGGTGACGGCGCCGACGGGCAGGCCCTCCACGCCCGGCGCCACCGTCTCGGCGCCCGCCCGGCCCAGCGGCTACACCCCGGCACTCGACAAGGTCTCGCTCGCCATCCCCGGCGCCGAGTACACCAGCGACGCCTACCGGATCGACCTGAACGCCGGCAAGGTCGTCCCGCACGACACCAACCTGAAGTGGGGCTTCGGGCTCGGCAAGGCGAACTGCTGCGGCGGCCGGGCGGACGCCTTCTCCGCCTACGGGGACAACGCCTCCGACTTCGCCGTGATCAGCGAGGCCAGCGTCACGCCGGAGCAGTGCGCGAGCGCGATCGACTCCCGCCCGGACACCGACCTCAGCTTCAACCACGTCCCGGCCGGCCGGCTGCTGTGCATCCGCGACCGGGTGACCCAGAACATCGCCGTCGCCGTCGTGGAGGTCGCCGACGCGAGCACCGGGGCCGCCAAGGTGACCATCAGCTCCTGGCGGGCCAACGGCCAGGCCGGTCTATCCTGACCAGGTCAACCCCCATCCGACCGGAGCGAACCGTGTACTTCACCGACCGAGGCATCGAGGAGCTGCAGAACCGGCGCGGCGACGAGGAGGTCACCTTCGAGTGGCTGGCCGAGCGCCTGCGCGAGTTCGTCGACCTCAACCCCGACTTCGAGATCCCGGTCGAGCGGCTGGCCACCTGGCTGGCGCGGCTCGACGACGAGGACGACGAGTGACGCGGTGAACCGCCCGCGAGAGGCCCGGAGGCTACTGCCCTCCGGGCCTCTCGCATTGTCCCGTAGGGGTGGCCTCAGGGCCGCGTCCGGGCCGGGATCAGGGGCCGAACCGCTTGCTTTTCCCGCCACGCGATATATCGTCTTCAGCAGGGAACGCGATACATCGCGAGTCGCAACGGGAGGCGGCAGAGATGAGCCAGTGGACGGTCGAGGGACCCGACAGCATCACCATCGACGAGGCCGTGCGCACGGTCAGCGTGCGGGTCGTCGACGGCACCGTGAACGTGGTGGCGGCCGACGGCCCGGCCCGCCTGGAGGTCACCGAGCTGCGCGGCGAACCGCTGCACGTGACGCTGGTCGACGGCGTCCTCACGGTCACCTACAAGGACATCAGCAGCTGGGGCGAGGTCGGCGACTGGCTCAAGTCCGCCACCTCGATCAAGAGCTTCTTCGGCTCGCTCAAGAACAAGCGCGTCGCCGGCGTCACCCTGACCGTCCCGGCCGGCACCGAGGTCAAGGTCGGCACCGTCTCGGCCGGCGCCACCGTCTCCGGCTTCGCCGGCCACGTGTCGGTGCAGAGCGCCAACGGCGACGCCACGCTGGTCGGGCTCAGCGGCCGCACCGACGCCAACACCGTCTCGGGCGACGTGGACGCCCAGTCGGTGGGCGGCCAGCTCAAGGTGAACACCGTGTCCGGCCGGCTCACCGTGGTCGCCGGCACGGCCGAGCGGATCCAGGCCAACTCGGTGACCGGCGCGGTCACCCTGGACCTCGACGTGCTCACCCCGGCCGACATCAAGGTCACCACGGTCAGCGGCCAGGTCGCCGTCCGGCTCCCCTCGCTCGCCGACGCCCGGGTCGACGCCGGCTCCACCAGCGGCGACGTCTCCAGCACCTTCGACCAGCTCAAGCTGGGCGGCAGCTGGGGCGCCAAGCGCCTGTCCGGCCAGCTCGGCGACGGCCAGGGCAGCCTCGCGGTGACGACCGTCTCCGGCGCCGTCACGGTGCTGCGCCGCCCGGACGCGGAGGACGAGGAGCCGGTGGTGGTCCGCGAGCTGCCGGCCGGCCCGAGCCTCGACAAGCCCGCCGGACCCGACCTCACCAAGGAGGCGTGAGATGAGCCCCGTCTTCGGCCACGGCCGGCTGCGGCTCTACCTGCTGAAGCTGCTGGACGAGTCCCCGCGGCACGGCTACGAGGTGATCCGCCTCCTGGAGGAGCGCTTCCAGGGCCTCTACGCACCCTCCGCCGGGACGGTCTACCCGCGGCTCGCCAAGCTGGAGCAGGAGGGCCTGGTCGCCCACAGCACCGAGGGCGGCCGCAAGGTGTACCGGCTCACCGAAGCCGGCCGCACCGAACTGGCGGGCCGCCAGGCCGAGTTGGACGAGCTTGAGGTGGAGATCCACGACTCCGTGACGCAGCTCGCCGGGGCGATCCGCGAGGACGTCCGGGACAGCGCCAAGAACCTGCGCGAGGAGCTGTGGAACGCCGCGAAGGCGGCCCCCAGGCCGGACCGCGCCGAGGACGGGGACCCGTGGGCCGGGCCCTGGGGGGACAAGGAGTCCTGGCAGCGCGCCAAGGACGAGTTCACCCAGTTCAAGCGCCAGGCCAAGGAGCAGGCCAAGCGCGCCAAGGACCAGGAGAAGGCCGCCAAGGCCAAGGCGAAGGCCGCCGAGGAGGAGGCCCGCCGGCTGCGCGAGCAGTCCAGGGCCGCCCGCACCGCGGCCCAGCAGGAGGCCCTGCGGATCAAGCGCCGGGTCGAGCAGCAGGTGCGCGAGCACGCCGCGAAGGGCGACTGGCCGACCGGGCTGGCCGAGGGCCTCTCGGAGCTGACCAAGGGGCTGGCCGGGCTGGCCGACGCGGCCCGCTGGGGCCACCCGGGGGCGGAGGCGCCCGCCGCCCCGGCCGACGAGGTCACGGTGACCAGGATCGACCTGGACAAGGACGAGCCGGCCGCCGCCCCGGCCGACCTGCCGCCGTGGGCGGCGACCGACCCGGCCGGCGACCCGGCCCGGGAGCTGGAGCGGCTGCTCGACCGCTTCCGCGACCAGGTCCGCGACGCGGCCCGGGACGGCGGGGTGACGCCCGAGGGGCTCGCCGAGGCGCGCTCGGTGCTCGGCGCGGCCGGCGAGCGGCTCAAGCGACTGCTCGGCTGAGGCGGGCCGCACGGCAGGACAACAGGACCGGACGGGCCCGGCGCTTCTCGGGGGAGAGCGCCGGGCCCGTCCGCACGTCCGGGGACGGGCCGACGGGCCGACGGCTCCTGCAGGTCCTGCGGGTCCTACGGGTTGAGGACGATCTTGCCGAAGACGTCACCCTTGGCGAGCCGGGCGAAGCCCTCCCGGGCCTCGGCCAGCGGCAGCACCGAGTCGATCACCGGCCGGACGCCGGAGGTCGCGCAGAGCGAGAGCAGCCCGGCCAGCTCCTCCTTGGTGCCCATGGTCGAGCCGACCACCTTGAGCTCCAGGAAGAAGATCCGGTTGAGCTCGGCGGCCTTCGGGCTGGGGCCGGAGGTGGCACCGGAGATGACGATGGTGCCGCCCGGGCGCAGCGACTTCACCGAGTGCGACCAGGTGGCGGCGCCGACCGTCTCCATCACCGCGTCCACCCGCTCCGGGAGCCGGGCGCCGCTCTCGAACGCCGCGTCGGCGCCGAGCCCGACGGCCCGCGCGCGCTTGGCCTCGTCCCGTCCGGTGACCCAGACCCGCAGGCCGGCCGCCTTGCCGAGGACGATCAGCGCGGTCGCCACCCCGCCGCCCGCGCCCTGCACGAGGACGGTGTCGCCGGGCTTCACCCCGGCGTTCGTGAACAGCATCCGGTAGGCCGTCAGCCAGGCCGTGGGCAGGCAGGCGGCCTCCTCGAAGGTGAGCTCGGCGGGCTTGGGCAGCAGGTTCCAGGTCGGGACGGCCACCCGCTGGGCGAAGGTGCCCTGGTAGCGCTCGGTGAGGATGGACCGGGGCTCGTCCGGTCCCACCCCGTGGCCGGACTGGCCGATCACCGAGTGGAGCACGACCTCGTTGCCGTGCTCGTCGATGCCGGCCGCGTCACAGCCGAGGATCATCGGCAGCCGCTCGGCGGGCAGGCCGACGCCGCGCAGCGACCAGAGGTCGTGGTGGTTGAGGCTGGCGGCCTTCACGGTGACCACGCTCCACCCGGGGCGGGCCCCGGGCTCGGGGAGTTCGCCCAACTCCAGTCCGGACAGCGGGTCGTCGGCGTCGATGCGGGCGGCGTAGGCAGCAAACATGCTCGGGACGATAGCGGCGACGGCCGGGGCCGGGAACCACGCGTGGGTGTGACGCGTGTCCCGGCCCCGGCCGTCTGGTCCCTCGGTCGTCCTGCCGCGCCGGTCACCGGACCGGCCGCCCGGCTCAGATCCGGGCGACGCCCTCGGCGCGCGCGGCCTCGGCGACGGCCTTGGAGACCGCCGGGGCGACCCGGTCGTCGAACGGCGAGGGGATGACCTTCTGCGGGGTCAGCTCGTCGGCGACGACGCCCGCCAGCGCCTTGGCGGCGGCCAGCTTCATGCCCTCGGTGATCCGGCTCGCCCGGACCTGCAGGGCGCCCGCGAAGATGCCGGGGAAGGCCAGCACGTTGTTGATCTGGTTCGGGAAGTCGCTGCGCCCGGTGGCGACGACGGCCGCGTACTTGTGCGCGACCTCGGGGTGGATCTCCGGGTTCGGGTTGGCCATCGCGAAGACGAACGCGCCCTCGGCCATCGTCGCGACGACCTCCTCCGGCACGGTGCCGCCGGAGACGCCGATGAACACGTCGGCGCCGGACAGCGCGTCGGCCAGCGAGCCCTTGAGGCCGGAGCGGTTCGTCAGCGCCGCGATCTCGGCCTTGACGTCCGTCAGGTCGCCGCGGCCCTCGTGAACCACGCCCTTGCGGTCGCAGACCGCGACGTCGCCGATGCCGGCCGCGAGCAGCATCTTGGCGATGGCGATGCCGGCCGCGCCGGCGCCGGAGATGACGGCCCGCAGCGAGCCGACCTCCCGGCCGGTCACCTTGGCGGCGTTCCACAGGGCGGCGGTGGTGACGATCGCGGTGCCGTGCTGGTCGTCGTGGAAGACCGGGATGTCCACGGCCTCCTGCAGCCGGCGCTCGATCTCGAAGCAGCGCGGGGCGGAGATGTCCTCCAGGTTGACGCCGCCGAAGGAGGGCGCCAGCCGGACCACGGTCTCGACGATCTCGTCCACGTCGGTGCAGGCGAGCGCGATCGGCACCGCGTCGACGCCGCCGAACTGCTTGAACAGGATCGCCTTGCCCTCCATCACGGGCAGCGAGGCCTGCGGGCCGATGTCGCCGAGGCCGAGCACCGCGGTGCCGTCGGTGACCACGGCGACCGTGTTGGACTTCCAGGTGTAGTCGTTCACCAGCTCCGGCTGCTCGGCGATGGCCGTGCAGACCCGTGCGACACCCGGGGTGTAGGCGAGGGACAGGTCGTCCGCGTCGCGCACCGGGACGGTCGCCCGGATCTCCATCTTGCCGCCGCGGTGCAGTGCGAAAACGGCGTCGACCGGATCGTCGGTGTCCTGGGTGCTGCTGTGGATGATCTCCGCTGCCACGATGACCTCTTCGTCATTGTTCTGGCGAGGACGCGCGGCCGACGGACGGAGCGACCCCGTCCGGAAACCGGAAACCGGAAACCGGGTACGCCGAAGCGGACCCGGGGGCGGGGTCGGGGCGCTGCGTCGGGCGGCGCCCTCGGATGAGGGTTTTATGGGGTCTTTTAAAAGTCCGCGTCGTACTACCGGGCGAGCGTAAGTCGGACGAAGGCGTCGCACCTGTGCCTTTTCGTCCTCGTCACGAGCAGTTCATCGCCGCGCTGTCGCGTCACGGGCCCGGCTTCGGAAGCGCCGGGCTCCGGCGGCGGCAACGGCGATGACGCACGTACACCCGCAGGAGTGAACGCAGACACGGAGGGGAGCAGGTGTTCCGGATACGGAGCCGCGTGAGGACTTCCGTTCCTGAGCACCCCGAGCCTGTCGGGACTCGGCGGTCTGGTTCGCGTTCGGGGGTCACCCGGTACCGAATTCTGACACACCCGCCCACCGGCCCGGCAGGGCGGGATGACAGGATCGCTTGTCCGCCATCCGCCGTACACCACCACGGCACCCTGGCGACCGCACAGACCTCCCACAGGAGCAACCACCCTCATGCACCACCGCACCCGTTCCCGACGGTCCGCCGTCACCGGCGCCGCCCTGGCCGCCACCGGAGCCCTGCTGTTGACCGGCTGCAACGACGGCGGACAGGCCGCCGCGAAGGACCCGGTCCAGGAGATCCGCGCCAAGCTCCCGAAGGCCCAGCGCTCCGCGGGCGCGCTGCGCATCGGGATGGACGTGAACTACGCGCCGGTCGAGTTCCGCGGCCCCGACGGCAAGCCGGCCGGCCTGGACCCGGAGATCGCCACCGCGCTGGGCAAGATCCTCGACGTGCGGGTCGAGCTGGTCGACACCCCGTTCGACAAGCTGATACCGAGCCTCCAGTCCAAGCAGTACGACGTCGCGATGTCCGCGCTGAGCGACATCCAGAAGCGCCGCGAGGGCCTGGACGACAGCGGCAAGCAGGTCGGCCCCGGCGTCGACTTCGTGGACTACTTCATCGCCGGCACCTCGATCGTCGTCCCCAAGGGCAACCCCAAGGGCATCAAGACCCTGGACGACCTGTGCGGCCGCACGGTGGCGCTCCAGCAGGGCACCACGCAGGACGAGATCATCACCCGTCAGGTGGCCGTCTGCGCACGCACCGGCCGCCAGCTGACCCCCCACAAGTTCGACAGCGACACCAAGGCGCTGGCCGAGGTCGCCTCCGGCGCCGCGGCGGCCGGCGTCAACGACTTCCCGGTGGCCGCGTACGCGGCGAAGAGCACCGACGGCGGCAGCCGCTTCGAGGTGACGGGCGCGCAGTCCACGTCCAACCCGTACGGGATCGCGTTCCGCAAGGGCGACACCGAGCTGCGCGACACCCTGGCGAAGGCCGTCGACCAGCTCATCCGCAGCGGCGAGTACGACAAGATCCTCGCCAAGTGGGGCGTCCAGGCGGGCGCGGCCCAGAACGCGGTGGTCAACGGCGGCATCTGACGGCGGCGTCCGGCAGCGGCGTCCGGCAGCGGCATTCGAAAAAACAGGGGGCGGCGGGCCTCCCGGCGCAGCGCAGAGGGATCTGCATACTTATACGCAGGGTGACAGGGACAAGGGAATCGTCCGAATAGCGGACAGCACGGCCCCTCGTTATCCGATTTTGATCTGAATGAGGGCCTTCCGACCGTCATCAGATGGCAGGATTCCCCCCATCTCGGATCGAGCCGACCACTGGTCGAGGCGGTTCGGTCAACGTCCACCTCGGCGGAGGGTGGCGGAAGCAGTATCCAAGCACCACCCTGGACACCCCCGGTCCAGGCGCACGAACCGGCCCTGCCCGTACGACGACGTACAGCGCCGTGTGTGTACCCGTACAGCGCCGTACGGCCTTGCTGCCCCGGTGCGCCGCTTCCCGCGGCGCGCTCCGCCCGACCTCTCCCTCAGGAGGAGATCCCCCTCATGACCGCCCGTACCCAGCGCACCCGTCTCCTCGCGGCCGGCGCCGTCGCCGCGTCCCTGACCCTCGGCCTCACCGCCTGCGGCAGCAGCGGTTCCTCCAGCGGCTCCTCGGCCGGCGCGAACGCGAGCGCCACGGTCCCGGCCGTGTCCGCCGACCCGTCGCTGGCCGCCCTCGTCCCGGCCGACGTCAAGTCCGCGGGCAAGATCGTCGTCGCCACGGACGCGTCCTACGCGCCCAACGAGTTCAAGGACGACAAGGGCAACATCGTCGGCATGGACGTCGACCTGGCCACCGCGATCGCCAAGAAGCTGGGCCTGAGCGCCGACGTGCAGAACGCCACGTTCGACTCGATCATCCCGGGCATCACGGGCAAGAAGTACACCCTCAGCATGAGCTCCTTCACCGACACGAAGGAGCGCGAGGCCACGGTCGACATGGTCACGTACTTCAACGCCGGTACGGGCGCCGCGGTCAAGAAGGGCAACCCGGACAAGGTCGACCCCAAGGACCTGTGCGGCAAGAAGGTCGCCGTCCAGACCGGCACCACCCAGGCCGACTCGATCAAGGACACGATCAACCCCGCCTGCGTCAAGGCCGGCAAGCCGACCGTCCCCAACGACGGCGACAAGTTCGACCTGCAGACGGACGTCACCCAGGCGCTGGTCTCCGGCCGCGACCAGGTCATGCTGGCCGACTCCCCGGTCGTCGACTACGCGATCAAGCAGACCAACGGGCAGCTGGAGAAGGTCGGCGACGTCACCGACACCGCCCCGTACGGCGTCGTGCTCGCCAAGGGCTCGGACCTGACCAAGGCGGTCCAGGGCGCCGTCCAGTCCCTGATGGCGGACGGCACGTACAAGAGCATCCTGGAGAAGTGGGGCGTCCAGGCGGGCGCGATCGACAAGCCCGTCGTCAACGGTGCCACCAGCTGAACCGCTCCTCTGAACACAACCCCTGAGGCCACACAGTGAACCCTTCCGACCAGGGGTCGGTGCCCCCGGGACGGCCTGAGACCATCAAGGCCGTCCCGGTCCGCCACCCCGGACGCTGGGTGGGAGCAGCCGTCGTCGCCGTCCTCGCGGCGATGCTGATCCACGCCCTCATCACCAACAGCCAGTTCCAGTGGGACGTCGTCGGGAAGTACCTCTTCGACTCCTCGATCACGCACGGCCTCGGCGTCACGCTCGAACTGACCTTCCTGTCGATGGCGATCGGCATCGCCGGCGGCATCACGCTGGCGATCATGCGCCTGTCGCCGAACCCGGTGCTCTCCAGCACGGCGTGGTTCTACATCTGGGTCTTCCGCGGCACCCCGGTGCTGGTCCAGCTGCTGTTCTGGAACTTCCTGGGCTCGCTCTGGGCCAACATCTCCATCGGCATCCCGTTCGGCCCGGCCTTCTGGTCCGAGCCGACCAACCAGGCGATCCCGCTGTTCGTCGCGGCGCTGCTGGGCCTCGGCCTCAACGAGGCCGCGTACATGGCCGAGATCGTCCGCGGCGGCATCCAGTCCGTGCCGCTCGGCCAGACCGAGGCCGCGCACGCGCTGGGCATGAGCCAGTTCAAGACCATGCGGCGGATCATCCTGCCGCAGGCGATGCGCGTGATCATCCCGCCGACCGGCAACGAGACCATCTCGATGCTGAAGACCACCTCGCTGGTCTCGGCGATCTCGCTGGAGGAGCTGCTCCGGGCCGGCCAGAACATCTACTCGCGCACCTTCCAGACCATTCCGCTGCTGCTCGTCGTCAGCATCTGGTACCTGCTGATGACCTCGATCCTCACCGTGGGCCAGTACTACGTCGAGCGGCACTACGCCCGCGGCGCCAACCGTGCGCTCCCGCCGACCCCGCTGCAGCGGCTGCGGCGGCTGTTCGCCGGCAAGCCCGTCCCGCGGGCCGAGAACGACGTGGTCCCGGGCATCGAGGGAGGCGGTCACGTATGACCGATCTGACCAAGCCCACCGACTCCCGGCCCGTGCCGATGGTCGAGGCGCAGGGCGTGCGCAAGTCCTACGGCCTCGTGGAGGTGCTCAAGGGCATCGACCTGGAGGTCCGCAAGGGCGAGGTGTTCGTCCTCGTCGGCCCCTCCGGGTCCGGCAAGTCGACCTTCCTGCGGTGCATCAACCACCTGGAGAAGATCAACGGCGGCTTCCTCTCGGTCGACGGCGAACTGGTCGGCTACCGGATGAAGGGCGACCGGCTCCACGAGCTGAAGGAGAGCGAGGTCGCGCAGAAGCGCCGGGACATCGGCATGGTGTTCCAGCACTTCAACCTGTTCCCGCACATGACCGCGCTCGAGAACGTCATGGAGGCGCCGGTCCAGGTCAAGGGCGAGTCCAAGGCCGAGGCGCGCGAGCGCGGCATGGCCCTGCTGGAGCGGGTCGGCCTGTCCGACAAGGCGAAGAGCTACCCGTCGCAGCTGTCCGGCGGCCAGCAGCAGCGCGTCGCGATCGCCCGCGCGCTGGCCATGAAGCCCAAGCTGATGCTCTTCGACGAGCCCACCTCGGCGCTCGACCCGGAGCTCGTCGGCGAGGTGCTGGACGTCATGCGCGGCCTCGCCGAGGAGGGGATGACGATGATCGTCGTCACCCACGAGATGGGCTTCGCCCGCGAGGTCGGCGACGCGCTGGTGTTCATGGACGGCGGCGTGGTCGTCGAGTCCGGCAACCCCCGCGACGTCCTCACCAACCCGCAGCACGAGCGCACCCGGTCCTTCCTCTCGAAGGTCCTCTGAGCGTGCGCTGAGCGAGCAACCCTTGGCGCCCGGCAGGCCGATCCTGCCGGGCGCCGCCGTTTTCCCGATCCGGGTAATAGGCTGGACGCAATCAGCCCGTTACCGAACCACTGGAAGGACCGCCGTGGAGCTCGCCTCCTACGCCGATCTCGCCGTTCGGCTGGTGAACACCGAGGAACCCGAGCGCGGCACCGACACGCTGACCTCGGTGGACGCCGTGCGCGCCCTGTTCTCCGAGTCCTCTCGCGCCGCCGCCCTGGCCGACGAGTCCGACCTGCCCCGCCTGCGGGCGGTGCGGACCAGGCTGCGCGGGGTCTTCGAGGCCGCCGCCGAGGGCGACGAGGTACGTGGCGTCGACCTGCTGAACAGCCTGCTCATGGAGTACCCCGTCAGCCCGCTGGTCTCCGGCCACGACTACCTCGACGACGCCGGCCGGCCGCGCTGGCACCTGCACCTCGCCGACAACTCGCCCACCGCCACCGCGCACTTCAGCGCCGTCGCGTGCATGGGCCTGGCCGTCCACCTCACCGAGCTCGGCGCCGACCGGCTCGGGATCTGCCAGGCCGCGCCGTGCCGCAACGCCTACCTCGACACCTCCACCAACCGCTCCCGGCGCTACTGCTCGGACCGCTGCGCCACGCGCGCCAACGTCGCGGCCTACCGGGCCCGCAAGCGCCAGGAGGCCCAGGACGCGGCGCTCGGACCGCAGCAGCTGCAGGCCTAGGCGCGCATCCGCCAGTGCCGTGGCACTAGAGCTCGGCGTCCACCCAGACGCCGAGGCGGCGGGCCAGCCCCGGGACCCGGACCAGCCCGGGGGTCAGCAGCAGTCGCTCCAGCCGGCGACCGGGCGCCAGCCAGGCCGGGCGCGGGCGCAGCCGCAGCAGCACCCGGCCGAGCACGAGTTCGTCCGGAACGGCGCCGTAGCTGCGGCTGTCGCTGTCGACCGGCCGGTTGTCGGAGAGCAGCCACCAGCCCTTCGCCCGGCGCTCGGCCGCCCGCTTGACCACCAGCAGGTCCTGCTGGAACGGGTGCCGGAAGAGCACGACCGCGCCCGGGCGGATCCGCGCGCCGTACCGGACCAGCAGCTGGTCGCCCTCGCGCAGGGTCGGGACCATCGACGGTCCCGCCACGTCGACCAGCCCGAACGGCACCGTGCCCGCCCGTGCGCCGTCCCCCGGTTGCGTCATCCGCGCCACCACTCCTCCTCCCGGCCGCCGCGTCCCAGTGTGCCGTACGGACCGTCACCTGTCCGATGTCCGGATTACCCCGGTTCCGGATCGGCCTTTTGCCCTAGGCCCACCGCCCGATCGCGAAACCGGGAGGCCGGAAGGGTAGTCTCGGGCGCGGGAAGACGATCTAAGGAAGGACTCCCATGTTCTCTCGTCTGTTTGCACCGCGCGCCACCGCCCACGCCCACTGCGACCTGCCCTGCGGTGTGTACGACCCGGCGCAGGCCCGGATCGAGGCCGAGTCGGTCAAGGCCACCCAGGAGAAGTACCAGGCCAACGAGGACCCGCACTTCCGCGCCCGCGCCATCATCATCAAGGAGCAGCGCGCCGAGGCCGTCAAGCACCACATCTCGGTGCTGTGGAGCGACTACTTCAAGGCCCCGCACTTCGAGAAGTACCCGCAGCTGCACCAGCTGATCAACGACACCCTGAAGGCCGCCTCGGCCACCAAGGCGTCCACGGACCCGGCCACCGGCCAGGCCCTGCTGGACCTGATCGCCGAGGTCGACAAGATCTTCTGGGAGACCAAGCAGGCCTGAGCCTGACGCGTCGCCACGTCGAGAGCCCCCGCCCGGACCACCGGGCGGGGGCTTTCGCGCGTCCGGGCCGTGCGTTCACGTCCGTTCATCTCCGTACACATACCTGTAAGGACCGCATTGCCGTATTGGCTGTTATGCTGCCAAGGCGTCCGAGGGAGAAGTCCGGTGTGAATCCGGCGCTGACCCGCAACGGTGAGCACGCCCCCGGGGCCGTGCCAGCCCGATCGCCCCCGGCCGCTGAACTCCCGACAACTCGCCGAGGACTGCGAGGGGATGGCGCCCGGGCCCGCACCCGGCCGGCGTCGGCCCCGGCACACCCACGGCCCGAGGCAAGGCGCCCGAACAGATCGTGAGAAGGCCACCGGACTCCCGCCGCATACCCGCCGTGCCCCTCGCCGCCGGCCTGGCCGCCGCCCTGCTGCTCTCCCTCGTGTGCGGCGTGGCCCTCGGCTCCGCAGGACTCGGCTGGACGCGCGTCCTGCGGCTGCTCGGCGCCGGACTGACGGGCGGTCGGCTGGAGGCCGAGGAGGCCGCCGCGTACGCGATCGTCTGGGAGATCCGGCTGCCGCGCACCGTCCTGGCCGCCGTGGTCGGCGCCGGGCTCGCCGCCACCGGGGTCGCCGTGCAGGCCCTCGTGCGCAACGCCCTCGCCGACCCGTTCGTCCTCGGCGTCTCCTCCGGCGCCGCCGTCGGCGCCAACGCCGTCCTGCTGCTCGGCGCCTTCGCCTCGCTCGGCGTGTGGGCGATCTCCGCTTCCGCGTTCGGCTCCGCGCTGATCGCCATGGTGCTGGTGTACCTGGCCGCGCGCACCGCCTTCGGACTCACCCCACTGCGCCTCGTGCTCACCGGCACCGCCCTCTCGTACGGCTTCTCCGCGCTGACGGCGCTCATGGTCTTCGCCGCCGCCCGCGGCGAGGCCGCCCGCGACGCCATGATGTGGCTGCTCGGCAGCCTCGGCGGCGCGACCTGGGGCTCGGTGCCGATCGCCGCCGCCACCGTGCTGGCCGGACTCGCCCACCTCGCTTGCGCCGCGGGGCGGCTGGACGCGCTGGCCATGGGCGACGAGACCGCCGCCTCGCTCGGCGTCGACCCCGACCGGCTGCGCCGCGAGCTGTTCGTGGTGACCGCCGCCGTCACCGGCACGGTCGTCGCCGTCAGCGGGGCGATCGGCTTCGTCGGGCTGATGGTCCCGCACCTCGCGCGGATGCTGGTCGGCGCCGGGCACCGCCGGGTGCTGCTGGTCGCGCCGCTCGCCGGGGCGCTGCTGCTGGTCTGGGTGGACATCGTCTCGCGCACCCTGCTCGCCCCGGCCGAACTGCCCGTCGGGGTGGTCACCGCGGTGCTCGGGGTGCCCTGTTTCCTGCTGCTGATGCGCCGTCGCGGCCACGCTCTCGGAGGCCGCTGATGGACCTCGCCCTCGACTCCGTCTCGGTGGAGCTGGCCGGCACCCGGCTCGTCCACGACATCGCCCTGAAGGCCTCCGCCGGACAGGTGGTGGGGCTCGTCGGGCCCAACGGCAGCGGGAAGTCGACGCTGCTGCGCTGCGTCTACCGGGCCCTGCGGCCCGCCGCCGGGGCCGTCCTGGTGGGCGGCGACGACCTGCACGCGCTCGCCCCGCGCGAGGCCGCCCGGCGGGTGGCCGCGCTGCCGCAGGAGCACTCCGCCGAGTTCGACTTCACGGTGGCCGAGGTGGTCGCCATGGGCCGGCTGCCGCACCGGCCGGGCTTCGGCGGACCCTCGGACGGCGACCTCGGGCGCTGCGCGGAGGCGCTGCGCCGGGTCGGCGCCGGGCACCTCGCCGAGCGCGGCTTCCTGGGCCTGTCGGGCGGCGAGAAGCAGCGCGTGCTGATCGCCCGCGCGCTCGTCCAGGAGCCGCGCCTGCTGGTGCTGGACGAGCCCACCAACCACCTCGACATCGGGCACCGGCTGGAGGTCCTGGCGCTCGTCCGCGCGGCCGGGCCGACGGTGCTCACCGCGCTGCACGACCTCAACCTGGCGGCCGGGCACTGCGACCTGCTGTACGTCCTGCGGGCCGGGCGGATCGTCGCCTCCGGGCCGCCCGCCGAGGTGCTCGAACCCGGCGTGCTGGCCGAGGTGTTCGGCGTCCGGGCCACCCCCGTGCGGCACCCGGGGACCGGGGCCGTCCACCTGCTCTTCGACCGGCTCTGACCGGCCGTCACCCCTTTCATCGACCCCGAGGAACCCCCTTGCGCACCAAGGCCGTTGCCGCCACCGTCCTGCTCGCCCTGGGACTCACCGCCTGCGGCGCCGAGATCGCCCCGGGCGGCGGGGCCGCCGACGCGTCCGCCCACTACCCGGTGACCGTCGACAACTGCGGCACGAAGCTCACCTTCCCGCGGAAGCCCGCCCGCACGGTCACCTACGACGTCGGCATCACCGAGCTGATGCTCTCCCTCGGCCTCGCCGACCGGATGGCCGGCTACGTGATGCCCGACGACAAGGGCCGGATCGACCAGGTGGCCTGGAAGGACGGCTACCAGCGGACCGCGTGGCTCTCCAAGGCGCAGATCACCAAGGAGATCGTGCTCGATGCCAAGGCCGACCTCGTCCTGGCCGGCTGGCACTACGGCTACGACGAGGGCCGCGGATTCACCCCGGAGGCGCTCAAGGCCGTCGGCGTCGGCTCGTACGTGCTCACCGAGTCCTGCCGCAGCGGCAAGGGCACCGAGCGCGGTGTGATGTCCCCGCTGGACGCGCTCCACACCGACCTGGCCAACCTCGGCGAGATCTTCGACGTCAAGGACCGGTCCGACAAGCTGATCGCCGACTTCAAGGCGCAGGTCGCCGCCGTCCCGCAGCCCGAGCGCCGGCCGTCCGTCTTCCTGTACGACAGCGGGCAGGACAAGCCGTACACCGCCGGGAAGTTCGCCGCGGCCGACGAGATCATCACGAAGGCCGGCGGGCGCAACGTGATGGGCGACGTCGCCGACTCCTGGATCACCACCGGGTGGGAGAGCGTCGTCCGGCGCGACCCCGAGGTGATCGTCATCAACAACTACGGCGACACCGGCGCGGACGCCAAGCGGGCGTTCCTGAAGTCCTTCCCGCCGCTGGCCGGGGTCTCCGCGATCAGGAACGACCGGATCTTCGTCCTGGACTACGCCGACCTCGTCGAGAGCCCGCGCAACCCGGCCGCGATCACCGCGCTCGCCGTGTACCTGCGCGGCGGGCAGGGCGGCTGACCGGCCCCGCCCCGGCCCCTCCGGCCGGGCGTACGCTCGGAGTACGAACCGACGGACCCCGACCGGAGGAGCGACATCATGACCGCCATGGCGGCGCCGACGGCCTTCGACCCCCGCGCCCTGCGCGAGGGCATCGAACGCAGCGACGCCGGGATCCTGCTCACGCTGTACGCCGAGGACGCGGAACTGCGCGTCGTCGACCACCGGACCCAGCCCAGCCACCCCCTGGTGATGCACGGGCGGGACGAGATCGGGGCCATGCTGAGCGACGTCTACGGGCGCGAGATGACCCACACGCTGGAACAGGTGGTCGTCCAGGGCGACCACGTCGCCTTCATGGAGTCCTGCCGCTACCCCGACGGCGTGCGGGTCCTGATGACCTCCATGGCCGACCTGCGGGACGGACGGATCGTCGACCAGACCTCCGTCCAGGCCTGGGACGAGACCGGTCCCGGCCAGTAGGCTCGGCCGCATGATCCGCACCGCCCTCCCCACCGACGTCCCCGTCATCCGCGCCATGATCCGCGAACTGGCGGAGTACGAGAAGGCCCCGCACGAGGCGGTGGCCACCGACGGACAGCTGCACGACGCGCTGTTCGGCCCCGCACCGGCGCTGTTCGGCCTGATCGCCGAGGACGACGCCACCGGCGAACCGGTGGGCTTCGCGGTCTGGTTCCTCAACTTCTCCACGTGGCGCGGCACCCACGGGATCTACCTGGAGGACCTGTACGTCCGCCCGGAGTCCCGCGGCGGCGGCCACGGCAAGGCGCTGCTGCTGGAGCTGGCCCGGATCGCGGTGGAGCGCGGCTACTCGCGGGTGGAGTGGTCGGTGCTCGACTGGAACGAGCCCTCGATCGACTTCTACAAGGCGCTCGGCGCGGTGGCGATGGACGAGTGGACCGTGTACCGGCTCACCGGCGACGCGCTCACCGCCGCCGGGGGCCGCTGAGAAAGCGCTGAGAATGCGCTGATCAGCTGCCCCGAACCCCTGCCACCCTGCGTCGCGATGCCTTACCATGAGTAACTCCCGCACCGGTATCGCGGCAGACCCCCCGGAGGGGGTACAAACGGGGTGCGAACAGGGGTACCACCAGAGGTACCAAGCAAGCACAGCGCGTCACCCAGGAGGCAAGGGTGTCCCAGATCGACAGCGATCTCGGAGTTCAGGACTTCGTGGAGGTCCGGCTGCCCGCGGCGGGGGCCTACCTCTCCGTGTTGCGCACCGCGACGGCCGGGCTGGCCGCCCGGCTCGACTTCACGCTGGACGAGATCGAGGACCTGCGGATCGCGGTGGACGAGGCCTGCGCCATCCTGCTCCAGCAGGCGGTGCCCGGTTCCGTCCTCTCCTGCGAGTTCCGCCTGGTCGGCGACTCGCTCAAGGTGACCGTCGCCGCACCGACCACCGACGGCAAGGCACCCGAGCGGGACACCTTCGCCTGGACGGTCCTCTCCGCCCTGGCCGGCGAGGTGGACTCCTCGGTGGGCGAGGACAACACCGTCTCGATCAGCCTGCACAAGAAGCGCGGCGGTTCCGCCGCCCACTAGCCGGCCTCGCCGGCAGCGCCGCCGGCAGCACCGCGCGCAAGGGCCGTCGGCCGGCACCCCTACCCGGGGCCGGCCCGGCGGCGCCCGGTACCGCCCACCACGCGGTACGACCACAGAGACGAATCCGGGGCCGACGGCCCCGGTGCTCCCGGAACGGAACGGGGGAATGGCCGTGAGTGATCTGGACCGTACCGGCCTCGCGACGGCGGGCCCTGCCGTACCGACCCAGGCGAGCGTTCCCGGCCTCGCCGCCAACGACGAAGCGCACCCGAAGGACGCCCACCGGATGAGCCAGCCGACCGAGCCGACGTCTGAGCCGACGCCCGCCTCCCCGACCCCGCCCGAGCCGGCGGCGGACGGGGCCGCGGACCTGCACGGCGCCGTGCCCGCCCAGGGCTCGCACCGCACCGGGGCGCCCGACCGGGAGGCCGCCCGGGCGCTGTTCGTGCGGCTGTCCGCGCTGCCCGAGGGCTCCCCGGAGCGCGTCGAGCTGCGCAACCAGCTGGTGCGCATGCACATCCCGCTGGTCGAACACCTGGCCCGGCGCTTCCGCAACCGCGGCGAGCCGCTGGACGACCTGACCCAGGTCGCCACCATCGGGCTGATCAAGTCGGTGGACCGCTTCGACCACGAGCGCGGGGTCGAGTTCTCGACCTACGCGACGCCGACCATCGTCGGCGAGATCAAGCGCCACTTCCGCGACAAGGGCTGGGCGGTCCGGGTGCCGCGCCGGCTCCAGGAGCTGCGGCTGTCGCTCACCACGGCGACCAGCGAGCTCTCCCAGCGGCACGGCCGCTCCCCCACGGTGCACGAACTGGCCGAGCACCTGGGCATCTCGGAGGAGGACGTCCTGGAGGGCCTGGAGTCCGCCAACGCGTACTCCACGCTGTCGCTGGACGTCCCGGACAGCGACGACGAGTCGCCGGCCGTGGCGGACACCCTGGGCGCCACCGACGAGGCCCTGGAGGGCGTCGAGTACCGCGAGTCGCTCAAGCCGCTGCTCGCCCAACTGCCGCCCAGGGAACAGAAGATCCTGGTGCTGCGGTTCTTCCGCAACATGACCCAGTCGCAGATCGCCGCCGAGGTGGGGATCTCCCAGATGCACGTGTCCCGGCTGCTGGCCCGCACGCTGGCCCAGCTCCGGGAGAAGCTCCTGGTCGAGGAGTAGAACGGCCGGCCGCTCGGCGAGCGGCCGGCCGTCCGGCGGTCCTGCGCGCTCAGCCCTCGTGCTCGGCGTACAGGACCGCCGTCGTCTTCGGGCTCAGCAGCGCGACGATGCCCGCGAGCCCGAGCAGGCCGACCAGCACGCCGACGCCGATCATCGCGCCGCCGCTCTTCACCATGTAGTAGGCGACCGGCAGGCAGATCGAGTTGGTCAGCACCGCCGGACTGCGGCCCCAGCGGCGCCCCTTGAGCAGGGCCAGGGCCGCCAGCACCGGCAGCACGCCGAGCAGCACGATGACCGCGCCGCCGAACTCGTTCAGGGCGAGCTGCTTGGCCTGGCCGGACAGCGCGGACACCATGTCCGAGACGCCGACGACGGCCAGCGCGGCGCCCTCCAGGGCGGTGATGGCGGCACCGGCGGTCAGGGCGACCGGGCGGGCCCGGCCGGCCGCGGGCGCGGACGCCGGGGGTACGGGGGCGGAGGATTCTGCGGTCACTCCAGCAGGGTAGCCGCCGGTTGGTCCGTACCGACCCGTAGGCTTTCCCCATGCGCGCTCTCCTGGTCGTGAACCAAAAGGCCACCACCACCAGTGGCCGCACCAGGGACGTACTGATCCACGCCCTGCGCAGCGACCTCAAGCTGGAGGTGGCGGAGACCGCCTACCGCGGCCACGCGCGCGACCTGGCCCGCGAGGCCGCGGAGGACGGCACGGTCGACCTGGTGGTGGCACTGGGCGGCGACGGGACCGTCAACGAGGTGGTGAACGGGCTGCTGTCGCACGGCCCGGGCGAGAAGGTCCCGCGACTGGCCGTGGTGCCGGGCGGTTCGACCAACGTGTTCGCCCGCGCGCTGGGCCTGCCCAACGATCCGGTGGAGGCCACCGGGGCGCTGCTGAACGCGCTGGAGCACGGGCGCGAGCGCCCGATCGGCCTGGGCAAGGCGATGACCGGCGGACTGCCGGACCGCTGGTTCACCTTCACCGCCGGCCTCGGTTTCGACGCCGGGGTGGTCGGCCGGGTCGAGGAGCAGCGCAGGGCCGGGCGCAAGTCCACCCACGCCCTCTACATCGGCCAGGCGGTCCGGCACTACATCACCCAGCGTGAGCAGCGCCGTTCCGGCCCGGTGGCCCTTCGCCTGCCGGGCCACGAGGCCGTTCCGGGCCTGGTGCTGGCGATAGTCAGCAACACGTCGCCGTGGACGTTCCTGGGCAACCGCCCGGTCTACCCCTCGCCGCTCGCCTCCTTCGACACGGATCTCGACGTCTTCGGCATCACCCGGATGACCGCGTTCGGTACTGCTCGAACGGTCCGTCAGATCCTGCGGTCGTACGCGCCTTCGAGCGACGGCGCCCCGTCGGCCGGGCCCTCCGGGAAGCACGTCGTCTCCTATCACGACGTCAGACACTTCACCTTGGTTTCAGAGGAACCAGTGCCGTTTCAGGTCGACGGGGACCATCTTGGAGACAGGAGTCGCGTCAGTTTCACAGGCGTACGGCGGGCACTGCGTGTGATTGTGTGACCGGAAGTGGGGTTCGCCCTTCTTCTCGAACGCACAAGCCCCCTTCACTCCATAGAAGTACTGGCTGTGAGCTAGGCGACACCGAAGAATCAAAAATTCCTCCCCGAAGGGGGTTGTATCCGAGCCCGAGGTTTGCGAACCTCTACATGGCGATCGGGACACATCGCAGCGACGGCAACCTCAGCACCTGACGGAGGCCGACCGCGGGGCGTCCCTCGAATCGCCGAATCCCTCCCCAGCACAGACCACCCGGGCCCGGCGGGCCTTTGGTCTCTTTTGCTGTTGCGGGATTCGTGAAAGCGTTCACATTCACAAGCCATCGATTATGCCGATCAGGGCCACCCCCGTCGGCAGGAGGAGTTGGACGACCATGGACTGGCGCCACCGCGCTGTCTGCCGCGAAGAGGACCCGGAGCTGTTCTTCCCGATCGGGAACACCGGTCCTGCTCTGCTGCAGATCGAGGAAGCCAAGGCCGTGTGCCGCCGCTGTCCGGTCATGGAGCAGTGTCTGCAGTGGGCTCTTGAGACCGGCCAGGACGCCGGCGTCTGGGGCGGCATGAGCGAGGACGAGCGTCGCGCGATGAAGCGTCGTGCCGCCCGCAACCGCGCCCGCACCGCCTGATCACACGCCGTAGTACCAGCAGTGACCGCAGTACCGATCAACACATGATCAAAGGCTTCCCTGCAGTTCCTGGTGAAGCCTTCCGCACAAAGGACCTTGCTCGGCAAAGTCCTGCGACACCGGTCCGTCCAGCCACTTGATACTGTTCACTTAGAGCAATATTGTGGAGCTGAGGCGCTCACCGTGTGCAACGCACCGAGCGGTGTCGCATCACCCAGAGCCCCCGTTCCGGCCGACTCCCCCCGACGGCCGGAACGGGTTGAGAGGCCCTGTCGACCCACCCCCCCCGGTCGACAGGGCCTCGTTTCTGTTTCCGCGCCCGGTTGCCAGCTGCCACCGGGGCGCGCGGAGTGCACACCCGGCGCTTCGGCCGGGCGCACGCCCCGACGCGCACCACAACGCATCGACCCATCGGGTCGGCGGATCGGGTCAGCGCACCGGGATCTCCAGGATCACCTTGGTGCCGCCGTTCGGCCCGGCCACCATGTCGAACGTGCCGCCCAGCTCGCCGGTGGCGAGCGTGCGCACGATCTGCAGGCCGAGGTTGCCCGCCGTCTGGGGGTCGAAGCCCTCGGGCACGCCCCGGCCGTCGTCCTGCACGGTGATCAGCAGGTACTCCTCCGGTCGGGCGCCGCCGTTCCAGCTGTCCGACCAGCCCATGCCGGTGGCCGGAGCCCGGCCGCGCAGCGCGCTGACCTCCAGGTGGCCGGAGGCGCTCGGACCGAAGGCGTGCTCCAGCGCGTTCTGCAGCAGTTCGGTCAGCACCATCGACAGCGGGGTGGCCACCTCGGCGGACAGGATGCCGAAGCTGCCGGTGCGGCGGGTCTCCACCCGGCCGTCCTGGGACAGCTCCATCACCATCGCGAGCACCCGGTCGGCGATCTCGTCGAAGGCCACCTGCTCGTCGAGCGCCTGGGAGAGCGTCTCGTGCACGATCGCGATCGAGCCGACCCGGCGCACCGCCTCGTCCAGCGCGGCCCGGCCGGCCTCCGACTCCATCCGGCGCGACTGCAGCCGCAGCAGGGCCGCGACGGTCTGCAGGTTGTTCTTCACCCGGTGGTGGATCTCCCGGATGGTCGCGTCCTTGGTCATCAGCTCGCGGTCGCGGCGCCGCAGTTCGGTGACGTCCCGGCAGAGCACGAGCGAACCGGTCAGCGTCCCCTTGGGCTTGAGCGGGATCGCCCGCAGGGTCACCACTCCCCCCTGCACCTCGATCTCGGTCTGCCGCGGCGCCCACCCGCTCGCCAGCTTCACCAGCGCCTCGTGCACGGCCGCGCGCGACGGCGGGACGAGGTCGGCGGTGGCGCGGCCGAGGTGGCTGCCGACCAGGTCGGTGGTGAGGCCGAGGCGGTGGTAGGCCGAGAGCGCGTTGGGGCTCGCGTAGGTGACGATGCCGTCCGCGTCGAGGCGGATCAGGCCGTCGCCGACGCGCGGGGCGGCGTCCATGTCGACCTGCTCGACGCCCGGGTACGGGAAGCTGCCGGCGGCGATCATCTGGGCGAGGTCGGAGGCGCTCTGCAGGTAGGTGAGCTCCAGCCGGCTGGGGGTGCGGACGGTCAGCAGGTTGGTGTTGCGGGCGATCACGCCGAGGACCTTGCCCTCGCGCCGCACCGGGATGGACTCGACCCGGACCGGCACCTCCTCGCGCCACTCCGGGTCGCCCTCGCGCACGATCCGGCCCTCGTCGAACGCGGCGTCCAGCAGCGGGCGGCGGCCGCGCGGGACGAGGTGGCCGACCATGTCGTCCTGGTAGGAGGTCGGGCCGGTGTTGGGCCGCATCTGGGCCACCGAGACGTACCGGATGCCGTCCCAGGTGGGGATCCACAGCACGAGGTCGGCGAAGGAGAGGTCCGACAGCAGCTGCCACTCCGAGACCAGGTTGTGGAGCCAGTCCACGTCGGCCCCGGTCAGGGTGGTGTGGCGACGGACGAGTTCGTTCAGCGAGGGCACATGGCGAGGGTATCGCCGCCGGTCGGGCGGGGGCGCGGCGGACCGGGGAGTGGACCGGCCGGCCCCGCGCCGGCCCCGCGCCGACCCCGGGGAGTTGTTTAGACCAATGTGCCGAGCGGCCTGGACAACCGAGATTGGTCTAGTCCACAATGGAAGGGCACCAAGGAGAGGCCCACCGCGCAACTGCCCTGACCGCGCGCGGCCGCTCCTCGGTCGGACGCCACCGAGCGAGGACCCCGCACAGTTCTCGGTCGACTCCGGTGCCCGACGACAGCTCCGGGCTGCGGTGCCGCATGGGTTGAGGGTCCCGTGTCGGCGCCGTGGCCCGTAGTGCTTTCCGGGTGCGGTGCCCCCGGGAACCCCGACCATGTCCCGCCGCTCAAAGAACCGGCCCCCGTCCACAGGCTGTGGACGGGGGCCGGTTCTGCTGTCGGCGGGCGTCAGTGCGTCTCGGTGACCTTGGCCAGCGCGCGCGGGGCGTCCGGGTCCTGGCCGCGGGCGATGGTGACCTCGTAGGCCAGCAGCTGCAGCGGCAGGATCTCCAGGATCGGCTGCACCTCCTCGGGCACGCCGGCCGGCAGCGCGAAGCCCGCCGAGGCGGCGTCCACCTGCGCCTGCTGGCCGACGACGACCAGGTCCGCGCCGCGGCCGCGCAGGCGGTCCAGCACCGGCTGCAGGGCCTCGCCGCCCTTGCCGTCCGGGACGATCGCGATGACCGGCGAGACGTTGTCCACCATGGCCAGCGGGCCGTGCAGGAGGTCGGCGCCGGAGAACGGGGAGGCCGGGATGTAGGTGGTCTCCATGAGCTTCAGCGCCGCCTCGCGGGCGGTCGGGTAGCCGTAGCCGCGCGAGGTGATGACCAGGCGCTGGGCGAAGCGGTAGCGCTCGGCCAGGGCCTTCACCTCGGCCTGGCGGGCCAGGACGCCGGCGGCCAGCGCCGGCAGCTCCTTGGCGGCCGAGCCGTCGCCCCCGCGCAGGCCCTCGACCAGCAGGTACAGCGCCAGCAGCTCGGCGGTGTAGGTCTTGGTCGCGGGCAGCGCCTTCTCCGGGCCGGCCAGCACGTCGATGTGGAACTCGGAGACCTCGGCCAGCGGCGAGGCGGCGTTGTTGGTGACGGCGAGCGTGATCGCGCCGGCCTCGCGGGCGGCCTTGGTCGAGGCCACCAGGTCCGGCGAGCCGCCGGACTGGCTGACCGTGATCACCAGGCAGTCGGTGAGGTCCGGCGTGGCGCCGTAGGCGGTGGTGGTGGACATCGAGGTCAGGCCGGCCGGCTTGCCGAGCAGGATCTCGATCAGGTACTTGGCGTACAGCGCCGCGTTGTCGGACGTGCCGCGCGCGGTCAGCAGGACGAAGCGCGGGTTGCGGGCGGCGATCTCGGCCGCGACCTCGCGGATCTTCGGGGCGCCCTCGTCGAGGATGCGCTGGAGGACGGCCGGCTGCTCGGCCATCTCCGCCGCCATGATCCGGCCGGGGACGGAAACAGTCTGCGTGTCGGACATCTGGATGTGCCTCCGATGAGTGGTTCGACCCCGCTCGGGCCTGACTGCCCGGCGGGGACCTCTACGGCGGCGAGTCCGCACACTCGCTGCGGTGATTCCTGCCGCAATCCTACGGGGGCGGCGGCCCGCCTGCTCGCCCCGGCCCCGGGCCGGCGGGCGGCCGACGCCTCAGGACGGGTTGTTGATCAGCTGGTCGATCGCCGCGTCGGCGTCCTTGGTGGCCTGGTCCACCGACTTGCCCTTGAGGATCGCGGTCAGCATGTCCGGGATGATCTTCTGCTTCTCGACCGCGCCCCAGCCGGGGGCCAGCGGGGTGAACCAGGCGTCCGGCACCGCGTTGGCCGCGGCGGCGGTGTTGGGCCGGCTCTTGAGCGGGTTCAGCTGGGTGAGGTTGTTCGGCAGGATGTCCTTGTCGGCGAGCGCCTGCTGCGACTTGGTACCGGTGAACATCCGGATCCAGTCGGCGGCCAGCGCGACCTGCGGGGACTTCGCGGTCACGGCGAGGTCCGAGCCGCCGATGAAGGTGGGCAGCGGCTTGCCGTCCGGGCCGGGCATGGTGGCCACCTTGACGGCGTCCTTGAGGGTCGGGTCGCCGGTGCCCGGCGCGATGACGCTGGCCGCCTCGTAGCCGTTGCCGTAGAACGCCGCGGTGCGCCCGCGGGCCATCGACTCGTACTGGTTCTGCTCGTTGGCCGAGAGGTCGCCCTTGTTGTACTTGCGGACCAGGTCGGCGAAGTGGGCGATGCCCTGCTGGGACTTGGCGTCGTGCAGCGTGCCGTGCCAGTTGCCCGAGCTGTCGAACTTGGCGATGCTGCCGCCGGCCGCGGCCACGTAGCTCATCGCCGCGTACCAGTACGGGCCCGGCAGGTAGAGCGGGGAGTAGTTCCGGTCCGCCTTGTTCTTGTCGGCGATCCTGTCGAGCGCGGCCGTCAGGTCGGTCTCGGTCTTCGGGAAGTCGGCGCTGCCGGTGGCCTGCTGGAAGGCGGTCGCGTTGTAGATGGCGACCCGGGCGCCGGCGTAGTAGGGCACGCACCAGAGCTTGTCCTGGTAGGTGCAGGTGTTGGCGAGCGCCTTGATCCAGCTGTCGGAGTTGTCGAAGCTGGTCCGGTCGACCGGGGACAGCGCGCCGGACAGCACGTACTTCATCGTCTCGGTGTTGCCGAGCTCGACCACGTCGGGTGCGGTGCCGTCGGCGATCGCCTTGTCGAGCTTGCCGACCTTGTCCGCCCAGCCCTGGTAGGCGAGCCGCAGGGTGACCTTCGGGTACTTCGCCGCGAAGTCGTCGTTGACCCGCTGCACCAGGTCGGGCCAGTTCTTCTGGGCGTCGTCCATCAGCCAGACGGTGACGGTGCCGGTCGCGTTCTTCGGGTCGGCGGCGGAGCTGCCGGCGTCCCCCGCCGGTCCGCCGGCCGAGGAACAGGCCGTCAGACCGACCGCCAGGGCCGTGATCCCGAACGTCGACACGAGCTGACGCTTCATTACGCCATCCTCCGAGGGTGCTAGAGCCGTTGGTGCCCGCCGGCAGCGTGATGGCGCCCGCAGCGGAGGGTCCGGGCAGGGGCGTAGAGCTTCGGGGAGGGCCGATACCACGTCCGGCGAGGTCGAATCTCGAACCGGATGGAGTGGACTCTGGCCTAGACCAATGGTGGTTTCAACGGCCAAATGCCTTTCCCGCCACGGCCGTTGCAGAGCTGTTGTACCGCGAAGCATTCCCGTGGCGATCAGTCGCGCCCTCGTCACCCTAAGTAGAACTTAAGCTGGATTTAAGGCTCTCTTGAGGGAACACGGTCATGTGCGCGCCGTCGCCGGTCGGCGCCGGGAAGCCACAGCGCCGGGAGAACGCGGCGCCGGGAAGACACGGCGCTGGGAAGACACGGCGCCGAGAAACGGAGCGGGCCCGCCATGCGGCATGCGCATGACGGGCCCGTCGGCCGACGTCCCCCGGCCCGGCCGGTGACGTCCCCGCGAAGGTTCAGCCGATCGCTCCCGGCTGGCCGGTGAGCACCTCGACGGCGGCCAGCCCGCAGACCCGGGCGGCGCCGTGGGTGGCGATGTGCAGCGCGCCGACCGGCTCGGACTGGGGCAGGCCCATCTCGACCACGGCGGCGTCCGGACGGGCCGCCACGAGGCGGCCGAGCACGGCCGACATCCAGGCGTGCCGGTGCGCGTCGCGCACCACCAGCACCATGCGGCGGCCCTCCGCGCCGGCCACCAGCTCGGCGACCAGCGCGTCCAGCAGCTCCGGAGCGGCCTCGGCCGCCGACACCTCGCGGGTGCGGGTGCCGGGGAAGCGGTCCGCCAGCATGCCGGCCACGCCCCACGGGGTGACGTCGCCGACGGCGATGTTCGGCTCGTCCGAGAACGAGGCGACGAACGGGCGCTCGGTCACCGGCCGTGCCTCGCGGCCCGGCGCCCGCACCACCCGCAGCGCCCGGCGGGCGGCCCGCAGGCCCACCGCCAGGTCCGGCTCCGGCCGCTCGCCCTGGGCCGAGATCCGGCCCCAGCTGCCGAGCGCCCGCACCCGGGCGGCCGCGTCCGCGAGCCGCTCCTCGGCGAGGCGCCCGGCCCGCACGCCCGCCACGATGGCGTCGCGCAGCATCAGCACGGTCTCCTCGTCGGCGAGGCCGCCGCCGACGCAGATCGCGTCCGCGCCGGCCGCCAGGGCCAGCACCGTGCCCTCGCCCATGCCGAAGGTGTCGGCGATGGCGCCCATCTCGATCGCGTCGCTGACGATCAGGCCCTGGTAGCCGAGGCCGCCGTCGGCCGGGGCCGCGCGGAGCAGGTCGCGCAGGACGGTCGGGCTGAGCGTGGCCGGCAGCTTCGGGTCCAGCGCCGGGATCATGATGTGGGCCGTCATGACGGCCTTCGTGCCGGCCGCGATGGCCGCCTGGAACGGGATCAGGTCGCGGGCCCGCAGCACGTCCAGGTCGACGTCGATGACCGGCAGGCCGTGGTGCGAGTCGACGGCGGTGTCGCCGTGGCCGGGGAAGTGCTTGGAGCAGGCGGCCACGCCGGCCGACTGCAGGCCCTCCACCCAGGCGGCGGTGTGCCGGGCGCACAGCTCCGGGTCGGCGCCGAAGGAGCGCACGCCGATGACCGGGTTGCGCGGGTTGGAGTTGACGTCCGCGGTGGGCGCCCAGTTGTAGTTGACGCCGGCCGCGGCCAGCGCCCGGCCGAGCTCCCGGGCGACGTCCCGGGTCAGTGCCGGGTCGTCGATCGCGCCGAGGGCGAGGTTGCCGGGCCAGGACGAGCCGGAGCCCGCCTCCAGCCGGGTGACGTCCCCGCTCTCCTCGTCGATGGCGATCAGGAGGTCGGGGTTCTCCGCCCGCAGCGCCCGGGTGAGGGCGGACAGCTGGTCGAGGTCGACCACGTTGCGGTCGAACAGGGCGACCGAGCCGAGCCCGGCGGCGAGGTGGCGGCGCAGCCACTCCGGCGGCTCGGTGCCGACGAAGCCGGGCTGCAGGACGGTCAGCGCGTCGCGGTGCAGCTGGTCGCTGTCGGCGACGGTGGGGACGAGGATGCTCACGGTTTCTCAGCCCTTCACTGCGCCGTCGGTCAGACCGCTGACCGCCTTGCGCTGCAGGAAGACGAACAGGATGAGGATGGGCAGCGCGAAGAGGGTGGACGCGGCCATCGTGGCGCCCCAGTCGGTGCCGGAGTTGGTCTGGAACGAGGAGAGCCACAGCGGCAGGGTCTGCGCCTGGACCTGCTTGCTCAGGATGTTGACCAGCGGGAACTCGTTCCAGGCGGTGATGAAGCCGAACAGCGAGGTCGACATCAGGCCGGGGGCGAGCAGCGGGAAGATCACCTTCACGAAGGCCTGGGTGCGGGTGCAGCCGTCCACCATGGCCGACTCCTCCAGCTCCTTCGGCACGGCGGCGATGAAGCCGCGCAGCGTCCAGATCGTGAAGGGCAGGACCATCATCATGTAGAAGGCGGTCAGCGGCACCAGGTTGTTGAGCAGGTCGCTGTCGCGGACGATCAGGTAGGCCGCGATGATCATGACCTCCCAGGGCGCCATCTGCGCGGCCATGACGACCAGCACGAAGCCCTTGCGGCCGCGGAACCTCATCCGCGCGATCGCGAACGCGGCCAGGGTGGCGATCAGCAGCGAGCCGACCACGGCGCCGGCCGTGACGATCAGGCTGTTGGTGACGTACGTCCAGAAGTGGTCGACGTGCACCGCGCGGTCGAAGTGGGCCAGCGTCCCGTCGAGCGGGAGGAAGACCGGGTCCCGGCTGACGATGTCCTTGTCCTGCTTGAAGGACGTCGAGAACATCCAGTAGACGGGGAAAAGGAAGAAGACCAACAGGACCGACGCGACGGCGTTCGGCCAGGTGCGTCCGATGAGCGAGCGCCTCACAGCTCGTCCTCCTGCTTCAGGATGATGCGGAAGTAGTAGGCCATCAGCAGGCTCAGCATCAGGATGGTCAGGACCGCGATCGCGGATCCGACGCCGAAGCGCTGGGCGCCGAAGCCCTCCAGGAAGGCGTGGACCGGCAGGGTCCGGGTGAGTCCGTCCGGGCCGCCCTTGTTGATCAGGTAGACCTGGGTGAAGGACTTGAAGACCCAGATGACCTCGAGGAAGGTCGTGGCCAGGAAGAACGGCTTCAGGATCGGGAAGATCACCGAGCCGAAGACCTTGAAGGAGCCGGCGCCGTCCATCCGGGCGGCCTCGTAGAGCTCCTTGGGGATCGTGGTCAGGCCCGCGTAGGTGTTGAAGGCCACGAACGGGATCGACTGCCAGACGATCAGCAGGATGACCACGAAGAAGGTCGAGTACTCGCCGCTGGTCCAGCTGAAGTCGGCCATCGAGTGCCAGCCGAGCTTGTCCAGGAACCAGTTGACGACGCCGTAGTGCTGGTCGAACAGCCAGGTGTAGACGGTGGTCGCGGCGACGATCGGCATCGCCCAGGCCAGCAGCAGCGCGACGGACAGCGCGAGGCGCATCCGCTTGCCGAGCCGGTCGAGCAGCAGGCCGATCAGCGAGCCGAACACCATGATGAGGACGACGTTGACCGCGGTGAAGACCACCGTGCGCAGCGTGATCGTCCAGAACTCGGAACTGCCGAGCTGCTCGGTGTAGTTGGCGAAGCCGTTCCACTCGGTCAGGTGCTGGATGAACTGCCGCTTGTTGAGGTTCTGGAACGACACCACCGCGATCTTGAGCAGTGGCCATCCCAGCAGGAAGACGGTCGCCGCGATGGCCGGCAGCAGCAGGAGGTACGGCGCGCTCCGGGCACCCAGGCTCGGCCCGCCCGCCGGTCTGCGGCCCTTCTTCGGGGTGCGCTCGGCACCGGAAGTGGCGATCTCGTCTGTCATTGCCACCGCGGTCTTCCCTGGTTCCGGGGACTGTGTCTGCACCCGCTGCGAATGCACAGCCATCGTTCTCTCTTCCTGACAACCCGTCACGACGGACAGGCGCCGCCCACCGGCCCCCCGCCGGGAGCCGGTGAGCGACGCCGCTCGACTGCCTTACTGCTTCTGGTTGAGACGCTTGGCGATCTCGTCGTCGGCCTTCTTGGCGGCGGCGGCGTAGTCGCCGGTGAGCGCCGCGGTCAGGAAGTCCTTGATCGGGTTCGGCTCGTTCTCGACGTTGCTCCAGGTCGGCACGTTCGGGGTGGTCGCACCGTTGGCCGAGGCCGGCAGGGCGGCCTTGGCGAAGTCGCCGACGACCTGGCTGTTGAGCGAGGTCTTGTTCGGGATGAGGCCGGCGCCGGCCATCAGGCCCTCGTTCTTGTCGCTCATGGCGATCTTGAGGAAGCCCTTGGCGAGCTCGGGGTTCTTGGTCTGCTGGGCGATGGCCAGGTTCGAGCCGCCGAGGAAGACGCTGGAGGGCTTGTCCGCGGTCTTGCCGGGCAGCGGGAAGTAGCCGATCTTGTCGGCGGCCAGCTCCTCGGGCTTCGGGATCTCCCAGCCGAGGCCGATGATGGTGCCGATGTTGCCCTTGGCGAAGACGTCCTTCTGCTGCGGGGTGGCCTCGTCCTTGTCCTTCGGAGCGGTGGCCGAGTAGCTCTGCAGCTTCTTGTAGGTCTCGAAGGCCTTCTGCGCCTCGGGGGACGACAGGCCGCCGGCCCACTTGTCGCCGTCCTTCTTGGCGAACTTGCCGCCCTCGCTGGTCAGCAGGCCGAAGTAGGCGTACCACTCCTGGCCGGGCATGTAGAGCGGGTCGGTGACGCCCTGGACGGTCTTGACCTTGTCCAGGTCGGCGTAGAACTCGTCGAGGGTCTTCGGCGCGGTGGTGATGCCGGCCTTGCCCCAGATGTCCTTGTTGTAGGTCACCACGCGGTTGGTGAAGTACCACGGGGCGGCGTACTGCTTGCCGTCCAGGATCGAGGACTCGTTCAGGTTGGCGGCCCAGTCGGCGCCGCCGACGTTGGCCTTGTCCTTGGTGATGTCCAGCAGACCGCCGGTGGCCGCGTAGCCCGCCGTCTGGGTGTTGCCGATCTCCAGGACGTCGACCGAGCCCTCGGAGAGCGCGGCGGTGACCTTCTGGCCGATGCCGTTCCACTTCTGGGTCTGGATGTCGAGCTTGGCGCCCGGGTAGGCGGCGGTGAAGTCGGCCTTGACGCTGTCCTCCCAGCCCTTCGGGGCGGAGCCGTCCATCAGCCACACGGTGAGGGTCTTGCCGTCGAAGTTCTTGGCCGCCGAGGACGAACCGCTCTTGCTGTCGTCACTCTTGCCGTCCGAGCCGCAGGCCGCGAGACCCACGACCATTGCCGCGACGCCGACCGCCGCGATGAGCTGACGCTTCACGCCATCCTCCTGAGGGATGCCTGGATTGCCCCCGTCGGGTGGCAGCGGCTTACCCACGCATAGCGGGAGGAAAGGTGCCGCGGACCCCTTCGAACGGGTGGGGGGATTCGTAGTCACCGGTCTAGTGGTGTAGACCAGATGCCTGGAGCTTGGCCTAGACCAATGGGCCTGTCAACGGCTGTTCGACCGATCAGGACCACCCGTTATCAAGCCGACACCGCACATCGTTCATCGCGTGATGAGGTATTCGTTCCGTAGCCATACATGCAACGATGTGACCCGTTAACGATGTGGCGGGGCCGGTGAAGGCCCCGCGAGAAGCGGGAGAACAGGTCCGATGAGCAGCGACGGGGGAACCAGCGCCCAGGTCAACGACCCCGAGGTGAAGAACCTCGCCGCGCAGGCCGGCACCGACCCGACCGCGCGCGTGCCCAAGTACTACGGCCTCAAGCGCCACCTGCTCCAGCTCACCGAGACCCAGCCCGCGGGCACCCCGGTCCCGCCGGAGCGCGCCCTCGCCGCCCAGTTCGACACCTCCCGCACGACCGTCCGCCAGGCCCTCCAGGAGCTGGTCGTCGAGGGCCGGCTGGAGCGCATCCAGGGCAAGGGCACCTTCGTCGCCAAGCCCAAGGTCGCCCAGGCCCTCCAGCTCACCTCCTACACCGAGGACATGCGGGCCCAGGGCCTGGAGCCCACCTCGCGGCTGATCGAGATCGGCTACATCACCGCCGACGACCGGCTCGCCCCGCTGCTGGACATCAAGCCCGGCGGGCGCGTGCTGCGCATCGAGCGCCTGCGGCTGGCCAACGGCGACCCGATGGCCATCGAGGTCGCCCACCTGTCCGCCAAGCGCTTCCCGGCCCTGCGGCGCAACCTCGCCAAGCACAACTCCCTGTACGCGGCCCTGCGCGAGGTGTACGGCGTCACCGTCGCCGAGGCCGAGGAGACCATCGAGACCACCCTCGCCAACCCGCGCGAGGCCGGCCTGCTCGGCTCGGACCTCGGCCTGCCGATGCTCCAGCTCTCCCGGCACTCCTTCGACGGCGACGGGAACCCGGTCGAGTGGGTGCGCTCGATCTACCGCGGCGACCGCTACAAGTTCATCACCCGCCTGAAGCGCCCCGAATAGACCGCTCCCCCCGCTCCCGAATTCCGGGCACCGGCGCACACGCCGGTGCCCGTTTCGTCTTTACCGACGCCCATCCGCGAACGCGCGCCGGGCGGGGGCGCCCGCACGGCGTCCGGATAGCGGGAAGTTCTGTCATTCCCAGTGACATGGATCACTCCATGGTCTAGATTGCGCAGCCGTACTGACAGCCGATCACCGATGGTGCTGCTCGGCGGGTCCCGGGGGTGCCACGGCGTCCCGGGGGCTGCGGCGCCGACGGGGTGGACCCTGCGGAGCGGAGCCGAAGATGCCGTCTGATCCCGATGTCACCGAACATGTCATGCCCGAGCCACCGGGAGCACCGCTCCCGGTGGTGACGCCCGAGCGGGTGCTGGCCGGGCTCGCCCTGCTCGTGCCGATCGTGGCGATGCTCTGGGTGTCCTCCTACGACAAGACCGGCCCGGCGGTGGGCGGGATGCCGTTCTTCTACTGGTACCAGCTGCTCTGGGTGCCGGTGTCGGCCGTGTTCACCGTCGCCGCGTACCTGCTGATCAACCGCGACGAGAAGGCCCGCGCAACCGCCCGCCGGGCCGCGAAGGCGGGTGGCGCGCGATGAAGGACGTCAACGTCCCGGCCCTGACCGTGTTCGTGCTGTTCTTCCTCCTGGTCACCGTGATGGGCTTCCTGGCCTCGCGCTGGCGCCGGGCGGACAACGCGCAGCACCTGGAGGAGTGGGGCCTCGGCGGCCGCAGCTTCGGCACCTGGGTCACCTGGTTCCTGCTCGGCGGCGACCTCTACACGGCTTACACCTTCGTGGCCGTCCCCGCGGCGGTGTACGCCACCGGCGCGGCGGGCTTCTTCGCGGTGCCGTACACGATCGTCGCCTACCCGCTGGTGTTCCTCTTCCTGCCGCGGCTGTGGTCGGTCTCCCGGGTGCACGGGTACGTCACCCCGGCCGACTTCGTGCGCGGGCGGTACGGCTCGCGGCCGCTGTCGCTGGTCGTCGCGCTGACCGGGATCCTCGCCACCATGCCGTACATCGCGCTCCAACTGGTCGGCATCCAGGCCGTGCTGGACGTGCTGGGCGTCGGCGGCGGCGCGAACGCGAACTGGTTCGTCAAGGACCTGCCGCTGTTCATCGCCTTCGGCGTGCTCGCGGCCTACACCTACTCCTCCGGGCTGCGGGCGCCGGCCCTGATCGCGTTCGTCAAGGACGCACTGGTCTACATCGTGATCATCGTCGCGGTGATCTACATCCCGATCCGGCTCGGCGGGTACGGCCACATCTTCGAGGCGGCGCACCAGAAGTTCAGCGCGCCGAAGGCGGCCGGGTCGCTGACCGTCCCCGGCGACAAGCAGTGGACGTACGCGACGCTCGCGCTCGGCTCGGCGATGGCGCTGTTCATGTACCCGCACTCGGTGACCGGCGTGCTGGCCTCCAAGTCCCGCAACACGGTGCGCCGGAACATGGCGATCATGCCGGCGTACTCGCTGATGCTGGGCCTGCTCGCGCTGCTCGGCTTCATGGCGATCGCGGCCAACGTCAGCAAGGGCGACAAGAAGTTCAACGCCCAGCTGTCGGTGCCGCAGCTGTTCGCGGACATGTTCCCGGACTGGTTCACCGGCGTCGCCTTCGCGGCGATCGGCATCGGCGCGCTGGTGCCGGCCGCGATCATGTCGATCGCGGCGGCGAACCTCTTCACCCGCAACGTCTACAAGGAGTGGCTGAAGCCCTCCGCCACCGCGGCCGACGAGACCCGGGTGGCGAAGCTGGTCTCGCTGCTGGTCAAGGTCGGCGCGCTGGTCTTCGTGCTCGGCATGGACAAGCAGGCCGCGATCAACCTCCAGCTGCTGGGCGGCCTGTGGATCCTGCAGACCTTCGTCGCGATCGTCGGCGGTCTGTTCACCCGCTGGTTCCACCACTGGGCGCTGTTCGCCGGGTGGGCGGCCGGCATGGCCTACGGCACCTGGGAGGCGTACGGGATCGCCAGCCCGGCCACCAAGCACTTCGGCGGCAACGCGGCCGAGATCCCCGGGATCGGGCAGTACGGCTACATCGGCCTGACCGCCTTCGTGCTCAACCTGGTCGTCGCCGTGGCCCTCACCCTGGTGCTGCGGGCCGTCCGGGCGCCCTACGGCCCGGACGAGACGAGGCCGGCCGACTACAGCGCCGAGACCGGCGGCGACGACGAGCCGGAGAACGCGCCGGAGCCCGTAGCGGCGCACTGATTCGCCGCGTGCGCGCCCTGTGATCGCGCCGTCTTCTCCGTGAACACTGGGAGAAGGCGGCGCGATCATATGTATGAGCGGGCGCGCACGCCGGGCACCACCAGACCGGACCGGACACCACCGGCCGGCACCTGATCGACCACGGGGAGCTCGCGGCAATGGCAGAACTCGGCACCACCCTCAACGGTCAACACCAGTCCACCCGTCCGTCCGTCGCCACACACGGCCAAGCCACGAACGGCCAGGCTTCGAACGGCCAGCCCGCGAACGGCCAGCCGCCCGCGGTGCGGCTGCCGTCCGTGCTGATCGCGACCCGGCACGGCGAGTCCACCGCCAACGTCGAGTTCCAGCTGGCCGAGGCGGCCGGCGCGCTCAGCGTGCCGATCAGCTGCCGGGACGCCGACATCCCGCTGTCGCTGCACGGGCAGCAGCAGGCGCAGGCGCTCGGCCGCTGGTGGGCCGCGCTGCCCAGCGCCGACCGCCCGCGCAGCGTCTGGTGCTCGCCGTACGTGCGCACCGCCGAGACCGCCCGGATCGCGCTCGCCCAGGCCGCCGGACTCGGCGCCGTCCCGGTCACGCTCGCGGTGCGCCACGACGAGCGGCTGCGCGACCGCGAGCTCGGCGTCCTGGAGATGCTGCCGAAGGCCGCCATCGAGGCCAAGTACCCGGAGGAGGCGGCCCGGCGGCGCAAGATGGGCGAGCTGTACTACCGCCCGCCCGGGGGCGAGTCCTGGGCGGACGTCGCGCTGCGGGTGCGCAGCCTGCTGCGGGACATGTGCGAGGAGGAGGCCGGTCGGCCGGTCCTGCTGGTGGCGCACGACTGCACCGTGCTGATGCTGCGGTACGCGCTGGACCGGCTCACCGAGGAGCGGCTGATGACGCTCGGGCCGGTGCACAACTGTTCCACCAGCCTGTGGCGGGCCTGGGACGGGCGGCTGCGGCCGTCGCACTGGAACGAGACCGGGCACCTGACCGTGACGGACTGACGGTGCCGGACCGACGGCGACGGCGACGATGAGGGCCCGGCGCGTCACTCCGGCCGGACCCCGGCGACGGCCGGCCCGGCGAAGCAGCGCCGGTAGGCCAGCGGCGTGGTCCCGAGCCGGCGCCCGAAGTGGTGGCGCAGGGCCGCCGCGTTGCCGAAGCCGCAGCGGGCGGCGATCGCGTCCACCGATTCGGTGGTGGACTCCAGCAGCCGCTGGGCGAGCAGCACCCGCTGCCCGGTGAGCCAGCGGTGCGGGGTGGTCCCGGTCTCCTGCTGGAAGCGGCGGGCGAAGGTGCGCGGCGACATGTGGACCCGGGCAGCCAGTTGCTCGACGGTGGACTCCCGGTCCAGGTGGTGGCGCATCCAGTCGAGCAGCGGGGCCAGGGAGTCGCCGTCGCCCTCGGGCAGCGGGCGGTTCACGAACTGCGCCTGCCCGCCCTCCCGGTGCGGGGCCACCACCATCCGGCGGGCGATCGCCCGGGCCACCTCGGCGCCCTGCAGCCTGCGCACCAGGTGCAGGCAGGCGTCGATGCCGGCGGCCGTCCCGGCCGAGGTGATCACCGGGTCGTCGTCGACGTAGAGGACGTCCGGCTCGACCCGGGTCTTCGGGAAGCGCTCGGCGAGCTCCTCGGTGTGCCGCCAGTGGGTGGTGGCGCAGCGGTCGTCCAGCAGTCCGGCCGCGCCGAGCACGAAGGCACCGCTGCAGATGGAGAGCACCCGGCCACCGCCGGCGACCGTCGCCCGCAGCGCCTCCAGCAGCGGTTCCGGGTAGCGCGGGCGGATCGCGGAGGCGGTGACGATCACCAGGTCGGCGCCGGCCAGCCGCTCCGGGCCGTGCGGGACGTCCATCGAGAAGCCGGCGTGGGTGCGGTGCGGGCCCGGACGGGCGCCGGCCAGCGCGAAGTCGTACCCGGGCAGGCTGTCGGCGGTGCGGTCCAGGCCGAACACCTCGCAGGCGACGCCGAGCTCGAAGGGGTGGATGTCCTCCAGCACGACCGCGACCACGTTCCTGAGCATGCGGATCAGCATGCCCGGCGGACCTCGGCCGACGGAAGAGCCGCGTGGCAGGAATTCGAGGCAAACGGTCGTTCCTGCCACTCGTGGGCACCCGCACGGTCCGGCCAGGGTGGAGCCATGGACTCCGAAACGATCGCGAGCGCAATCGCCCTGGCCGGCGCCGTCGGCGGGTTCGGCCTGCTCGGCACCCTGATCGGCCGCGAGGTCTCCCGCGCCGCCGCCGCCGGCCGCGACAACTGGCACCGCGCCGGCGGCTACCCGGCCGGCCCGGAACGCCTCGACCGCCTGTACGGCACCATGCCCGCCGCTTCGCTGCGCCCGTCGGCGGACCCGGCCGTCCTTGCGGTCCGCGCGACCCCCGGGATCAGGACCGCGCACGGCTCCGGCACACTTTCCACATGGACATCGTCATCCGCCCGGCCCGCGAGGAGGACCTCGCCGACGCCGGCCGCATCACCGTCGAGGCGTTCGTCGGCGACGGCCACACCGCGCCCGACAGCAGCTACGTCGAGCTCCTGCGCGACGCCGGCCGCCGCGCCCGGGAGGCCGAGCTGCTCGTCGCGGTCGACGTGGCCGGCGGAGGGGTCCTCGGCTGCGTGACCTTCGCGGTCGGCGGCACCGAGTGGGCCGACATCGCCGTCCCGGGCGAGGGCGAGATCCGGATGCTCGCCACCGCGGCGGCCGCCCGCGGGCGGGGTGTCGGCGAGGCCCTGGTGCGCGCCGCCCTGGCCCGCACCCGCGAACTCGGACTGGCCGGGATGGCGTTCTCCACCCAGCCGCGGATGACGGCCGCCCACCGCATATACGAGCGGGTCGGGTTCCGGCGCGCACCCGAGCGCGACTGGGCGCCCTTCCCCGGCATGGACCTGATGGTGTACGCGATGGCCTTCTGACGGCGTTCCGGCAGCGTGCGCGGCCGGTGACCGAAGGCCGGTGACTTGAAATGACCATCCGATAGGGACACTGCTAGGATCCGCCGCATGACGACGGGGAGTGCGCCTAGCGGCTGGTATGACGACCCTTCCGGCCAGCCCAACACGCTGCGCTGGTGGGACGGTTCCACCTGGACCGACAAGATTCAGGCCAAGCCCGGAGGCGCCCCGGGCGCCCCCGCGGACGCGGCGGCCCCGACGGCCGTCTCACCGGCGCCGGGCCCGGCCGCAGCGCCGCCCACCCCGACCATGCCGTCCCTGCCGACCCAGACCGCCACGTCGGGCCCGCAGTCCGGCCCGGCCGCCCGGCCCGCGCCGGCCCCGCAGCCCGTCCAGCCGCAGGTCCAGCAGCCCGCGCCGCAGCCGAACCCGCTGTCCGGTCCCGCCGCGTCCGCGCCGCAGCCGATCCCGACCTCGGTGGTCTTCGAGACCGTCGACCCGAAGCGCGGCAAGAACCGGATCCTGCTGGCCGTCGGCGCCGTGGTGCTGTCCCTGGCGATGGCCGGCGCCGGCTACGTCGTCGGGCACAAGACCGGCGGCTCCCCGAAGGCCTCGGCGAGCACCGCGCCCGCGACCGCCGGCGACCCCAAGAGCCCGAACGGCTTCATGGGCACCGCGCTGACCGGCGGCCAGCCGCTCGCGGGTGGGCGTCAGGTGACCGGCCAGGACGGCAAGATGAACTTCATGGTGCCGCAGGACTGGCAGGTCCAGAACGACGCCAAGACCCCGACCGACGTCCGGTACGCGGTCAACCCGTACGCCTGCGTCGGCCACGGCAACGGCGCCTGCACGCGCGGCATCGTCGTCCAGAACCTCCGGGTGTTCAACGGCGGCTGGTCCGACCCCAAGTCCCTCGTGCTCGGCATGGGCCAGCTGCTCTACAACACCCGCTACGGCTCGGACGCGCCCAGCCCGCCGGAGCCGGTGAAGCAGTCGGCCGTCAAGATCCAGGGCCTGGACGGCTACCTCGCCCTGTGGCACGTGCCGATGTCCAGCGGCTCCTCGACCCCGGACAGCTACTGCGGCGTCCTGGAGGTCACCCCGGCGGCCGGCGCGACCACCGTCCCGGTGCTGCAGATCTGCCTGGACCAGGCGGCGGAGGCCCCGCCGCTGACGGTCATGGACCAGATCGCGAACTCCGTCAAGATCACGCCCTGACCGGTGAAACTCCCCGCAGGCCCCGCCCCTCCCGGCGGGGCCTGCGGCGTTTCGCGCCGCGGCGACCGCCGGACCCCGGCTGTGGCCGGCCCACCGCTGCCCGTATGCTGACCGCTTGAACGACAATCCGACCCCAGGTATAACGTGTCGGTCCCGCCGAACCGTTCAGCAACGGGCGGGTGACCACGGCCCACGGGCGTCGACAAGGCAGGAAACCAACGGCTCCGGTGCGACGGGGCGTTGTATGGGGGAATACCGGTGGACTCCACCAACGAACATGCGGCGAACCGGACCGGCCGGGGACGAGGACGCCACGGACGCGTGCTTCCCCGGGCCCGCCACGAACGCCGGCTCGTGCGCCGCGACGTGCGCAACAGCGCCGCCCAGCGCGCCTACATAGCCGGCGCCGACGCGACCGGCCCGCTGTCCCCGGGCGAGGACGGCGCCGCCGTGCGCTACCGCTCGGTGTCCTCCCGCGGCGTCAAGTTCGTGATGACCGTCCTGGTCACGGTCAACGCGCTGGCCGGCCTCGCCTTCGTCGGCTGGCTGCTGCTGCCCGAGCACATCCCCGGCTCCGGCGTGGGCTGGTCCCCGGACTGGCGGATCAACCTCGCGCGCATCTGCTTCTGCGCCGTCATCACCGTCGAGGTGATCCGGCTCGTCCAGAACCTCGCCGTCTGGGTCTTCGCCTTCCGCGCCAAGGACCCCCTGCCGGTCACCCCGCCGCCCGGCCTCAAGGTCGCCGTGCTCACCACGATCGTGCCCTCCAAGGAGCCGATCGAGATCGTCGAGCGCACCCTCGAAGCGATGCTGCGCATCGAGTACGACGGCCAGGTCGACGTCTGGATCCTCGACGAGGGCGACGACGACCGGGTCAAGGAGATGGCCGCCCGCCTCGGCGTGCACCACTTCAGCCGCAAGGGCCGCCCCGAGTACAACCAGGCCGAGGGCGAGTTCCGGGCCAAGACCAAGTCCGGCAACCACAACTCCTGGCGCGCCGAGCACGAGCACGGCTACGACGTCGTGGCCCAGATGGACCCCGACCACGTCCCGCTGCCCTGCTTCCTGGAGCGCACCCTCGGCTACTTCCGCGACCCCGACACCGCGTTCGTCGTCGCCCCGCAGGTCTACGGGAACATGTACGACAACTGGGTCGCCCACGGCGCCTCCGTGCAGCAGTACCTGTTCTCCGGCCTGGTCGAGCGCGGCGGCAACGGCATGGACGCGCCGCTGCTGATCGGCACCAACCACCTGTACCGGCCCACCGCGTGGCAGCAGATCGGCGGCTACCAGGACTCGATCATCGAGGACCACCTGACCAGCATGCGGATCCAGGCCACCGTCAACCCGGCCACCGACCGCCGCTGGAAGGGCGTCTACACCCCCGACGTCCTCGCCGTCGGCGAGGGGCCGACCTCCTGGACCGACTACTTCAACCAGCAGAAGCGCTGGGCCTACGGCATCTGGGAGATCCTGCTCAAGAGCCGCCTGCGCTCGGGCCTCAAGCTGCGGCTGCGCCAGCGCGTGCTCTACGGGCTCGTCCAGTTCTACTACCCGAGCGTCGCGGTCAACACCGTCCTCGGCAGCCTCGCCACCTCCGTCTACCTGGCCCTCGGCGTCACCTCCATCCACCTCAACAGCGCCCACTGGATGGCCCTGTGGGGTGCCAGCATGGGCAGCTGGTTCGTGCTGTGGCTGTGGCTGCGCCGGTTCAACCTGGCCGCGCACGAGCGGCGCGAGATCGGCACGGCCGGCATGGGCCTGGCCCTGTTCGCCGGCCCGGTGTACGTCGCCGCGGCGCTCGCCGCGCTGCTGCGCCGGCCGCTCGCGTACGCCGTCACCGCCAAGGGCGACCTGCGCAGCGCCGAGTCGCTCTCGACGTTCCGGCTGCACCTGCTGTGGGCGGCGGTCGCGGGCGGGCTGCTCGGGGCGAGCTTCACGCTCCACCACGACATCTGGATCCTGCGGTTCTGGGCGGTCGTCAGCCTGTTCACCGGGGTCGCGCCGCCGGTGATCTCCTTCGTCAGCGGCCGCCGCGACGCCCGCGCCCAGCGCGCCGCCGAGGCCAAGGCCGCCGACGCGGCCGAAGCCGCCGAGGCCGTCGAGGTCCCGGAAGCCATCGCCGTCCCCGCGGCCCCCGCAGCGCCCGAAAGCGAGGAGTCGCCCGCCGCCCGGCCGGTGCCGACGCAGCGCCGCCGGCCCGCGCGCGCCGAAGAGGCCGACGCCGCCGAGGAGTTCGAGGAGCTGCTGGAGCCCGCGCGGGCCGGCGGCCGCCGTGAGCAGGAGGGCCGCTGATGCTGCGGATCACCGTCCCCCGGATCGCCGCCCTGGTCGCCCTGGCCCTGATGGTCGGCTACACCTTCGTGCTCGCGCCCCGGCTGTCGCGGGGCCACGACCAGGACCCGTACGGCTTCGCCGGCGCCGCCCCGACCGCGATGCCGACCTGGCTCACCAGCGCCCTGGCCGCGCCCCCGACCGCCACCCCCGCGACGGCCTCCCCCGGCGCGAGCGCCGTCCCGGCCCCGACGCCCGCCCCGGCGCCGCAGTTCCCGCCGGCCGGCGAGGCGTTCACCGGCATCATGACCAAGACCGGCCCGTACGACCTCTCCCCGCTCGACGAGTTCACCTCCGCCGTCAAGCACCAGCCGAACGTCCTGGAGTTCTCGGTCGGCTGGTGGGACCGCAAGTTCGACCGCCGGGTCTTCGACACCGTCGCCCAGCGCGGCATCATGCCGATGGTCGCCTGGGAGCCGTGGGACTACCGCAAGGAGGCCAAGGAGGACAAGCTCCGCGGCGAACAGCCGGAGTACGCCCTCTCCAACATCATCGACGGCAGGTTCGACGACTACATCAAGACCTGGGCCGAGGGCGTCAAGGGCCTCGGCTACCCCGTCGCGCTGCGCTTCGCCCACGAGATGAACGGCTACTGGTACCCGTGGGCCGAGCAGTCCAACGGGAACAAGAAGGGCCAGTACGTCGAGGCCTGGAAGCACGTCCACGACATCTTCAAGCAGGTCGGCGCGACCAAGGTCACCTGGGTGTGGAGCCCCAACGTCGACTACGAGAACGCCACCAGCCTCAACACGCTCTACCCCGGCGACGACTACGTCGACTGGATCGGCCTGTCCGGCTACTACGGCACCACCGGCGTCGAGAAGTACAAGTCCTTCGACCAGATCTTCCAGCCGACGATCAAGGAGCTCCGGGGCTTCACCCAGAAGCCCGTCGTGATCACCGAGACCGGCGCCACCGACACCTCGGGGCTCAAGGCGCAGTGGATCGGCGAGATGTTCGCGCAGCTCCCCCAGCACCCCGACATCATCGGCGTGATCTGGTACGAGGCCCGCAAGGAGGTCGACTGGCGGGTCGCCGCGTCCGACGCGGCCGCGCAGGCGTACGCCGCCGGGGTCTCCGCGCCCCGCTACAACACGCCGTGGACCGTGCACTCGGTGCCGGCCCTGACCGCGGCGCCGCCGCCACCGCCGCCCGCGCCCTCGCCCGACCCCTCCCCGTCGCCCTCGGCCTCCCCGTCGGCCGGCAAACCGAGCCCGCCGGCCCGGAAGCCGACCAGCACGGCCACCCGGCCGCGGTCGAGCTCCACCCCCGCAGGGTGAGCGCGCCCCAGGTCCGGCCGACGGACCGCACGACCACGCAGCAGCAGGGAGGCGAGCACCCCATGACCAACCCCGCCATACCCGGCGCCGGACCGGCCGGCCGGCGCCCGTGGTGGGCGCTCGCACCGGCCGCCGTCCTCGCGCTGGTCCTGTGCGCCCTGCTGCTCCCCCGGGACCAGAAGGATCCCGCCGGACCGGTCAAGGCCGCCCCCGTGGTCACCCCGCTGCCCGCCGCGACCGCCGGCGAGCTGTGCTCCACCGCGCAGAACCGTTACCCCTCGCAGACCGTGGACTCCGGCCGCTACCTGATCAACCCCAACGAGTGGAACGCCACCGGGGGCCTGTGCATCAGCAGCACCGACGGCGCCACCGGCTTCAAGGTCACCCGCAGCGGCGTCGGCCCGGCCAGCCTGACCGACCCGCTGCGCGGCCCCGGCGCGTACCCGCACATCAGCACCCAGTTCCAGCCGGGCACCGGGCCGCTGCCGATCCCCGTCAACAACCTGCGCTACGCGACCAGCAGCTGGCACACCACCCAGGTCGACTCGGGCGTCTACAACGCCTCGTACGACATCTGGTACAGCAACAGCCGCACCAGCTGCTCGTTCACCGAGAGCGCCGAGCTGATGATCTGGCTGCGCGGCAACGGCAAGACCCCCTTCGGCGACGAGGCCGGCGAGCTCAAGGCCGGCGGCACCTCCTACCGCGTGTTCCAGGCGCCGAAGACGGGCAGCCACACCCTGATCACCTACGAGATGGCCACCAGCACGGCCTCCGTCACCGACCTGGACCTGCGGGCCTTCACCCGCGACGCCGTCCAGCGCGGCTACGTCCCGGCCGGCTCCTACCTGTGCGCCGTCCAGGCCGGCTTCGAGATCTGGGACGGCGGCGCCGGGCTCGGCAGCGACTCGTTCTCCTTCCAGGCCGCCGCCGGGCAGCCCAGCGGCGCCATCACCTCGGCCCTGCCGGGCCTGTGCCTGGACAGCCGGGTCGGCGGCGACCCGGCGGCGGTCGGCGCGGGCACCTGCGACGGCTCCCCGGCCCAGACCTGGACGATGGCGGACGACGGCTCGATCGGCCAGTCCGGCCGCTGCGTCGAGGACCCCGCGATCGGCTTCCCCGTCCTCACCGCATGCACCGCGCGGCCCGACCAGCGCTGGCGGGTGACCCCGACGGGACAGCTCGCGAACCAGGACTCGGGGCGCTGCATCGACAACCCGGCGAACCCGGCGGCCCCCTCGGGGACCTCTCCGGGCGCTTCTCCGGGAACGGCCGCGGGCGGCGCGACGCAGGTGCGGATGCGCCCGTGCGACACCCGCACGAGCCAGGAATGGCACCCCCCGGCCTGAGCAGTTTATCGCACGCGGGCTCGAACAACTGTGCCGCGCGACACTACATGTGGGGCTGCATCGGATTCCCGGCACTAGATGTATGCTCATCCCTGCTGTCGACGCAGGGGAACCCGGTGCGAGTCCGGGACTGCCCCGCAGCGGTGTGCGGGCGGCTCAACAGAGCCTCTCCCGCGAGTCCGAGTACCTGCCGACGGCGTGCAGAGGCCCTCCCGCAGAGGCCGGCAGCACACGCAGTACGTTCCGAGCCTCGCGGGCGGGCCGGGGATGACACCGTCGTGCGACGCACCCTTGCGTGCCCGCGCGCGTGCGCCCCTGCCCCGAACGGCCCGGTACTCCGATCACCGCCGCCGATCGCCGCCAGGAGAGAGCGCCTTGACCATCGCTGCCTCAGCCACCCTGCCCACCCAGGGCACCGGCTCCGCCCCCGCCGACCCGACGGTCTCCGACCCCGGCGGCGCGCTCCTGCGACTCCTCACCGACCGCAGCGCCGATCTCCCCCAGGTGGACCCCGGCCACGTCGCCGCCGCCGCGCTGCGCGGGCGCCACGCCGGCTCGGACTTCGCCGAGCTGCGCGGGCTGGCCGTGGACGCCGCCGCGTCGATGATCGCCGAGGACCCCCAGTACTCGAAGCTGGCCGCCCGCCTGCTCGCCCTGGAGATCGTCGACGAGGCCGTCGGCCAGGGCGCCGTCTCCTTCGCCGCCTCCGTCGCCGTCGGCCACGCCGAGGGCCTCATCGGCGACAGCACCGCCGCGTTCGTCGCCAAGCACGCCACCGCCCTCGACGCGCTGATCGACCCCCAGGGCGACGACCGCTTCGAGTACTTCGGCCTGCGCACCGTGCAGTCCCGCTACCTGCTGCGCCACCCGATCACCCGCAAGGTCGTCGAGACCCCGCAGCACTTCCTGCTCCGCGTCGCCTGCGGCCTGGCGGTCGGCGACAGCGAGCAGTCGGTGCGCGAGGTCGCCGAGCTGTACGGCCTGATGAGCCGTCTGGAGTACCTGACCTCCTCGCCGACGCTCTTCAACTCCGGCACCCGCCACCCGCAGATGTCGAGCTGCTACCTGCTCGACTCGCCGCTGGACAACCTCGACTCGATCTACAACCGCTACGCGCAGATCGCCCGGCTGTCCAAGCACGCCGGCGGCATCGGCCTGTCCTACTCGCGCATCCGCTCGCGCGGCAGCCTGATCCGCGGCACCAACGGCAAGTCCAACGGCATCGTCCCGTTCCTGCGCACCCTCGACTCCTCGGTCGCCGCGGTCAACCAGGGCGGCCGCCGCAAGGGCGCGGCCTGCGTCTACCTGGAGACCTGGCACGCCGACATCGAGGAGTTCCTGGAGCTGCGCGACAACACCGGTGAGGAGGCGCGCCGCACCCACAACCTGAACCTGGCGCACTGGATCCCGGACGAGTTCATGCGCCGCGTGAACGCCAACGCCGACTGGTCGCTGTTCTCCCCCGCCGACGTGCCCGAGCTCGTCGACCTGTGGGGCGAGGAGTTCGACGAGGCCTACCGCAAGGCCGAGCAGGCCGGCAAGGCCGTGCGCACCATCCCCGCGCAGACCCTCTACGCCCGCATGATGCGCACCCTCGCGCAGACCGGCAACGGCTGGATGACCTTCAAGGACGCCTCCAACCGCGCCGCCAACCAGACCGCGCTGCCGGGCCGCACGGTGCACTCCTCCAACCTGTGCACCGAGATCCTGGAGGTCACGGACGACTCCGAGACCGCCGTGTGCAACCTCGGCTCGGTCAACCTCGGCGCCCACGTGGCCGACGGGGCCTGCGTCGAGGACCTGGCCGACGCCATGGACTGGGAGCGCCTGGACGCCACCGTCCGCACGGCCGTGACCTTCCTCGACCGCGTGGTGGACATCAACTTCTACCCGACGGTCGAGGCCGGCGCCTCCAACTCCCGCTGGCGGCCGGTCGGCCTCGGCGTGATGGGCCTGCAGGACGTCTTCTTCAAGCTGCGGATCGACTTCGACTCGGCCGAGGCCGCGCAGCTGTCCACGCTCATCGCCGAGCGCATCATGCTCACCGCCTACGAGCGCTCCGCCGACCTGGCCGAGCAGCTGGGCCGCCACGAGGCGTACGGCGAGACCCGCGCCGCCCGCGGCGAGCTGCACATCGATCACTTCCCGTCGGCCGCCCCGCAGTGGGCCGACCGCTGGGAGGCGCTGCGCGCCCGCATCGCCGTCACCGGCCTGCGCAACTCGCTGCTGCTGGCCATCGCGCCGACCGCGACGATCGCCTCGATCGCCGGCGTGTACGAGTGCATCGAGCCGCAGGTGTCCAACCTGTTCAAGCGCGAGACGCTCTCCGGCGAGTTCCTCCAGGTCAACCCGTACCTGGTGCGCGAGCTCAAGGAGCTCGGCGTCTGGGACCAGCAGACCCGGGACGCGCTGCGCGACTCCAACGGCTCGGTCCAGGACTTCAACTGGCTGCCGGCCGAGGTCCGTTCGCTCTACCGGACGGCCTGGGAGCTGCCGCAGCGCGCGCTGATCGACCTGGCCGCGGCCCGCATGCCGTACATCGACCAGAGCCAGTCGCTCAACCTGTTCATGGCCGCGCCGACCATCGGCAAGCTCAGCTCGATGTACGCGTACGCGTGGAAGGTCGGTCTGAAGACCACCTACTACCTGCGCTCGCGCCCGGCGACCCGCATTGCCCAGGCCGCGCCGGGTGCCGCCCGCGCCGCCGCGCCGGTGCCCGCCAACACGATCCCGGTGGGCACGCCGACCCTCACCCCGGAGCAGGAAGCCGCCCTCGCCTGCTCCCTGGAGAACCCCGAGTCCTGCGAGGCCTGCCAGTGAGCACCACCGAGAACGACCGCAAGATGCTGCTCGACCCCGGCTTCGAACTGACGCTGCGCCCGATGCGCTACCCGTCGTTCTACGACCGGTACCGGGACGCGATCAAGAACACCTGGACCGTCGAGGAGGTGGACCTGCACTCCGACGTCGCCGACCTGGCGAAGCTCAGCGAGGGCGAGCGCCACCTGATCGGCCGGCTGGTCGCGTTCTTCGCGACGGGCGACTCGATCGTCGCGAACAACGTGGTGCTGAGCCTCTACAAGCACATCAACTCCCCGGAGGCGCGCCTGTACCTGTCGCGCCAGCTGTTCGAGGAGGCCGTGCACGTCCAGTTCTACCTGACGCTGCTCGACACCTACCTGCCCGACCCCGAGGACCGCAACGCGGCCTTCGCCGCGGTGGAGAACATCCCCTCCATCCACCAGAAGGCCCAGTTCTGCTTCAAGTACATGAACGCGGTCGACCACATCGACTCGCTGCAGACCAAGGAGGACCGCCGCGCGTTCCTCCTGAACCTGATCTGCTTCGCGGCCTGCGTCGAGGGCCTGTTCTTCTACGGCGCCTTCGCGTACGTGTACTGGTTCCGCTCGCGCGGCCTGCTGCACGGCCTCGCGACCGGCACCAACTGGGTGTTCCGCGACGAGTCCATGCACATGGACTTCGCGATGTCGGTGGTGGACACCGTCCGCGAGGAGGAGCCCGACCTCTTCGACGACGAGATGGCCAAGCAGGTCACGGAGATGCTGGAGGAGGCCGTCGAGGCCGAGCTCCAGTTCGCCCAGGACCTGTGCGGTGACGGTCTCGTCGGGATGAACACGGACTCGATGCGCCAGTACCTGGAGGCCGTCGCCGACCAGCGCCTGGCCCGCCTCGGCATGCCGATCCGCTACGGCTCGACGAACCCGTTCGGCTTCATGGAGCTGCAGAACGTCCAGGAGCTGACCAACTTCTTCGAGCGCCGGGTGAGTGCGTACCAGGTCGCCGTCGAGGGTTCGGTCTCCTTCGACGACGAGTTCTAGGCCTTCGGATACGACAGTGGTGCCCCGCACGGCCAAGTCCGTGGGGGGGCCCCCCGGTTTTCCCCCACCCGCCCCCCGAGGGCCCCCCGGCGGAGTGTCACCCCCCGCAACCAAACACACATCGGCATCGATCGTATTAAAAAC
>NZ_JBHYWI010000032.1:58246-93110 GCF_042751525.1 Kitasatospora sp. NPDC059408
CTTGTTTCACGCACCCCCACCTGTAACTGCCCTACCGACACCACCGTGGCCCCCCCACCGCCCACCACGGGCCGGGCCACCACTGTTTGACCCCCTCGCTCCTCGCGAGGCCCCGCCGGAGAAGAGTCACCGCCGTCATCGAACCAACGTGCGGCATCGATCGTATGAACAGCATCTGAAGCGACTTCAGGACGTCGACGGGCCTCCTAGGCTGCGGCCGTCCGTCTTGATCACTCCAGCCCGGGGGACCCCACCATGCTCATCCTGTCCCTGCTGTTCCTGGCCGTCGGCACCGGCCTGCTCATACTGCGGTGGCGCAAGATCGGCTCCTGGCCGGTCACCCTCGGCGGCATCCTCGCCGGGGCGCTCGGGCTGCTCCTGGGGCTCACGACCTTCGTACACGTGGTCGGGCCGACGGACGTCGCGGTGCCCACCAGCCTCGGCAAGGTCGGCCGCACCTGGCAGCCCGGGCTCCACTTCAAGTCGCCGCTGACCGACGTGACGACCTTCTCGACCCGCCCCTCCGATCTCAACCTGACCGGTGACTCCACCGTCGAGGTCCACTCCTCCGAGGGCGGGGTGCTGTACGCCGACATCACGGTGAAGTGGTCGATCGACCCCGAGCACACCGTCGAGCTGTTCAAGCTGGCCGGCAGCGCCGACGCCGTCCAGCAGCGGCTGGTCTACCCGGACAGCCGGGAGATCGTACGCAACGTCTTCGCCCGCCACACCAGCGTCGAGGGCTACAGCTCGCAGCGGGAGGCGATCAGCGCCGAGATCGACAAGCTGATCACCGACCGGCTCGCCCCGCGCGGCATCCTCGTCAACGGCGTCAACCTGCGCAACGTCCGGCCGAACGACGCCCTGCAGAAGGCGATCGACCAGAAGATCCAGCAGGACCAGGCCACCGCCCAGGCACAGGCCGCCGTGCTCACGGCCAAGGCCGAGGCCGAGAAGCGCAGGATCGAGGCCGACAGCACCGCCGCCGCCAACGCCGCGATCGCCAACTCGCTCACCGACAAGATCCTGCTGAGCCAGTGCATCGAGGCCTTCAAGGCCGCCGCCGAGAAGAACCCCGTCTACGCCAGCCCCTGTGGCGCCAACGGCACGCCGGTCATCGTGGACGGCACCAAGCGCTGAGCCCGGCCCACAAGGCGAACGCCTCCGCCTGGCGGGCCCACGCACGACGGCGCAGGAAGTCGGTGTCGCCGACTTCCTGAGCGCGGGGCTCGTCAGCCGTGGTCTTCCCACTCCGCTTCGCAGAACCGGGCCTCGCTGATCACGGTGTCCCCGGCCCGGACGGCCCGGACGTACAGGCCGAGCCCGTCCAGTTCGAGGTCTTCGCCGCAGCCGACGACCACGTCGATCCCGCGGTCTTCGAGGTGCCGGACCAGGGCCGCCTCAAGAGTGGATACCGTCCTGCCGATCAGCCGGATGCCCTCGAACTCGACCTGGGGCCCGGTGCGGCCGAGCACGGTCACGGCGGCCAGCGTGGGGGCGCCCTTCAGGTACGAGTAGTGGGTGGCCACACCGGCCTCCTCGAACCGTTCCCCCTCCAAGCGCCACTCGCCGGCCCCGATCTTCGGCGCGCGCGGCTGCCCCCGGCGGACCGCTGGCGCCTCGCCGTCCAGCGCGGCCATCACCTGGTCCGGACGCATCCCGAACCGAAGCGGGCCGACCCCCACCAGCGGCGTCCAGTCCCAGCGGGGCCGGTCCTCCTCCGCCGCCACGGGCCAGGCCCCGGGGTTCTTCTCCCAGCCGCGGACATCGCGCCACCGGATGACCGGCTCGGTCCCGTACGGATCGTCGGCCGGCCCGGGGCCGACCAACAGGGCCTCGGTGAGCATCGCGTCCTTCTGCTCCCGCGCGGCGCCCATCGACAGCCCCCAGGCCGCCACCTCGGGATCCCCGCTCCAGTTCGCCCTCACCGACTCCCCATCTCGGCGGGCGAGTTCATGAACATCCGCGCGCACCTCGGACGGCACCCGGGCGATCAGCCCGACGTCCCCCAGCCGCACCAGCGGTCCGGTCAGCGCGTCCACCGCCACGGCGGCCAAGCGCTCGTCCACGCCGTAGATCGCGGTCACGCCCACGTCCCGGTACCGCTGCCAGGACAGCCTGCCCGCCCAGCTCCGCGAAGCGGAGACGGCCGCCCCGCCCAGAACCGTCCGGACCTCGCCGGGACTCATCCCGAACAGCAGCGGCCCGACCCCCACCAGCGGTCGGAGCACCCACCGCGCCCGTTCCCCGTCGGGCTTCCTGCTCCACCACATCTCGTGCACCCCTCCACGACCGTTCCGAGCGATCTCGCCGGTCACCCTAGGGGAACCGTCCGACGAACCGATCCGCGATCAGGCCGATGCGTCCAGGGCCGCGCGCCAGACCGGGCTGTCGACGTAGTGGTTGTCGAACCGCTCCGCCGACTCGGCGATCTCCTTCGGGTCGGCCTCGCCGCGCATGACCCGGCCCAGCAGGCGCAGGTAGTCGAACCGGCCCATACCCGGAGTGAACACGAACAGGACGTCCGCCTCGCAGCCGGGCGCCGCGGCGAAGGCGTGCGGGGTGTGCGGCGGCACGGCCAGGAAGTCACCGGCGTCGAGCACCGTGATCTCCTCGCCCACCAGCACCCTGAGGGAGCCGCTGATGACGAAGAACAGCTCGGTCGCCTTGGTGTGGACGTGCGCGGGAGCCCCGACGGCGCCCTCGGCGAACGTGGAACGGTAACTGGTGAAGCCGTCGGCCGTCCTGTCCGAGTCGGCGAACAGCCTCATCACGGAACTCGGATCGGCACAGGTCTCGGCGTCGGCGTGACGGGTCAGCACCGGCTCGAACGGCGCGGCGGGCTCCGCCGGTTCGTCAGCCCCCTCGGCCGCCTCGGCCTGCCCACTGCCGAACACCTCCTTGACGAGCCGCTGCTGCGCCTGCTGGAAGGCCTCGGCCGTGGCGACGAAGTCGAGTTCGGCGTCCCCGCAGGTGAGGGAGGCGGTCAGGGTCCTGCTGCCGTCGGGCGAGCTGTACATCAGCGCGCCCCAGCCCCAGAAGCCGCCGTTGTGGTGGAAGACGGTCCCGCCGTCCGTCTCCTCCACGAACAGCCCCAGGCCGTAACCGAGTTTGGGGTGCGGCGTGCGCATCTCGGCCAGCAGGGAGTCCGGCAGGAGCTTGCCGCCCATCAGCGCGGAGAAGAACGTGTGGAGGTCCTCGGTGGTCGAGATCATGTCGCCGGCGGCGGAGATCCAGGAGACGTCGAAGCGGGTGACGTCGACGACCTTCCACTGGCCGGCGTCCTCGTACCGGTAGTAGCCGTGGGCGTGCGGCTCGGGGATCTCCGGCGAGGCGTCCGGCACCACGGTGCCCGACAGCCCCAGCGGCTCCAGGATCAGCCGCCGCATCTCCTCGGCGAACGGGCGGCCGGTCACGGCCTCGACCAGCAGCCTGGCCAGGACGTAGTTGGTGTTGGAGTAGCTCCAGTCCGTTCCCGGCTCGAACCGGGCCGGCTTGGACAGCGCCAGCCGGACCAACTCCTCGGGCTGGTAGGTGTGGAACTGGTTGTCCACGTACTCCTGGCCCTGCCAGGGGATGCCCGGCGCGACCGTCCCGTCCTCGTAGTATTCGCCGGTGTAGTTGAACAGCCCGCTGGTGTGTTGCAGGAGCATGCGCACCGTGATCCGCCGGTCCAGCCCGAAGCCGGGCAGGTAGTCGTCCGCCGGGCCGTCCAACTCGATCAGGCCCTCGGCGACCAGTCGCAGCACCAGGGTCGCGGTGAAGGTCTTGGTGGTGCTGCCGATCCGGAACCGCCCGTCGATCGGCGGCTTCTCGCTCTCGCCCAGCTCGCGTACTCCCGCGCTGCCGACCCATTCGCCGCGGTCGTCGTTCACGCGCAGCTGCATGCCTGCGAAGCCGGATTCGACGATCTCCTCGATGGTCTTCTGCAGCTCGGGGCCGGTGAGGGAGGGGGACATGGTGTGCTCCTTGTAGGACGTGTGGGTGGGTGTTGCCGGGTCAGGTGGTGCGCGGTGCCGTTCCGCAGGCCGCGGATCAGAGGCTGCGCGCGGTGATGTCGCCGTAGGAGGTGGTGGCGCGGATGTCGAGGCCGGCGGTGCCGTCGTTCTTGAGGGCGTTGCTGATGCGGCCGTGGCCGGTGCCGGCGTCCAGGGCGGCCGACACACCGGCGGCGGCGCCGACCGTGATGTCGCCGGACTGGGTGCCGAGGCGGACCGTGCCGCCCGTGGCCTCGGCGATCCGGATGTCGCCCCGCGCGGTGCTGATCTCCGCGGGCCCGCCCAGCCGGCCGACCTCGACATCGCCGTCGACCGCGATGAGCCGCAGGCTCGCGGCCTCGTCCAGCTTGATCCGGCGGTAGGCGCCCTCGAAGGAGACGTCGCCGAGGCGGCCGACGGTCCGGAGTTCGGCGGCGGCGGCCTTGGCCTCGACGCGGGAACCGGCGGGCAGCTTGACGGTCACGTCGACGGATCCGGAGGGACCGACGTACTGGGACTTCACCGGGTTCTCGATCCGCAGGACCCCGTCGGCGTACGCGACCGTGGTCTGCTCCGCCGCCTTCACGTCGCGGCCCTTCGCGGCGTTCGCGGGCAGGATCTCGACCGCGGTGTCGGCCCGGTCCGCGGCGATGAACAGGACGCGTCCCCCGGGGATGTCCAGGACGGCGCAGATCGGGGCGGCGGTGTCGAACGTGTGCATCGTGCTCTCCCTGGTGTGTGGGGCCTGCTGCTTTCCGAACGCTGGAAACACTACGTTGCTTTCCATATTTCGACAACGAAATCCTTGCCTTGGGGTAGCATTTAGGCAGGTCATAGCAGGGAAATCATTGCAAAGCCCTCGCGCTTAACGCAACGCCAGAAGAGTCGCGCGTTGCAATGCACTGAAGGTGAACGCTATGGTGACAGCGTCAGGGAACGCCGAGCAGCGCCCGGGGAGCACCCGCGGCACGAAAGGGGTCGTGATGCCGGGAGGCAGGCTCACCCAGCAGGAGCGCCAGCAGATCGCGATCGGGCTGGCCGACGACCTCGCCTACGCCGAGATCGCCCGCCGTCTCGACCGTCCGACCTCCACGATCACGCGTGAGGTGATGCGCAACGGCGGCGCCGCCGGCTACCGCGCCGACCTGGCCCAGCGCGCCACCCAGCAGCGCACCCGCTCGCGCGGACAGGCCGCGGTCCAGGTGCCGCAGGCGGCCCCGCAGCCCTACGGACGCGACGCCGGGGCCGTGCGCGATTACGAGGAGGCCCTCACCACCGTCTTCGCGACCTCGGGCCTGCCCAGGATGATGGCCCGGGTGCTCGGCTGCCTCTACACCACCGACACCGGCAGCATGACCGCCGCCGAACTCGCCCGGCACCTCCAGGTCAGCCCGGCGTCCGTCTCCAAGGCGATCACGTTCCTCGAAGGACTGGAACTCGTCCGCAGGGAACGCGACCAGCGCCGCCGCGAGCGCTACGTCGTCGACGCGGACCTCTGGTACCGGTCGATGATCCGCAGCGCCCGGTCCAACGACCGGTTCATCGAGACCGCGCGCCAGGGCGTCGGCGTCCTCGGCCGCGGCACCCCGGCCGCCGCCCGCCTCGAAAACGCGGCCCGCTTCCTCGACTTCGTCAGCGAAGGGCTCCTCCGCGCCGCCGAGCAGGGCCGCGAGGTCCTCCACACCGGACCCGGGCCGGCCCCGGACGGCACCGCCCCGTGAGAAACACCGCTGCCCCGCACGGAAGGTCCGTGCGGGGCAGCGGTGTTGGAGGGGTGCTTACGCGTTCGGCACGGTCGCGTAGCGCGCGGTGCCCTCGGCCATCTGGCGCAGGGCGTCCTTGCGGTCCCGCTTCGACAGCCTGTCGATGTAGAGGAACCCGTACAGGTGGTCCGTCTCGTGCTGCAGGCAGCGGGCGAAGAAGCCGGTGCCCTCGACGCGGATCGGGGTGCCGTCCTTGTCGACGCCGGTCACCGCGGCGAAGTCCGGGCGCGGCAGCTCGGCGTACGCGGTCGGCACCGACAGGCAGCCCTCGTTGCCGTCGTCCAGCACGCGCTTGCGGTCGGCCGGGTACTCCTCCAACACCGGGTTGATCACGTGGCCGATGTGGCGCACGCCCTCGTCGTCCGGGCAGTCGTAGACGAAGACCTTCAGGTCCACGCCGATCTGGTTGGCCGCGAGGCCCACGCCCTCGGCCGCGTACATCGACTGGAACATGTCGTCGATCAGGGCCGCCAGCTCGCCGTCGAACGCGGTCACGTCCTTGACCTCGCGGTGCAGGACCGGGTTGCCGACCACGGTGATCGGACGCGCGGTGCCCTTGGTGAGGTCGGGCTCCTCGCCGATCACCTTGACGGGTGCCTCGGGCGCGGCCCCCTCCACGTCGTGCTCGTGCTCGTGGTCGTGCTGCTCCGCCATGTCTTCCGCTTCCATAGGTCTACGCGTACCTCACCAGGGTACTCAGCAGACCTCTTCGAGATCCCGGTAAGCCCGGCTTCCGGGGGCCGCCGTGACCCAGCGGTCCAGCAGCGCGCGCACCAGGTGCGCGGGGGCGGCGATCCCGCACTCGCGCTCCACCAGCCACGACATCCCGGCCGCGCCGCCCTGGCTCAGGTGGCTCAGGTGGCCGGGGTGCGACGCGTCGCCGTCGTCGTGCGGGTCGTGGTGGGCGGTGTGGCCGTCGTCCGAGGCCATCCGGCTCTCCGAGCAGGCCCGGCACAGCAGCCGCACCGAGGACGTCCAGTCCTCCGCGGCGTAGCCCGCGTCCGCGACCATCCGCTCCAGCGCGTCCCGGTCGCCCGCCGTGGCCGCCTGGAGCAGCACGACGTAGGTCGGCACCGGGGACGGCGCCCACAGCTCGATCTCGTCGAACACCGGGTAGGCGATCCCGTCCGTGACCCGCTCGCCGTGCGGGGCGCCGTCGTGCAGCACCACCTCGCCCCAGCGGCGGCCGGAGGACGGCAGCGGGATGGACAGCACCTCGATGCGGGCCGGGTCCAGCCGCCGGCCCCACACCACCTCGGACTCGCCGTCCGGGGACAGCCGCACCGGCGTCGTCCCGAGGTCCAGGGCGACCGGGCCGTCCTGCTGCGCGCCCGGGCCGCCGGGCAGCCTCAGCCCGTACGCCTGCCAGGCGCGGCGGGCCAGCGGCCAGTCCTGGAGGGCGGTCGCGGTGATGCCGAGGTTCCACCAGTCGGGGGCGCCCTGTTCGCGGTCCAGCAGGGCGACGGCCCGCAGGCCGGCCGAACGGGCCTGCTCCCAGTCCCGGCGGAACTTGTGCAGCAGGGCGAGGTTGAACCAGGAGTCGGAGAGCCACGGCTCCAGGTCGGCGGCCATCACGAGCAGCGCGCCGGCGTCCTCGTAGCGGCCGTCGCCGATCAGCGTGAAGGCCCGGTCGGTCGTCTGCCGCCAGGTGGCGGACGGCCGGTGCCGTGCCCGGTGGAAGATCCTCACGTTCGTCCCTGCCGTCGTCGTCCGCTCAAGTCCCGTACCGCCGCTCCCGCGCCCCGAGTTCGTGAAAACGATGGCGCGATTTCCGGGATGCGGGCCCGGTGCCCCGGGTCGGTGTTCCACGCTACGACCGCATCCAACCACGCCCGCCCCCGGGCGCGCTCCCCACCGCCGGGGTCGGGGACGCCCCTACCCAGCCTGCCCGCCCCGCCGCCGCACCTCAACCCCGGGGCGCGGAGCCCGCACCGGGGCCGCGCTCCGCTTCCGGCCGCCCCCGCCGTACCGGGGGTGCGCCGGGTGTCCGCCCCCCGGCCGCGGGCGGCGGGCGGTCAGGCCCTGGCCTGGCCCCCGACCCTGGCCAGGGCGTCGACGACCCGGGCGTCGTACACCCGTCCGCGGCCCAGGCGCAGGACCTCCAGCGCCTCCAGGTGCCCGACCGCCTCGCCGACGCCGCGCCCCCGGGCGGCCGTCAGCAGGTCGTCGTGGGCGTTGGCCACCCGGATGATGCGGGCCGCGAGCGGCACCGAGCCGTCGCCGCCGGCCGGTCCCGGGTAGGGGTCGGCCAGCCGGGCTACCTGCTCGGCCACCTGCCGGGGCACCCCGGTGCGGCTGATCACCTCGCTGCCGAGGCGGGCGATGCGCTGCTGCTCGGCGCAGGGCAGCAGGGCGGTGGCGCCGTCGGGCACCGGCTCGACCAGCGACAGCTGGCCGACGTCGTGCATCAGCGCCGCGTACTCCAGCAGGGCGAGTTCGCGGGTGCCGAGCCCCAGGTCGCGGCCGAGGGCGCAGGCCGTGTCGGCGACCCGCCGGGCGTGCCCGTGCGGGGTGTAGCCGGCCACCTCGGTGGCGCGGGCCAGGCTGGCGATGGTCTGCCCGGTGGTGGCCCGGACGGCCGCGGCGCGGCGGAACGACACCTGGGCGAGCAGCAGCGGGGCGCAGAACAGCGGCAGCGCCCACAGCCCGACCTCGCCGGCCGCCAGGCTGACCAGCATCCCGGTGGCGACGATCGCCGAGCCGATGCCGAACAGCGCGTGCAGCTCGTCCTCCAGCGCGGCCGAGAACCGCAGCCCGGTCCTCGGGCCGGCCTTCGGGCCCGGGCCGCGGGTCCAGTCGCGGCGCAGCAGGGCCGCGAGGGTGGCGTCGCAGAGGGCGGCGAGCGCGGCGACGGCGGTCAGGAACACGCCGTAGGCGGGGCCGTCGGGCGAGAAGCGGTCGACCAGGCCGCTGTTGTAGAGCGGCTGGAAGACGGCGGCGGCGAACCCGACGCCGAGCAGCCGGCGGGCGGCGCTGTCGCGCCGGACGGGGTCGGCCCAGGGCGGGCGCCGGTGCGGGCGCCCGGGGTGGGGCAGGGCGAGCCCGGGCAGCCAGGCGAGCAGCAGGCCGACGCCGGTGACGGCGACCACCTGCAGCGTGCCGTGCGCGGTCGGCAGCCCGCGCAGCGGCCCGAGCAGCGCGTACGCCAGCGCGCCGGCCGCGCCGATGGGCGCCTGCTCGCGATCGCCCGGAAGGGTGATCCGGACGCACTCGCCGAGCGCGATCAGCCCGGTGAAGGCGAGCGCGACCCGAGGCTGCTCGACCCCGCGCGCCGCGACCGCCACGAGCGCGGCGGCCAGCAGCCCGGCCGCCGCCACCCGCACCGCGTGCGCCGCCCACCGGCCGTCCCGCGGCCGGGCCCGCTCCCGTGGGCGCGGCCCGCTCACGGCTGCCCGGCCGAGGGGACGCTCCCGCCCCGGGCGGGCACCCGGCCCGGGGCGGCCCGGACGGGCTCCGGCACGCCGAGCGGGATGTCCGGGACGGCCCGCAGGCACTCCCCGGTCGGGGCGGGCAGCACCGGCTGCCAGTCGTGGACGGCGAGCGCGCCGATCAGCGCGCGGACCATCACCGGGTCGAACTGGCTGCCCGAGCACCGCTCCAGCTCGGCGACGGCCTCGGCCACCGGCCGCCCGCGGCGGTAGGAGCGGGTGGAGGTCATCGAGTCGAAGGCGTCGGCGACCGAGATGATCCGGGCGAACTCGGGGATCTGCTCGCCGGCCAGCCCGCTGGGGTAGCCGCGCCCGTCCATCCGCTCGTGGTGGTGCAGGATCCCGGCGTGCGCCTCGCCGAGGAAGGCGATGCCGCGCACCAGCTCGTACCCGTACACCGGGTGGACCTCGACGGCCCGGCGCTCGGCGTCGGTGAGGGGACCGTTTCTGCGGAGCAGCTCGGTGGCCACGCCGAGCTTGCCGACGTCGTGCAGGATCGCGGCGAAGCGCAGGGTGCGCAGCCGCTCGGCCTCCATGCCGAGCTGACCGGCGATCAGGACGGCGGCCCGGCCCACCCGCTCGCTGTGCCCGCGGGTGTAGGCGTCCTTGATCTCGACGGCCTGCACGAGCGCCTGGACGGTCGCCTGGTGGGCGTCGCGCTCGCGGTGCCCCTGGGCGAACACCCACGCCGAGATCGACAGCGGCAGCAGCGCGAGCAGCGCCGCGAACGCGCCGTACGGGCCCTGCCACAGGACGGCGACCATGAGCCCGCCGGCGGCGTGGACCAGGACCGGCAGCCCGCACACCGTGCACGCCCCGCGCAGCAGGACGTCGGCCCGGCTCCCCTCGCTGAGCATCAGCATGACGCCCACCAGGACGCCGTTGACCAGGCAGAACGCGACGAGGGCGGCGAGGCCGGGCAGCAGGGCGGCCGGGAAGCGGGAGCCGAGGAGCAGTTGCGGGCCGCGCAGCAGGTGGAAGGCGACGGCGCCGGCGAAGGCGCTCAGCGCGAGCTGGGAGCCGTTCCACAGCTGCCGCTGCCGGTAGTGGCGCCCGCCCGGGCCGCCGAGCAGCGCCGCCGGCACGGCGACGAACGCGGCGGCGGCCGGCGGGAGCATCAGCACGCCGGCGAACAGCACCGGGAAGAACGCGTTCACCCCGGGCCGCACGGGCGCCCGCTCGGCCGGCACCGGGCGGCGCAGCAGCCGGCGCACCAGCCGCTGGCAGGGGGTGGGCAGGCCCTGGGCGAGCGACTCCCAGCAGCCGTGGAGGAAGCCGAGCAGCCCGACCTTGGGCCAGTCGACCGGGGAGCCGAGCCAGCGCGGCACCCCGGGCAGGGCCACGGTGGGCAGCAGCGGCAGCAGGCAGCAGAGCGCCGCCACCGGAACGGCCACGAGGTAGCGCGTCGCGCCCTCCGGCAGGGCCGCCCCTCCACTGTCGCTAGCGATCTCGACCTCCCTGCCGTCCTGGCCCGCTCTCCGCGCTCAGCGCGCCGGGCGGACCGGCGGTGAGTGTCCGTCAGGAGGATAGGCCGCGCATCGGGCGCGGGGACGCATGATCGCGCAATGCCGCAGTTGGCACACCGCCAACTCACTCGAACGAGTGAGGGGCGCATGCAAGCAGAACGGGAGCGGCCCCGGGAGCACACGCTCCCGGGGCCGCTGAACTCCGTGTCCGGACCGTCCGACCCGCCCTCGCCGGCGGGCCCGGCCGGTTACTCCGCCTGGGCGCCGGCCTCGACCGGCGCACCGGGGCGCACGCCCGGCTGCGGCGCGTCGCCCACCTCGGGGACCGGCCGCGCCGTCTCCGCGTGGATCTCGACCGTGGCCTCGACGGCCACCACGACCTGCTCGCCCGAGCGCTGCCCGGCGCGGATCGAGTCGATCCTGGCCAGCACCTTGCTGCGCAGGTCGGCCGGGGTGTCGTCGCAGCCGCAGGAACGCTTGATCAGCGCCTTGATCGCCTGCTCCAGGCCGTACTGGCGCAGGCACGGCGAGCACTCCTCGAAGTGCACGCGCAGCTTGGCGCAGTCGCCCTCGGCCATCTCGTTGTCGAGGAATTCGTAGAGGTGGTCGAGGACCTCGCCACACTCGGTGTCGTGCGGATCGCCGCAGCTCATGAGCCCGAGCCCTTCGCTTCCTGCCCTGCCCCGCTGCCGGCCGGGACGAGCCCGCGCTCACGGGCGTAGTCCTCCAGCATGCCGCGCAGCTGACGACGGCCGCGGTGCAGCCGGGACATCACCGTACCGATGGGAGTACCCATGATGTCCGCGATCTCCTTGTACGCAAAGCCTTCGACGTCCGCGAGGTACACGGCGATCCGGAATTCCTCCGGGATGGCCTGGAGGGCGTCCTTCACGTCGCTGTCGGGGAGGTGGTCCAGGGCCTGGGTCTCGGCCGAGCGCAGCCCCGTCGACATGTGCGACTCGGCGCGCGCCAGCTGCCAGTCCTCGATCTCCTCGGCGGCGGTGCGCTGGGGCTCCCGCTGCTTCTTGCGGTACGAGTTGATGAAGGTGTTGGTGAGGATGCGGTACAGCCAGGCCTTGAGGTTCGTGCCCTCGCGGAACTGGTGGAACGACGCGTACGCCTTGGCGAACGCCTCCTGGAGCAGGTCCTCCGCGTCCGCCGGGTTGCGCGTCATGCGCAGCGCGGCCGAGTACATCGGATCCAGGTAGCCCAGGGCGTCGCGCTCGAAGCGCTCCCGCCGGGCCTCCTCGGTCTCCTCGGCCGACACCCGGAAGGTGTCCTCACCGATCGCCTCGGCCAGTTCCTCACCGGTGAGCGCCTCGCCCTCGGGCCGGCCCTCATCCGGGCCACGGCCGGGTTCGGCCTCGTGCTCGGTCCCGACGACCGGACCCACCTCCTCGGCATGGCGCGCACGGCCCACGGCGGGCCGCCCCGAAATGGAGGATATCGGGCTGACGGGCTTCTCGCCCGCGACTATCCAGTCGGACCAGGCGGGAGCGAACGCCGTGGCGGCCTCTCGCTCCTCCGGCCGCTCCGGGCACGCGATCGAACCCATCTGCCCTGCCTCTCACCCGTTAATCTGCTGACGAGGGTGTCAACCACAGGGCCCCCGCCCGCATTCCCGGCCCCGCGCGGCTTTCACCCGCACGGGTGAGCGAACGGTGCGCCCGGGGAAAACCGCAGCTCACCGCCGGTCCCGCGCTCACAGCAGCCCGAGCACCCAGTCCCCGACCGCCCCGCAGATCAGCTCCAGCACCTCGTCCTGCCCCACCGGAGCCCGCTTCGGCACCTCGAAGCCGTGGCTGCCGTACGGCACCTCCACCAGCGCGTGGCCCCGCGGCAGCTCCGGGAACTCGGCCGGCCCGCCGAACGGGTCCGCCGCGCTCTGCACCACCAGCGTCGGCAGCCCCGACTCCAGCAGCTCCTGCGCCCGGCTCTTCTCCGGCTTGCCCGGCGGGTGCAGCGGGAACGCCAGCGCCACCACGCCCACCGCCCCGCTCGCCGCGCCCGTGCGGCACGCCACCCGCGCCCCGGCGCTGCGCCCGCCGACCACCAGCGGCAGGCCCTGCCCGGCCAGCCGCTCGGCCACCGGCCGCCAGCCGAGGTCCAGCGTCCGCGGCGCCGGGCCGAGCTTCTTCCCGGCCACCCGCCACGGCTGCTCCACCAGCGCCACGGTGATCCCGCGCGGCGGCAGCGCCGCGGCCAGCGCGACGAGGTCCCGCGCGCCGGTCCCGCCACCCGCGCCGTGCCCGAGGGCCAGCAGCGCCTTCGGCGCGGCCGCCCGGTGGTAGGTGATCCGGGCGTCCCCGGCCTCGGTGGGGACGAGTTCGGTGGTCGTCAACGGTGGCTCCCTCTCGGAACGGCACGGATCCGCAACTCGGTTGGTCGGAACAGCGCGGACGGTCAGGACGAACGGCCGGCGCGGACGGTCAGAACAGCGTGGTCTCGTACTCGACCTCGGTCCACGGTTCCTTGAGCTCCGGGCCGTTGTTGCGGATGCTGCCCACCGCCGGCGACACCGGGGTGGCCCGCAGCGCGCCGGGCGGCGGGGGTATCAGCAGCCGGCGCAGCCCGTCCGGGTCGCTCTGCCCCGGGTCCAGCCACTCGTCGAACGAGGACGGGTCGAGGAACAGCGGCATCCGCTCGTGGATCGGCGCGAGCAGCGGCTCCGCGTCCGTCGTCACGATCGTGAACGTCACCAGCCAGGCCGCCGGGTGCCCGGCCGGCACCGTCCGGTCGCGCCAGAACTCGTACAGCCCGGCCAGCGCCAGCGGGGTGCCGTCCGTCCGGGAGACGAAGAACGGCTTCTTGCGCGGCTTGCCGCGCTCGGCGGGCACCGTCTGCCACTCGTAGTAGCCGTCCACCGGCAGGATGCACCGCCGGGAGGCGAACGCCTGCCGGTAGGAGGGCTTCTCGTGCACGGTGTCCGACCTGGCGTTGATCATCTTCACCGCCGTCTCCGCCGAGTTCGACCACTGCGGCACCAGGCCCCAGCGCAGCACCCGCAGCTGGCGCACCACGCCCGGCCGCTCCTTCGACATCCGCTCCAGCACCACGAACGCGCTGTTCGTCGGCGCCACGTTCCAGTTCGGCGCGAGGGTCTCCTCCGGATCCCACTGCTCGACCCCGAAGAGGTCGAGGAGGTCCTCGGGCTTGCTGCTGGAGGCGAAGCGACCGCACATGCGGGCCACTCTGCCACGGCCCCGGGTCTCACCACTTCTTCATCCCGAACAGCGAACCACCGCCTCCCCCGCCGCCGTCCCCGCATGGGAGGCTGCTCCGAACGGCCCAGCACAGCGAACGGAGGCGAGACCACGCCATGACCCCCAGCCCGACGACCGGACACGACCTCGGCGACCTGTGGGACCGGGTGACCGGCACCCAGGCCGCCCCGCCCGGCTGGCTGGTCCTCGCCACCGGCGCGCTCGCCCTGCTCGCCGTCCTCGCCCGCCCGCTGTGGCACGTCACCCGCAACGCGGTGACCATCGCCCACGAGGGCGGCCACGGCCTCGCCGCCCTCGCCACCGGCCGTAAGCTCGCCGGGATCCGGCTGCACTCCGACACCTCCGGCCTCACCCTCTCCTACGGCCGCCCCACCGGCCCCGGCATGGTCCTCACCGCCGCCGCCGGCTACACCGCCCCCGCCCTGCTCGGCCTCGGCTGCGCCGCCCTGCTCGCCGCCGACCGCATCACGCTGCTGCTGTGGCTCGCGATCGTGCTGCTCCTCGCCCTGCTGGTGCGCATCCGCAACGCCTACGGCCTGTTCACCGTCCTCGTCGCCGGCGCCGCCTTCTTCCTCGTCTCCTGGTTCGGCAGCGCCCAGGTCCAGGCCGGCTTCGCCTACCTCGGCTGCTGGTTCCTCCTGTTCGGCGCCGTCCGCCCGGTCCTGGAGCTCCAGCACCAGCGCCGCACCGGCTGGGCCCGCGACTCCGACGCCGACCAGCTCGCCCGCCTCACCCACGTCCCGGGCCTCGCCTGGGTCACCGTCTTCCTGCTGGTCGCCCTCGCCTCGCTCGCCCTCGGCGCGAGCTGGCTGCTCCAGCCCTTGCACTGAACCCCCACAGTCCCGGCATGCGGCCGCAGCGGGGGCCGTTCCGGTACGGCCCCTAAACTGGCCCCCATGACCGAGACCCTGTGGCCCGCCCCCGTCGCGACCACCCCCGTTGACGCCACCGTCACCATCCCCGGCTCCAAGTCGGTCACCAACCGGGCCCTGGTGCTGGCGGCACTGGCCGACGAGCCCGGCTGGGTCCGCCGCCCGCTGCGCAGCCGCGACTCCCAGCTGATGGCCGACGGCCTGCGCGCCCTCGGCGTCGGCATCGAGGAGAAGGTCAACAACGACTCCGGCGGCACCGGCGGCGGCGAGGCGTGGCGCGTCATCCCTGCCCCCGCCCTGCTCGGCCCGGCGTCCATCGACGTCGGCAACGCCGGCACCGTCATGCGCTTCCTGCCGCCGCTCGCCGTCCTCGCCGACGGCCCGGTCCACTTCGACGGCGACCCGCGCAGCTACGAGCGCCCCCAGCACGGCGTGATCAACGCCCTGCGCGCCCTCGGCGCCCGCATCGACGACGAGGGCCGCGGCGCCTTCCCGCTGACCGTGCACGGCACCGGCGCCCTCGACGGCGGCCAGGTCGAGCTCGACGCCTCCTCGTCCTCCCAGTTCGTCTCGGCCCTGCTCCTGTCCGGCGCCCGCTACAACCACGGCGTCGAGGTCCGGCACGTCGGCGGCCCCGTCCCGTCGCTGCCCCACATCCGGATGACGGTCGAGATGCTGCGCCTGGCCGGCGCCCAGGTCGACGCCCCCGAGGACGGCGGCGAGAAGGACGTCTGGCGGGTCACCCCCGGCGCCCTGATCGGCCGCGACCTGGTCGTCGAGCCCGACCTGTCCAACGCCGCGCCGTTCTTCGCCGCCGCGCTCGTCACCGGCGGCCGGGTCACCGTCCGCGACTGGCCCAAGCACACCACCCAGCCCGGCGACCAGCTGCGCGAGATCTACTCCCGCATGGGCGGCGCCTGCGAGTTCACCGACGAGGGCCTGCAGTTCACCGGCACCGGCCGCATCCACGGCATCGAGGCCGACCTGCACGACGTCGGCGAGCTCACCCCGGTGATCGCCGCCGTCGCCGCGCTCGCCGACTCCGAGTCCCACCTCTACGGCATCGCCCACCTGCGCCTGCACGAGACCGACCGGCTCGCCGCGCTCGCCAAGGAGATCAACGACCTCGGCGGCGACGTCACCGAGACCGAGGACGGCCTGCGCATCCGCCCCCGCCCGCTGCACGGCGGCGTCTTCCACACCTACGAGGACCACCGCCTGGCCACCGCCGCCGCCGTCATCGGCCTGGCCGTGCCCGGGGTCGAGGTCGAGAACGTGGCCACCACCGCCAAGACCCTGCCCGACTTCCCGAACATGTGGGCGGACCTGCTCGGCGAAGCGGCGGCGGACGCCTGAGCGGAGACTGAAGCCATGCGCCGCTACGGCAAGGACGCCGACGAGGACGACATCCGCAACCGCCCCGCCCGCCGGGGCTCCCGGCCGCGGACCCGGATCCGGCCCAAGCACGAGGACGCCGCCGAGGCGATGGTGCTGACCGTCGACCGCGGCCGGATCACCTGCCTGATCGACCCGGGGACCAAGCAGGAACGCCAGGTCGTCGCCATGAAGGCCCGCGAACTGGGCCGCAAGGGCGTCGTCGTCGGCGACGTCGTCAACATCGTCGGCGACCTCTCCGGGGACGCCGACACCCTCGCCCGGATCGTCCGGGTCGAGGAACGCACCTCCGTGCTGCGGCGCACCGCGGACGACGACGACCCGTACGAGCGGATCGTCGTCGCCAACGCCGAGAAGCTCGCCATCGTCACCGCCCTGGCCGACCCGGAGCCCCGGCCCCGGCTGATCGACCGCTGCCTGGTGGCCGCCTACGACGCGGGCATGGAACCCCTGCTCGTGCTCACCAAGGCCGACCTCGCGTCCGCCGAAACGCTCCTGGAGTCCTACGCGCCGCTCGGCATCGACTACGTCGTCACCCGCCGGGACGAACTGGAGAGCGCGGGCGCCGAGGCCGTGCGCGAGCACCTGCGCGGCCGCTCCACCGTGTTCATCGGCCACTCCGGCGTCGGCAAGACCACCCTGGTCAACGCCCTCGTCCCGGACCGCCAGCGGCAGACCGGCCACGTCAACGCCGTCACCGGCCGCGGCCGGCACACCACCGTCTCGGCCCTCGCGCTGCGCCTGCCCCCGCCCCCGGGCGCCAAGGCCGGCTCCAAGAAGGCGCTGAACTCGGGCTGGGTGATCGACACCCCGGGCTTCCGCTCCTTCGGCCTCTCCCACATCGACCCGTCCCGGGTCATCCTCGCCTTCCCCGACCTGGAGCCGGGCACGGTCGACTGCCCGCGCGCCTGCAGCCACGACGAGCCGGACTGCGCCCTGGACGCCTGGGTCGCCGACGGCCACGCCGACGCCGCCCGGCTCTACTCGCTGCGCCGCCTGCTGGCCAGCAAGGAGGCCCGCGAGGACGACTGACCCCGCCCGGCCCCGCCGCGTCCCGGCGAGGCCGGTGGCCCGTTCGAGGTGTCGGACCGCGCCGCCCTGGCGATCATAGGAAAGTCGGACCACTGTGCGGTCCGACCCGTCGATCGACAGGGAGGGCACGCGATGGCATGGGCCCTGGTGATCCTGGCCGGCCTGCTGGAGACCGGCTTCGCGATCAACCTCAAGCTCAGCGAGGGCTTCACCAGGCTCTGGCCCACCATCAGCTTCTGCGTGTTCGCCCTCAGCAGCTTCGGCCTGCTGACCCTCTCGCTCAAGAGCCTGCCGGTCGGCCCGGCCTACGCGGTGTGGACCGGCATCGGCGCGGCCGGCACCGCCATCTACGGCATGGTCTTCCTGGACGAGACGACGTCGGTGCTCAAGCTGGTCTCGATCTCCCTGGTGATCGCCGGCGTGATCGGCCTGCAGCTCAGCGGCACCACCCATTGAGCCGCGGGCCGATGAGCGTTCACTCCGTGAGCCCGGCTGTCCCGATCCGGGCGGGCTCGCTAGGGTTTCGGACATGGCCGACTACCACGACGACCTCCGACTCGCCCACGTCCTCGCCGACTCGGCCGACTCGGTCACCCTGGAGCGCTTCCGCGCGCTCGACCTCGCGGTCGAGACCAAGCCCGACCTCACCCCCGTCAGCGACGCCGACAAGGCCGCCGAGGAACTGGTGCGCGGCATCCTGCAGCGCGCCCGCCCGCGCGACGCCGTCCTCGGCGAGGAGTTCGGCCTCCAGGGCTCCGGCCCGCGCCGCTGGGTGATCGACCCGATCGACGGCACCAAGAATTACATCCGCGGCGTGCCGGTCTGGGCCACCCTGATCGCCCTGCTGGAGGACGGCCAGGACGGCGTCGGGCGCCCGGTGGTCGGCATCGTCTCGGCCCCCGCGATCGGCCGCCGCTGGTGGGCCGCCAAGGACCTCGGCGCCTACGCGGGCCGCAGCCTCGCCAAGGCCTCCCGGATCCACGTCTCCGGCGTCTCGCGCATCGAGGACGCCTCCTTCTCCTACTCCTCGCTGTCCGGCTGGGAGGAGCGCGGGCGCCTCGACCCGTTCCTCGACCTCACCCGGGCCTGCTGGCGCACCCGCGCCTACGGCGACTTCTGGTCCTACATGATGGTCGCCGAGGGCGCCGTGGACATCGCCGCCGAGCCCGAGCTGTCGCTGTGGGACATGGCCGCCAACTGCATCATCGTCGAGGAGGCCGGCGGTCGCTTCACCGGCCTGGACGGCGTCCCGGGCCCGGGCGGCGCGGACGCCGTCGCCAGCAACGGCCTGCTGCACGAGGAGACGCTGCGGCGCCTGAGCGTCTGACGCGACCCGTCCCGGACGTGATCGCGGGCCCCTCGACCAGTGGGAGCTGGTCGAGGGGCCCGCCGTCTTTCTCGGGGCAAGCCCGCGGCTACTTCTTGCGCAGCTCGCGGACGGCCGCCTCCAGCCGCTGCCCGTAGTCGGCGTCGGCCTTGCGGAAGTTGTCGACGGCCCGCTCCACGATGTCCTCGCGGTCCTCCGAGACCTTGGCGATGAAGCCGGCCAGGCCCGCGATCAGGCGCTGCTTCTCGTCCTCGGAGTAGAGGCGGTAGAGGTTGCCGGCCTGCACGAAGTCGTCGTCCTCGGCGTGCGAGGGCGCCACGTGGTTGCCGGTCGGGCCGGTGACGGCGGTGGCGGCCCACAGCGGGCGGCCGGTCTCGACCGGGCCGCCGAAGCTGTTCGGCTCGTAGTTCTTCTGGCGGCCGTGGCGGCCGTCGTACAGGTAGCCGTCGCGGCTGTTGGTGCGCGCCGCGGTGGCGTGCGGGCGGTTCACCGGCAGGTGGTCGGCGTTGATGCCGACGCGGTAGCGGTGGGCGTCCGCGTAGGCGAACAGGCGGCCCTGGAGCATCTTGTCGGGGGACGGGCCGATGCCGGGCACGAAGTGCGCCGGGGAGAAGATCGACTGCTCGACCTCGGCGAAGACGTTGTCGGGGTTGCGGTTGAGCTCCAGCTTGCCGATCTCGACCGGCGGGTAGTCCGCGTGCGGCCACACCTTGGTCAGGTCGAAGGGGTTGAAGCGGTAGTTCGCCGCGTCGGCCGCCGGCATGATCTGGACCTGCACGGTCCAGGTCGGGAACTCGCCGCGCTCGATCGCCTCGCGCAGGTCGCGCTGGTGGCTGTCCGGGTCCTCGCCGGCGAGGCGGTTGGCCTCGTCCTGGGTGAGGTTGCGGATGCCCTGGTCGGTCTTGAAGTGGTACTTGACCCAGAAGTGCTCGCCGGCCTCGTTCTGCCACTGGAAGGTGTGCGAGCCGTAGCCGTTGAGGTGGCGGTAGGTCGCCGGGATGCCGCGGTCGCCGAACAGCCAGGTCACCTGGTGGGTCGACTCGGGCGACAGGCCCCAGAAGTCCCAGACGTTGTCCGCCTCCTGCGAGCCGGTGTACGGGTCGCGCTTCTGGGTGTGGATGAAGTCGGGGAACTTGATCGCGTCCTTGATGAAGAACACGGGGGTGTTGTTGCCGACGAGGTCGTAGTTGCCCTCCTCGGTGTAGAACTTCAGCGCGAAGCCGCGCGGGTCGCGCACCGCGTCGGCGGAGCCGAGGTTGCCGGCCACGGTGGAGAAGCGCAGGAAGACCTCGGTCTGCTTGCCGATCTCGGCGAGGAAGCCGGCCCGGGTGTAGGGCGTCACGTCGGCCGTCACCGTGAAGGTGCCGTAGGCCGCGGCGCCGCGGGCGTGCACCACGCGCTCCGGGATGCGCTCGCGGTTGAAGTGCGCGAGCTTCTCGAACAGCAGCTGGTCCTGGATGAGCGCCGGGCCGCCGACACCCGCCGTCTCGGTGTTCTGGTTGTCGGCGACGGGGGCGCCCGCCTCCGTGGTGAGGGTGGGGCGCAGCTCGTCCTGGGTCGTCATGAGAGAAGCCTCCGCGTGATCCGATCGTGAGGACTCGATCCTAACTTGGACTTTGTCTAAGTCAATACTGGCACCAATCTCAGAGCGTGACCTACTCTGGTGCGCATGAGCGACCTGCTGGAACGACTTCGCGGACGTGGGTGGCGCCTGACCTCGCAGCGCCGGGTCGTGGCCGAGGTCCTCGACGGCGAACACGTCCACCTCACCGCCGACGAGGTGCACGCCCGCGCCGCCCGGCACCTGCCCGAGATCAGCCGCGCGACCGTCTACAACACGCTCGGCGAACTCGTCGCCCTCGGCGAGGTCCTGGAGGTCGCCACCGACGGCCGCGCCAAGCGCTACGACCCCAACGCCCGCCACGCCCACCAGCACCTGGTCTGCTCGGGCTGCGGCGCGATCCGCGACGTCCACCCCCACGGCGACCCGCTCGCCGCCCTGCCCGCCACCGAGCGCTTCGGCTTCGTCCTCTCCGGCGCCGAGATCACCTACCGCGGGCTCTGTCCGGACTGTACGCACGCGCCGGCCCGCTAGGCCACGCCACCGCTCAGCCCGGAGCCGCTACGCGCTCAGCTCCGCGTGCAGCGCCCCGAGCAGCCGCCCCGCCCGCTCCGCCACCTCGGCCGGCCCGTAGTCGGCCGCCCGGCGGCACCAGTTCTCCGCCTGCACCGGCTCCCCCCGCCGCAGCGCCAGCAGCGCCAGGCGCAGCGCCGCCCGCCCGTGCCCGGCGTCCGCCGCCCGGGTGTACCAGAGCATCGCCTCGGCCTCGCTGTCCTGCCGGGCCAGCAGCAGCCCCAGGTTGAACGCCGCGCTGCGGCTCCCGGACTCCGCCGCCCGCCGGTACCAGCTCTCGGCGATCTCCAGCGCGCCGCGTTCGGCCGCCCGCACGCCCATGCGCACCTGCGCCCGGCGGTGCCCGGCGTCCGCCGCCACCGCGTACCAGTGCTCGGCCTCCGCGTCCGCGTCGCCCCGCCGGTCCAGCACCGACGCCAGCCGGAACGCGCCCTCGGCCGAACCGCCCGCCGCCGCCTGCCGGTAGCGCTCCAGCGCGCCCGCCAGGTTGCCGCGCTGCTCCTGGGCGACCGCGAGCTGCAGCGCCGCCTCGCCGTGGCCCTCGGCGGCGGCCCGCGCGTACCACTCCTGCGCCTGCTGGTGCTCGCCGCGCCCGGCGTGCAGCACGCCGAGGTTGAACGCGCCGTCGACGCTGCCCGCCTCGGCCGCCTTGGAGAACCACGGCTCGGCGCCGGACTCGTCGCCGCGCTGGAGCAGCACCACGGCCAGCGCGTTGCACGCCTCCCGGTGCCCGGCGTACGCGGCCCGCCGGTACCACTGCTCGGCCTGCTGCTCACGGCCGGTGCCGGCGCACAGCAGCCCGAGGTTGAAGGCGCCGTTGTGGTCGCCCGCGTCCAGCGCGCCGCGGTACCAGTGCTCGGCCTCCTTGGCCTCGCCGCGGCTCGCGTGCAGCGCGCCGAGCGCGTTGGCGGCGTTGCCGTCCCCGGCCTCGGCGGCCTCCTGCCACCACTCGGCGGCGGCCGCGACGTCCCCGGAGTCGCGCAGCAGGAAGCCGAGCGCGCACGCGGCCCGCGGCTCGCCGTTCTGCGCGGACTGCCGGTACCAGCGGGCGGCCTCGTCCAGCAGCGCCTGGTCGGCTCCGGCCCGCTCCTCCAGCAGCACGCCCAGGCGCAGCGCGGCCCGGGCGTGGCTGCGGGCGGCGGCGGTGCGGTACCAGGTCTCGGCGGTGTCCTTGTCGCCGGCCGCCTCGCGCATCCGGGCCAGCCGGTAGGCGGCCTCGCGGTGGCCGGCGTCGGCGGACACCTTGAACCAGCGCTCGGCGCGGACGTCGCGCCGGTGCTCCATCAGGTCGCCGAGCGCGTAGGCGCCGAGCGGGTGGCCGTGGTCGGCGGCGAAGTGCAGCCAGTACTCGGCGGCCTCCTCCTCGCCCTGGTCGCGCAGCTGGAGGCCGAGCGCGTGCGCGGCGGGGGCGCTGCCGGCGACGGCGGCCTGGCGCCACCACTGGGCGGCCTCGGCGCGGTGGCCCTGCTGGTGCAGCAGCACGCCCAGGTTGTTGGAGGCGGCGCGGACCCCGGCCGCGGCGGCGGCGCGCAGGTACGGCTCGGCGTCCTCCAGTTCGCCGCGGCGCAGCAGCAGCGTGCCGAGCCGGGAGGCGGCGTCCGGGTCGCCCTCCTCGGCGGCGCGGCGGTGCCGGGCCTCCAGCGCGGCCTGCTCGCGGGCGGCCAGCGCGGTCTCGAAGCTGGTGGTGTCCAGGCCCGCCGGGTCGAGGGCGCCGCCGCCGTGGGCGCCGCCGGAGCCGTCCGCGGACTCGCCGTACGGGCCGACGGCGGAGGTGAACTGACGGGTGGGCACGTGGACGAGGCTGTCGGGGCCGCAGCCGGCCGCGCGGCGCTCGGCGAGGCCGCCGGTGCGCTGGGCGGGCAGGGCGCCGGGACGGCTCTCGGGGCTCTCGGGGCTCTCCGCCCAGGCGTCGGTGTCCGCCTCGGTGGCAGCGCCGGACCTGGCACCTGGCCCGTTCTTGCCGATCAGCCTCATCCGGACTCCCGCTCCCCCAGAGTGTCGCGGCATCCTCCCCCAGCCACCGGCCGGGGGGTCCTCCAGGGGAAGCGCCGGACCCGACGGCTGGTCAGCAGCCGTGCACCGTCCCCCATGTGTCCCATCGTCGCACCACCTGCAACCCGCGTACACCTGCCCCGGCCGAATTCGGGCGGGGCTGCCCCGAAGCCGACGAAATTGCTTCGGCGCTTTGTCGATTTCCCGACACTTCAACCCCACAAACCCGGTGCCGTCATCGTTGGCGACGGTCGATAGTACCGGAGCGGTTCCCGCCGCTTCGGGGCGAAAACGCCAGAGGCCCGGAGGACGAATCCTCCGGGCCTCTGTCACTACTGAGTAGCGGGGACAGGATTTGAACCTGCGACCTCTGGGTTATGAGCCCAGCGAGCTACCGAGCTGCTCCACCCCGCGTCGGTGACTCAACAGTAGCACGGACGCGGGGCGGAACCGAAATCGGTTGCCGCAGCTCAGCGGGCGCGGGCCCGGCGGCTCACGGCTTCGGGCTCGGCGACCCGCCCGCGGTGGCGGACGGGCCGCCGCTCGGGGCGGCCGGCGCCGGAGCGCCGGAGCGGGCCGCGTCGGCGGCCTTCAACGCGTCGCCCAGCGCCTTCTGCGCGTTGCCGTACGCCACCCAGTCGCCGTTCTTGAACGCCGTCTGGCCGTCGTTGTACGCCTTCTCCGCGTCCGACAGCGCCTTCTGCAGCTCCGGCGAGATCGTCCCGCCCGGCTGCGGCGTCGTCGGACCCGTCGACGTGCCCGGGTTCGCCGGGGTCCCCGGGTTCGCCGGATTGCCCGGAGTGCTCGGCGCCGTCGGCGTCGTCGCCGGCGCGGCCCCCGCGAACACCTTGCGCAGCGCCTCCTCCAGCGTGTTCTCGAACGCCACGTTGTCGTTCCCGTACACCACCAGGACCTTCTGCAGCGTCGGGTACTTGGCGCCGCGCCCGCGCACGTACACCGGCTCGACGTTGAGCAGCCCGCCGCCCACCGGCAGCGTCAGCAGATTCCCGTACTCCAGGTCCGAGTCGCCGCCGCTCTTCAGCAGCGTGATCTGCTGCGCCACCTCGGGCCGGGAGTTGAACTGCGACTGCACCAGGTTCGGGCCGAGCGTCTTGCTGTCGCCCGGCACCTTCAGGATCCGGATCTTCCCGTAGTCCGGGCCCGGATCGGCGTCGACCGCCATGAACGCCGCCAGGTTGTCCCGGCCGTTGGGCACGAACGTCGTCGTCAGCGAGAAGCTCGCCGACGTCACCTCCGGGTCCGGCATGCGCAGCGTCAGGTAGTACGGCGGCTGCACCTGCTTGGTGTCGCTCGTCGGGTCCACCGGGACCTGCCAGATGTCACTGCCGTTGAAGAACGAGTTGGCGTCCGTCACGTGGTACTGGCCGAGCAGGTCGCGCTGCACCTTGAACATGTCCTGCGGGTAGCGCAGGTGCGGCAGCAGCGTCGCCGGGATGTCCGCCTTCGGCTCGACCGTGCCCGGGAACGCCTTCATCCACGTCTTCAGCACCGGGTCGTTGTCGTCCCACTGGTAGAGCTTCACCTCGCCGGTGTACGCGTCGACCGTGGCCTTCACCGAGTTGCGGATGTAGTTGACCTTGTTGGCCACCGACAGCAGCTCGCCGCGCTGGTTGGTCAGCGAGTCCTTCGTCGCCGTGCCCAGCGTCGTCTTCGACGCGAAGGGGTAGCCGTCGGACGTCGTGTAGCCGTCCAGCACCCACACCACCCGGCCGTCCTGCACCACCGGGTACGGGTCGGCGTCGATCGACAGCCACGGGGCGACCTTCTCCACCCGCTCCTTCGGCGTCCGGTTGTAGATCACCTTCGCGCCGTCGGTGATCGCCCCCGCGTACAGCATCTGCGGCTCGGCGAAGCGCACCGCGTACGCGGCCCGGGTGAGCGGATTGTCCAGCGAGACACCGCTGTTGCCGGTGTACTGGTACTGCTTGTTCTCGCCGGTCTCGGTCGTGTAGTCGATCTCCTGGTTCGAGCCGCCGACGATCGAGTACGTCGTCGTCTTCTCGCCGTAGTAGACCCGCTGCTGGTAGTCGCCGAGCGCCCCGGTCGCCGGCAGGCCCGACTCGGTGAACACCGGCTGGCCCTTGTCGTTGACCTGGTTGCCCTTGGCGACCACCGCGCCGTAGCCGTGCGTGTACTTGAAGTGGTCGTTGATCCAGTTGCGCTGCACGCCGTTCAGGTCCAGCTCACGCAGGCCGATCACGGTGTCCTGCTTGTCCGTGCCCGCGCCGTAGCGGTCCACGTCCAGCGTGTTCGGGAACGCGTAGTAGTTGCGTTGCTGCTCGATCGACTGGAACGTCGGCGACACGATGTTCGGGTCCAGCAGGCGGATGTCGGCGATCGTCTGCGCGTCCGGCTTCAGCGCGTCCGCCGTCGTCGACCCCTGCGGGGTGTACTGCGACGTCTGCGCGTCCGCGATGCCGTACGCCCGACGCGTCGCGTCGATGTTCTTCTGGATGTACGGCGTCTCCTTGGCCTGCTCGTTCGGCTTCACCTGGAACTGCTGCACGATCGCCGGGTACACCCCGCCGATCAGCACCGCCGACAGCACCATCAGCCCCAGACCGATCAGCGCCGGCGCCCACGTGCGCCGCACCGGCGTCAGGAAGAACAGCACCGCGCAGATGATCGCCACGAAGAACAGGATCGTCTTCGCCGGCAGGAACGCGTTCGCGTCCACGTACCGCAGGCCCGTCCAGCCCGAAACACCCTTGTACGAGCCGGTCTTGACCGCCAGCGCGTACCGGTCCAGCCAGTACGCCACCGCCTTCAGCAGCACGAACACGCCCAGCAGCACCGCCAGGTGCCCCTGCGCCCCCGCACTCGCCCGCCGGCCGGGCCCCTGCAGCCGCAGCCCGCCGTACAGGTAGTGCACCAGCACCGAGGTCAGCAGCGACACGATCACCGCGCTGAACGCGAAGCCCAGCACGAACTCGTAGAACGGCAGGTCGAAGGCGTAGAACGACACGTCCATGCCGAACTGCGCGTCCTTCTCGCCGAAGGACGTCGCGTTCGTCCACATCAGCCACGTGCGCCACTGCCCCGACGCCGCCGCCCCCGCCACCAGGCCGATCACCAGCGACACGCCGATCAGCGCCCAGCGCTTGAACGGCGCCAGCCCCGCCCGGTAGCGGTCCAGGCTCTGCTGCTCCACCGACATCGCCGACAGCGGCGGGCGCAGCCGGTGCGCCAGCCACACGTTGAAGCCGACGATCAGCGCCATCAGCAGCCCGAACACCGCGAACAGGCCGACCTTCGTCCACAACTGGGTCGTGAACACCGACGCGTAGTGGACCGACCTGAACCACAGCCAGTCCGTCCAGAAACCCGCGAACATGACGAACAGCAGGAACAGCACCGCGAGCACGCCCAGGGTCAGCAGGGCCACCCGCGCCCGCCGGGAGGGCGGACCTACCCTGCGCCGGAAACCCGGCCCTGAGCGTTCCGGCATCTGGAATACCACGGTGGCACCTCAGCTGTGTCGTCTGGAGTCGGTCGGTCTTCAGAGCAACTTAACCAGGCTCCGACCGAGTTCCCACCGTTAGCAGACGGTTACGACGCCGCTCCTCCACACCACCCGCACCGCCCGGCGCGGCAAGCCCCACCCGGCGTGTGAGGATTGAGACATGTCCGACGCCACCGCCACGCCCCAGCCCGACTCCCCCGACGACGTCTCCACCCTCCCCGCGGCCACCCCCCTCACCCGCGCCGCCCTGGAGATCGACGAGTACGCCGCCACCCTCGGCTGGGACCTGCCCGCCCGCCTCTTCGCCCTCGTCGACTCCGGCGCCCTGCGCAAGGCCGACCCCCGGGTCGCCAAGCAGCTCGGCCTCACCGACGACGACGCGGCCGGCCTCACCCCCGTCGAGCAGGACGAGATCCCGGCCGGCACCCCCCTCGACAAGTTCCTCGGCACCATCGCCTGGCCCGACGCCGTCGCCGGCTGCGCCCTGGTCGTCGAGCGCCTCATGCTGCCGCCGGGCGCCGAGCAGAGCCGCCCGCGCAACGCCAGCGACGCCCAGCTCACCGAGTGGGTGGCCAACCACCCCAAGCGCGAGGAGGTGCGGATCACCGCCGCCGTGCTGCGCGACGGCAAGAAGGAGATCGCGCTGCGGCTGCGCTCCAAGGACACCGCGCGCGAGGTGCTGACCGGCCCCGACCTGGTGCCCGGCCTGACCGAGGCCCTGCTGGCGACCTTCGCGTAGCCGCCCTCCGGGGCCCTGCCGCACGGCGGGGCCCGCCGCGGCGGATCGCTACTTCGCGGCGCAGGACGGCAGCGCGGAGGTCTGGCCGGAGCGGATCTGCTCCAGCGACTTCAGCGCGCCGTCCAGCGTGTCCGTCTTGACCAGGGTCAGCCCGGACGGGACGTTCTTGCCCGCCTCGGCGCAGTTGCCGGACGGGGTGAGGAAGTACTCGGCGCCGGCGTCGCGGGCGGCGATGATCTTCATCGATATCCCGCCGATCGGCCCGACCTTGCCGTCGTCGTCGATGGTGCCGGTGCCCGCGACGAACCTGCCGCCGGTGAGGTCGCCGCCCGGGGTCAGCTTGTCGATGATGCCGAGCGAGAACATCAGGCCGGCGCTCGGCCCGCCCACGTCCTGCAGGCCGATGTCGATCTGGAACGGGTAGGTGTGCCGGATCCCGGTGCCGATGCCGACCACCGCGAGGCCGGCGCGCTCGGCCGGGGCCTTCGGGTCGAGGTCCCTGGCCGCCACGGTCGGGACGGTGACGTCGGTGCGGGCCGCCGGGTCCGCGGCGCCGTTGCCCGAGGTGTCCTTGAGCCGCGGGACGACGGTGAAGACCACCGGCTCGCCCGGCTTGTGCTTGGTGACGCCCGCGGCCACCTGGTCCGTCGTCGTCACCGCGGTGCCGTCGACGGCGACGATCTGGTCGCCCGCGTGCAGCCGGCCCTCGGCGGGCGCGCCCGCGGTGACCGTCTTGACGATCAGGTCGTTGCCGACCGGGATGCCCAGCTGCTTGAGCGCCGCGGTGCGGGCGCTGTCCTCGGAGGAGGCGAACTCCTCGGCGTTCTGCTTCTTCGCGTCCGCGTCCGACTGCCCCTTGGGGTAGACGTTGTCGTGCGGCACCACCATCACGTCGTCGCGCAGCCACCCGATCACCGCGTTCACCAGGCTGGGCTCGTACTTGGCCCCGGTGACCTGCACGGTCGTCATGTTCAGGTGCCCGGTCGTCGGGTACGAGTCGCGCCCGGTGATGGTGATCACCGGCTTGCCCCCCTGCTGGCCGAGCGTGTTGTACGTCGGACCCGGGCTCATCTCCGTGTACGGCACCTTCATCAGCACCGAGACGCAGAGCAGCGCTATGAGCAGCAGGGTGGCGGCGAGCATCGTCGCGGAGCGGCGTGGCATGCCACGACAGTACGGGACGCGGGTGAACCGGCGCCCCCCGGGCTACCGGCCGGAGGTCTCCCCCGAACCGGCGCTGCCGGCGGTCGTGCGTTCCATCGCGGCCATGAACCGCCGGTGTTCGGCGAGTGAGGCCGGGTCCCCCGTGGCCCTCGGCGCCCGCTGGGCCCAGCCCGCCCACACGGCGGCGAGCAGGACGGCGGCAACCGGAATGATCAACCAGGCGAGCGCACCCATGTCAGTACTCCCAGCTCGTCGTGTCTATGAGCAGATTAACCACTCCGGCGGACAACGCGATCACCGCCGTCCGGGTTACGGGAGCGCCGATCGGCTCACTGCCGGGGAGTATCCGGCGCGGGCGGCCGGACCCGTTCGGGTGAGGCCGCGGCGCGCCTGACGCTCCGCGTGCCGGGAACGTGCGGGTTCAGCAGCTGCCGGCGCCGACCCACTCCTCCTCGCCGTCGGCGAAGACCTGGTGCTTCCAGATCGGCACCTCGTGCTTGAGGTCGTCGATGAGCCGGCGCGCGGCGGCGAAGGCCTCGCCCCGATGGGCGCAGGAGACCGCGACGATCACGGCCTTGTCGGTGATCTCCAGCCGGCCGATCCGGTGCACCGCGGCGAGCGCGCGGACCGGGAAGTCCGCGACGATCTTCTCGGCGATGCGGCGCATCTCCTGCTCGGCCGTGGGGTGGCAGCTGTACTCCAGCGCGGCCACCGACTTGCCGCCGTCGTGGTCACGGACCGTCCCGACGAAGACGGTCGTGCCGCCGGCCGCGTCGTCGCCCACCGCCTCGTACACCTCGTCCAGGGAGAGCGGGGTGTCGCGGACGGCGAGCAGGCGGATGGGGTCGTGGTTCTCGGACATGACCCCATGATTGCCCATCCGGGGTGGTCCCGGGCAAGGGGCTTCCGCATCACGATCCGGGAATTTCGCATCGTGAGAAGTCGAGGTGACGGCCGACCCCGCGCTCCGGGCCCGGCTCCCTCTCGGGCCGCCCTGCCGGACATCTCCACGCCGGACGTCCCGACGCGGGACGCCCCCTCGGTGGGCGCCCCCTCGGACTCCTCAGAAGCGGCGCCGCTTGCGCGCCCGCCGCACCAGCGCCGCCGTGCCCACCAGTGCCACCGTCGCCCCGGCCGCGCCCAGGCTGGTCGCCGCCTCCTTGCCGCCCAGCCGCCGCCCGGCCACCGCGTGCTTGCCCGCCACCTGCGCCAGCAGCTCCGCCAGCACCTGCTCGTTCGTCCAGGCCGGACGCCAGCCCGCCTCGTGCAGCCGGCTGCCGGACACCACCCACGGGTACATCGTGTAGGCCAGGTCCCCGGCCGGCGCCGGGGTCAGGCCCAGACGGTGCAGCCGGGCCGCGGTGCCGAGCGCCAGGGAGGCCGGCAGCTCCATCCGGCGGATGCCGGACAGCCGCTCCACGTCCTCCTGCTCCAACCAGCCGTCGCAGCCGACCGTCACCTCGCCCTCGACCAGGCCGAGCGCCGCGTACTCCAGCGCCATCGCCAGGTCGTCCACGTGGCAGAACTGCCAGCACGGCCGCGAACCGGCCACCACCAGCAGCCGGGGCGCCTCGAAGTGCCGGGTCAGCACCGTGTCCACGCCCGGACCCACCACGACCGCCGGGCGCAGCACCGTCACCTGCAGCCCCGGGTGGGCGCGCGGCGCCCGCCGGGCCAGGCGCTCGATCTCCAGGAGGTCCCCGACCAGCGAGGCCTCCTCCGTCGCCCGCAGCTCGGAGTCCTCGGCCAGCGGCACCTCGTTGTCGGCCAGCGCGCCGTAGACCATCGCCGACGTGCACAGCACCACCCGGTGCACCCCGGCCGCCGCGGCGGCGGTCAGCACGGTCTGCGCGCCGCGGACGTTGTAGGCGCTGCGGGCCCGCGGATCGGACTCCATGCCGAAGTCCATCGCCAGGTGCACCACGACGTCGACCCCGGCCAGCCGCTCGGCGACCGCCGGATCCCGCACGTCCAGCACCCGCCACTGCACGCCCGGCACGTCACCGCGCCGGTCGTCCACCGCGAGGACCTTCTTCACGTGCGGGGAGGCCACCAGGCGGGCCGCGACCCGCTCGCCGAGCACCCCCGCGGCCCCCGTGACGGCCACGACGACCGGCCGTCCGCCGTAGGCTGGAGGCGGCGACGCCGTGGTGTCCGGGGCGTCCTCGCCTCCGGTCAGCCCAGAGCGAACGTCCGAGGGCGGGGAACTCACCGGCCATCCTCCACGGTTAGCTTATGTGCGTACGTACGTGTGTCACGTACGTCCATCCTGCCCGAGGCGAAGGCCCCGCGGTGCACCCGGCGCGGGCCCGCCGCGCGGGAGCCGCTCGCGAGTCCCCACTCCGCCGCCGCCCCGGGCCCGCAGGATTTCCCGCCACACCCGTATGACGGCCGACCGGATCGAGGACCCCGTGAGCGACCTTCCCTTCGGATTCGGCGTTCCGCCCGAGGAGCCCGAGGACGGCAAGGCCAAGCCCGACGACGAGCAGAAGAAGAAGGACCAGGGCTCGCAGGGCGCCGACCAGAGCGGCCCCCAGCCCTTCGGCTTCGGCGCCGGCAACCCCTTCGGCGCGCTGTTCGGGATGCCCGGCGCCCCCGGCACCCCGGGCGCCCCCGGCGCGGGCGACAACCCGTTCGCCGCGATGTTCGGCGGCCTCAACCCGGGCGACCTCGGCGCCGCGTTCCAGCAGCTCGGACAGATGCTCTCCTTCGAGGGCGGCCCGGTGAACTGGGACCTCGCCACGAACATCGCCCGCCAGACCGTCGTCGCCGAACCCGCCGAGGGCAAGAGCAAGGACCGCTCGGTCAGCGCCGCCGAGCGCTCCGCCGTCGCCGAGGCCGTCCGGCTCGCCGACCTCTGGCTCGACGGCGCCACCGAGTTCCCCTCCGGCGCCGGCACCGCCGTCGCCTGGAGCCGCGCCGAGTGGATCGAGGCCACCCTCCCGGTCTGGAAGGACCTCGTCGACCCCGTCGCCGAACGCGTCGGCACCGCCATGGGCGGCGTCCTGCCCGAGGAGATGCAGGCCATGGCCGGCCCCCTCATGGGCATGATGCGCTCCATGGGCGGCGCCATGTTCGGCACCCAGATCGGCCAGGCCCTCGGCGCCCTCGCCGCCGAGGTCGTCGGCTCCACCGACATCGGCCTGCCCCTCGCCCCGGCCGGCAAGGCCGCGCTGCTGCCCCAGAACGTCGCCGAGTTCGGCGAGGGCCTCAGCGTGCCCGCCGAGGAGGTCCGCCTCTACCTCGCCCTGCGCGAGGCCGCCCACCAGCGCCTCTTCGCCCACGTGCCGTGGCTGCGCGCCCACCTGCTGGGCGCCGTCGAGGCCTACGCCCGCGGCATCAAGGTCGACACCTCCCGCATGGAGGAACTCGTCGGCCAGCTCGACCCCACCAACCCCGAGGCGCTCCAGGAAGCGCTCGCCGGCGGTCTCCTCCAGCCCGAGGACACCCCCGAGCAGAAGGCCGCCCTCGCCCGCCTGGAGACCGCGCTCGCCCTCGTCGAGGGCTGGGTCGACGCCGTCGTCCACACCGCCGCCGAGCCCCACCTGCCCCAGGCCGGAGCCCTGCGCGAGACCGTCCGCCGCCGCCGCGCCGCCGGCGGCCCCGCCGAGCAGACCTTCGCCACCCTCGTCGGCCTGGAGCTGCGCCCGCGCCGCCTGCGCGACGCCGCCCGGCTCTGGGCGCTGCTCGCCGACGCGCGCGGCGTCGAGGGCCGCGACGCCCTCTGGCAGCACCCCGACATGCTGCCCACCGCCGCCGACCTCGACGACCCGGACGCCTTCGTGCACCGCGGCGCGGCCGGCGACCTGGAGGGCGGCATCGACTTCGACGCGCTCGACAAGCTGCTCGGCGAGGCCGCGGCCGGCGGCACCACGAACCTCACCAAGGGCGACACCCCCGAGAACGACGGGCCCAAGCAGGACGGGCCCAAGCAGAACGGGCCCGAGCAGGACGGCACCGACGGAAAGGGCGAGCCCACCGCATGACCGCCACCGACCCGGGGGCGTCCGCCCTGCACGCGGACGCCGTCGGCACCCTGACCCGGTGGCGGCCCGCCGACCAGGACCAGGAACAGCTGCGACTGGACTACCTGGAGCACCTGGACGCGCAGCCCGAGGGCCTGTACCGCTCCTGCCTGCCCGCCCACATCACCGCGAGCGCCGCGGTCGTCGACCCGGCGGCCGGGCGGGTGCTGCTCACCCTGCACCCCAAGGTCGGCCTGTGGCTGCAGATGGGCGGGCACTGCGAGCCGGGCGACGCCGACCTCGCGTCGGCCGCGCTGCGCGAGGCCGTCGAGGAGTCCGGCATCCCGGACCTCACCCTGCTCGCCGTCGACGGCCGGCCCGCCCCGGCCAAGCTCGACCGGCACCAGGTCCGCTGCACCGGCAAGGACCGGCCGGAGAACACCCACCTGGACGTCCAGTACATCGCGCTGGCCCCGGCCGGCGCGCAGGCACTGATCAGCGAGGAGTCGCTCGACCTGCGCTGGTTCGACTACGACGGCCTGCCCGAGCTGACCGACCACTCGGTGCGCGACCTCGTCGCGCGGGCGAGGCGGCTCACGAGCTGAGGTGCGACAACCGGAAGGGGGCGCGGGCCGCATAGGCCCACGCCCCCTTCCGTCGCTCCCACGTTCGATCCCGCGGCCCCGCCGCGCTTCTCCCCGCCTTCCCGCTCCCTACCTTCCCCCGTTTCCCTGCCTCCCCGTTTCCCTGCCTCCCCCGCCGGGCTCCTCAGCCGGGCTCCTCAGCCGGGCTCCTCAGCCGCAGGAACGCGCCGGGTCGGACTCCGGGTCCGCGCTCCGGGCCCCCGGGATGTGCGGTAGCCGCGCCGCCGACACCACGCCCTCCAGGTACCCGCGCGCCCGCTCCGTCCGGGGATAGGCCTCCAGCAGCGCCCAGAACCCCGGACCGTGATCCGGCACCAGCAGGTGCGCCAGCTCGTGCAGCAGCACGTAGTCGAGCACGTACTCCGGCATCCCCTGGAGACGGTGCGAGAGCCGGATCGTCCCCTCGCTCGGCGTGCACGAGCCCCAGCGCGAATTCTGGTTCGTGACCCAGCGGACCTGGGCCGGCTTCGCCCGGCCGTCCAGGTACGCGGCCGACAGCTCGCGGGCCCGCGCCTCCAACGCGTCGTCCCCCGGGATCCGGCGGCTCTCCTGCGCGGCCAGCTTCTCCAGCATCTGCGCGACCCACCGCTGCTCCTCGGCGTGCGACATCCGCGCCGGGATCAGGACGACGGTGCGGTCGCCCTCGCGGTAGGCCGAGACGGTGCGGCTGCGGCGGGCACTGCGGCGCACCTCGACCCGCGTGCGGTCGTGCGGCTCCCCCGGCTTGGGCGGGGACGCCTGGTGCTGTGCCTGGTGCTGCGTCTGGTGCTGGGGCTGCGCGGATTTCGGCTGCTGATCCGAGCGCCCGCGCGTGCTCGGCGCCGCCACTTGCGACCCGGACGCTGCACGGGCACGCCGACGCGACGCCGATGGATGGGAGTCCCGCTCGGCTGCCATGGCACACGACGTTACCCGCTACCACTGACAGAAGTCCGCTGCCATGGCCGAAATCTTTCGTGGAGTGATCGGTAACGAAAGGCCGACAAGGGGTGTCCGGAAACCGACGCCGGAGCGGATACCCAGTTATCCACAGGACCTGCGAACCGATGATGTGATCATGGGCCAGCGCCTGTGGATAACCCGGCGCACGATGTCGCCCCGATCGGGCAAGCTGCCGTCAGCCGTCCGAAAACGATCGGAAAGGAGACCGCCGTGCGCCTCGCCCTCAAGCCCGCCCTGTCCCGCAGCTGGCGCGACACCGAGACCCTGCAGTTCGGGACCATCAGCCGCTACGCGGGAGTGGTCGAGCACGCCGACAAGACCCTGTGCGACTTCCTGGGCCTGCTCGACGGCACCCGGGACCGCCCCGCGCTGCTGGCGGCCGGCGAGAAGGCCGGGCTCGGCCGCGACCCGGCCGAGGCGCTGCTCGCCGAGCTGGAGGAGGCCGGGCTCCTCGACGACGCGGAGGCGGCCGAGGCCGCGCTCGCCCGCTTCCCGCAGCCGCACCGGGAGCTGCTGGGGCCGGACCTCGCCTCGCTCTCGCTGGTCCACTCCGGCCCGGGTGCCGCACCGGCGGTGCTCGCCCGGCGGGCGGACACCCGGATCGAGGTCCGCGGCGCGGGGCGGGTCGGGGCCGCCGTGGCGGCGGTGCTCGCGGCAGCCGGGGCGGGGGCCGTCACGGTGAAGGACGGCGGCCGCGTCCGGCCTGGCGACTGCTCCCCCGCGGGCGTGCCGCCGTCCGACGTCGGGCGGCTGCGGACGACGGCGGCGAAGGAGGCGGTCCAGCGGGCCTCGGCCCGTCGCCCGGCACCCGCGCCGCGGCGGGCCGCGGACGCGCCGCCCGATCTCGTGGTGCTCGCGCCTCGGGACGGCAGCGGGGCGTTCGCGGGCGGGGCGTACGAGGCGCGGCAGCTGCTGCGGGCCGGGGTGCCGCATCTCTACGTGGGCGTGGTGGAGGAGTTCGGGGTGGTCGGGCCCCTGGTGGTGCCGGGGGTGTCGGCCTGCGGGCACTGCCTGGTGCTGCGGAGGGAGGACGAGGACGCGGCGTGGCCACGGGTGCTGGCCCAGCTCGCGGACGGAGGACCGGGGCGTGCGCGCACCCCGGCCTGCGACACCGCGATGGCCACCGCCGTGGCGGGCCTGGCGGCACTCCACGTCCAGGTGCTGCTCGACGGCGGCCGGCCGCCGAGCGTGAACGGGTGGTGCGAGTTCTCGGCCACCGACGGCATGCCGCGCCGGATGCGCCTGAGGGGCCACCCGGACTGCGGCTGCCTGTGGCAGCCGCTGCCACCGAGATAGGACGCCGGGAGGCGGGTGGG
>NZ_JBHYWI010000033.1:0-92153 GCF_042751525.1 Kitasatospora sp. NPDC059408
ATGGTGGAGCCCGCCGGCCCCGCGGGCCCCGCGCAAAAAAGCGGCGCCAACGGGGCCGGCGCGCCCGGGCGGTGGGGGGGGGGGGGCCCCCGCACACGGGGGACCCCCCCCGCCCGCGCTCGCCTCAGTCGAAGAGCGACAGGTCCAGCGCGGCGAGCCGCTCCGGGTCGTTCAGCACGTCGATCGCGACGATCGCGCCCGCGACCACCGTGAACGCCATGACGGACATCGGCTTGCCGTTGGGGCCGATGACCACCGCGCCCGCCGTGCCGTTGACCAGCGCCGGCCGCGCGAACGGCGCCAGCTTGCCCCACAGCACCGCCTGCCCGGCCACCGTCGACGCCCCCGTGAACACCACCGAGTGCCGGGCCCGCACCGCGCCGCCGTCCGAGCGCAGCACGACGTCCGGGTCGAGCACGGCCACCAGCGCGTCGAGGTCGCCCTCGCGCGCGGCCGCGAAGAACGCGTCCACCGCCACCCGCTGCCGGCTCAGGTCCTTGTCCGGCGCGGGCGCCTGCCCCTGCACCTTGCGGCGCGCCCGGCTGGCCAGCTGGCGGGTCGCGGCGGCGGTCTTCTCGATCAGCGGCGCGATCTCCTCGAACGGCACCGCGAACATGTCGTGCAGCACGAACGCGACCCGCTCGGCGGGCGCCAGCGACTCCATCACCACCATCAGCGCCAGGCCGACGGAGTCCGCGAGCATCACCTCCTGCTCCGGGTCGACCACGCCCGCCCGCCCGAGGATCGGGTCCGGGATGCGCGGCGCGCCCGCCGTGCCGTCCTCGCCCGTCTCCAGCGGCTCCTCCCGCCGCTGCGCGCGCGAGCGCAGCAGGTTCAGGCACACGCGGGAGACCACCGTGGTCAGCCAGGCGCCGAGGTTCGAGACCTCGCCGGTCTCGGTGCGGTCGTAGCGCAGCCACGTCTCCTGGACGGCGTCGTCGGCCTCCGCGATCGAGCCGAGCATCCGGTAGGCGACGGCGCGCAGGTGGGGCCGGTGCTCCTCGAACTGGTCGGCAGGTGCGGTCTTCTGATTCACCGTATTTTTCCTCGTCCCCGTTGGCCCGCTGGTTGAAGCTGCAGCACTGGCAACCTAGCCGCTCCCGCGGGAACGTCGGACCCCGGGTCTAGGGTGACCGCCATGACCGCCGTGACCGCAGGGACCTCCGCTTCCGCCGGGACTTCCCTGATCGCCGCCATCCGTGCCCACCCCGCCGCCGAGGACTTCCTCGCGTGGCCGGGCGACTTCAGCCTCGACGCCTACCCGCACGTCGAGGACGTCGTGCTGGCCTCCGGCGAACCGCTCGAACTCCTCGCCAAGGAGGGCGGCGGCGGCACGTACTTCTTCTGCGGGCCGAGCGAGCTGGGCGAGGACCGCCCGGTCCTGTTCGCCGACTCGGAGGGTGGCGCGGCCCTCATGGCGCTGAACCTCCGCGAACTGGTCGAGCTGCTGATCACCGTGCCCTGGTGGCAGGACTGCCGCACGTTCACGGCGGAGGAGAGCGCCGAGGCCGCCGAGGACTTCCTGGAGGACGACCCCGATCTCCCCGCCGACCGCGCCGCCGCGGCGCGAGCCCTGGGCCTCACCCTCCCCACCGAACTCGAAGCACTCACCCGCCTCCGCGAGACGGCCACCGGCCCCGGCCGCGCCTACGTCCTCCTGAACGCGGTGGAGGGCTGCGCCTACAAGCCGCTGATCTGAGCCCCGGCCGGGACGGTTCCAAGATCCGCACGAGCGTGTCAGACGTATGTGTTGCACAAATGTCTAACTCCTGGGTACGGTCATCCCATCAACCGCTCCACGGGGGGAACGACCACCATGAACGACGCCATCCGCTCCGAGCTCGTCATCGACGGCCGCCGGCTCTCCTACCTCGACTTCGGCGGCACCGGCCGCCCGCTGCTCGCCCTGCACGGCCACCTCGCGGAGGGCGCCGTCTTCGCGCCGCTCGCCGCCGCACTGGGCCCGGAGTGGCGGGTCATCGCCCCCGACCAGCGCGGGCAGGGCGAGTCGGACCGGGCCGCCGACTACGCGCGGGAGGGCTACCTCGCCGACGTCGAGGCCCTGCTCGACCACCTCGGGCTGGAGGGCGCCGTGCTGCTCGGCCACTCGCTCGGCGCCGTCAACGCCTACCAGTTCGCGGCCCGGCACCCCGAGCGCGTGACGGCGATCGTCAACGCCGAGGGCCCGGCCGCGCTCGGGCTGGACGGGAGCCACCCGCTGGCCTTCCTGCTCCACCTGCCCTACGACGCCTCCAGCCGGGACGCCCTCGTCACCGCCCTCGGCCCCGCCGCGCCGTACTTCGAGGACCGGCTGCGCGAGAACGCCGACGGCAGTTGGCGCCTGCCCTTCCACCCGCAGGACATGTACGCCTCCGAGGCGGACGTCCACGGCGACCACTGGGCGGACTGGACGGCCACCACCTGCCCGGCCCTGGTGGTGAGCGGTACGAGGGGTGCCATCCCCGCCGAGCAGGTCGCGCAGATGATCGCGCGCCGTCCGGGGACGGTCCTGGCGGAGCTGGACGCGGACCACATGCTGGTCACCGGCGCGGCGGACGAATTCCACCGCGTGGTGCGGGAGTTCCTCGCCACGGTGTGACGGGTGGAGGGTGGAGCGGCGGCCCTCAGCTCCGCCGCCCCGTTGGCCTTTCGGCACCCGGCTCGGGGTCCGTTGAGCCAAACCCCACCTTGGGGTGGACTCAGCGGTCCGCCGGGTGACGGAGGACGAGGTCGGTGGCGGTGGCCCAGTGCTCGTCGACGGCGGTGACGATCACGTAGCCGCCGTCGAGGAGGGCGAGCGGGAAGCGGGCGCTGCTGCACCCGTGGGCGCGGTGGACGTGGACGGGGAAGGTCAGGCCCTCGAACTCGATGTCCCGGCTCGTGTAGCCGGTGGTGATGTCGAAGTCCGGGGGGACGGGCTCGATCCGGCCGGAGTTGGCGAGGAACGTCCACAGCTCGGTCTCCGGCGTGGTGTTCGGGTGCATGCGGTGGTGCTCCGAGAGGGGGCGCGCGGTCTGGACGGTTGCGGCGAGGCCGTGGCCGTGGCGGTGGTAGTTGACGTCGATGCACCAGAGGCACCCGTCGGATTCCTGCCCGCTGTAGATGGGTATCCAGCCGGGCGGCCGATCTCGGAGGTCGGCGATCGGGGCGTCCCACTCGGCGACGACATTGCGGAACACGTCTTCCCCCAACAGGTCCGTGGTGACTGGTCGTTGGGGTTCAGTACATCACCGGGCGACGGCCTCCGCGCGGGCCCGGCAGCGGGCGAGGGCGGGTTTGACGCGGGGGTCCGGGGTGGGGGCGGCGGCGAGGAGCTCGCCGGCGGTGACGAGGGCACTCCAGTAGTGGGCCGCGTCGCCGACGCCCGGGCGGGGTTGGGTGGCCGCGAGGGAGAGGTACGCGGCGGTGAGGTTGCCGGTGACGAACCAGCGGGTGAGGCCGTGCTGGTGGCCGGCGCGGAGGGTGCCGAGGGCGTCGATGGCGAGGAGGAACTGGTCGACGACGGCGAGGCCGCGGGCGTCGAGGGGCTTGGGGACGTCGAACACCCCGAGCGCTTCGAGGAGTTCGCCGGTGTCGGCCTCCGAGTTGGGGCGGGGGTCGGCGAGGAGGGCGTCGTAGCACTCGTCGATGCGGCGGGTCGTCTCGTCGGCGGCGATGCCGAGGGCGTGGCAGACGGCGCGGGCGGCGGTGGCCGGCTCGCTGGTGCGGCGGGCGAGGGCGGCGTAGGCGTCGGCGGGGGTGGCGCCGGTGTCGAACAGGTGCCGGGCGAGGGTGGAGAACGGCATCGGGCGGCCTTCAGGCGGTGAGGAGGACGGGAGCGGGGGCGGGTGCGACGAGGGCCCAGACGAACTTGCCGATGCCGCCCGCCCGGGGGCAGCAACCCCACTTCTCGGCCAACTCGTCGACGAGGTGCAGGCCGCGGCCGTGCTCGTCGGCGGGGGTGGTGGCGAGGAGGGACGGGCGACCGGTGCCGGCGTCGTGGACTTCGAGGCGGAGACGGTTGCCGATGAGGGCGAAGCGGACCTCGATGAGGCGGTCATCGGGGGCGTCGGAGTGCTGGACGGCGTTGGAGAACAGCTCGGAGAGGAGCAGTTCGGCGATGTCGGAGTACCGGTCGCCGGAGGGGAGGGCGGAGAGGTAGGCGCGGAGCAAGTGGCGCGCGATGGGGGTGGAGTAGGGGCGGGAGTCGAGGCGCGCGGCGAAGGTTCGGGGCCGGCGGGTGGTTCTGAGCATGGCGAGGCACCTCGGGGGCGGATGGGGGTGGTGCGACGGGAGCGCACAATCACGCTGTGCGTGCGAATGATTGCGTTCTGGCCTCAATGGTCCCGGTGCCGGAGTTACGGTGACGACCAAAACCACGTGTTTGCCGTGCGCTGCACATCCGGGAGCTGCGATGACACCAAAGGCCAAGCGAGCGCCGACCGCGAGCTCGGCGGTCCTGTTCGGCGAGGAGCTCCGGCACGCGCGCAAGGCGGCGGGCTTCACGCAGGAGGAGTTGGGCAAGCTCCTGCACTGCGACCGGACGGTCATCACGCGGACCGAGGGCGGCAGGCGGAAGCCGTCGGTCGAGGAAGTCGAGGAGTACGGTCGGCTGTTGAACACCGGCGACCTGCTGATGCGGCTGTACACGCGAGTCGACTGGGATGGGTCGATCGCGCACCCGGATTGGTTCCAGGAGTACGTGGACCTGGAGGCGATCGCGATCGCGCAGCGGGTGTACCAGAACAGCGTGATGTACGGGCTGTTGCAGTGCTGGCAGTACATGCGTGCGCTTTTTGCATCGGGCGATTCAGCTGGCAAGCCGGAGAGGATCGAGGAGCTGACCAGAGCTCGACTCAGTCGGCAGACCCGCTGGTTTGACGGTGACGGGCCATTGTTGATCGTCATTCTCGACGAGAGCGCCATCCGTACAGTCATCGGCGGGCCGACCGTGATGAGATGTCAGATGGAGCACCTCCTTCGGGTGGCCCAACTCCCGAACGTCGTGATCCACGTGGCGCCGTTTGCGAAGCGGCGGACTCTCATCGACGCGGGTATGGTGTTGCTGGAGCTGCCGGACGAGGAACGTTGGACCTACTCGGAGAGCCTCGATCTAGGGCATCTGAGCAGCGATCCCGCCACTGTGGCCAAGCGCCAGCGTCGCTACGATCGGCTCCGTTCTGAGTGCCTGTCAGAAAGTGACTCGCTTCGGCTGATCGCCGAGACGCTGGAGGGTTTCAGAGATGAAGAGCAACAAGCTCGCCGGAGCCGCTTGGCGGAAGAGCAGCTACAGCGGCACCAACGGCGGGGGCTGCGTCGAAGTGGCCCTCGAATCCCTTCCCGGCGCCGTCCCAGTGCGTGACTCGAAGGACCCGAACGGCCCGGCCCTCGTCTTCCCCGCCCCCGCCTGGGAGTCCTTCGTCTCCGCCGTCCGTGCCGGCGACTTCCCGGTCTAGCCGGTCAGCCTCGGTCACATCCGAACGATTTCCATCAGTTCCGACGCGGCCCTGGTGCTGTGAGTAATCGAACCATTACGGTCCATCACTGTGCGCACGTGACCCTGCTCGCATCGACCGAGGCGGTACCTCATGGCACAGGAACCCCGTATCGACGTAGCGCTGACTGCCCTCAAGGAGGGCCAGGTGGAGCCCACCAAGGCCGAGTTGGCGGAGATCGCCGACTCGCTCAAGCCCGGCGTCTGGTTCGCCGGTGAGCTGTCCGGCGAGCGCAGCCGCGACGCCGACGTGGTGTGGGACCTGACCGGCGCGCCGTACAAGGGGCAGGAGGCGACCGGGCAGGCAGCGGTCTACTACGCCAACCCGAAGTTCGGCCTGCGGAAGCCCTTCCTCTTCGCGGACGGCTTCAGCTACGGCCCGAGCAACCTCCCCGGCCTGTTCGCGCACTTCAACACCGTCACCGACGGCCGGCCGGGCCTCTTCGACGAGCTGCTGAGCCGGGGCTACGACATCGTCCTGATCGGCTTCACCGAGCGGCACACCCACATCCAGGCCAACGCCGGGGTCGCGGTCGACGCCATCCGCCGGGTCATCCAGGAGCGCGTGGGCGAAGAGCGGCTGACCGTCGGCGGGGTGAGCATGGGCGGCATCGTCACCCGCTACGCGCTCGCCAAGATGGAGTCCGAGGACATGGACCACCAGACGTCGACGTACCTCTCCTTCGACTCGCCGCACAACGGTGCCTGGATCCCGCTGGTCCTCCAGCAGATGGCGTACTTCTTCGAGGACTTCACCCCGGCCGGTCCGGACGGCGCCAAGCAGGCCGACCTGGTCCGCAGCCCCGCTGCTCAGCAGCTCCTGTGGGCGTGGGTCGAGAACTCGAAGTACTCCGGCCCGGTGGCCACCGCCAGCCCGCTGCGCAAGGAGTTCCTCGACGACCTCGCGCAGGTCGGCAACTTCCCGGTGCGTCCTCTGAAGCTCGGCGTCTCCAACGGCCGGCGTGACGGGGTCGGCCTCCCGCTGCCGGTGGGCGAGGTGGCGTTCGACTGGCAGGCGCTCGTCGCCAGTGCCACGGCCCGGTTCCAGCCGGACAAGGGCGAGAAGCAGCGGATCGGCGGCATGCACCTCGGCCTCGCCGTGCGCCGCAGCACCACCACCGAGGTCCCGGGGCTGGACGCCGTGCCCGGCGGCACGCTGGACTCGTTCGGCAAGGTTGCGGACGCGCTCAAGGCCAAGATCTCCGACGACTACCGCAGCGGCACCTTCGTGCCGGCCGTCAGTGCGGCGGCGCTGGACTTCGACCCGGTGAAGTGGGACGTCGACCCGGCCGCCGCGATCACCGACGCCGACGTGGAGCGCGGCCACCTGGACTCCGTGAAGTTCGACGACGCCAACACCGAGCACAGTCACGTCTCCCGCGTGCTGGTCGACTGGATCGTCGCGCAGCTCGCCGACTGACGCCTCTCACCTGGTCCGGAGCACCCGCGCGGATGGGCTACGATATTCCTCATCACCCAGATGCGCGGGTGGCGGAATAGGCAGACGCGCTGGATTCAGGTTCCAGTGCCCGAAAGGGCGTGGGGGTTCAACTCCCCCCTCGCGCACAGCGAACGGCCGGTCGATCTTCGGATAGACCGGCCGTTTTGTCGTTCCCGGGCCTTGCGCCCGCATGGTCAAGAGCTGCCCAAAAAACTCATCGCGCTCGACGGGCCCGCCGTGGGACCCTCGCGCGGGGTCGAGGGTGCTTCTCAGCTTGTCCTTTGCGCTCGCTAGACTCCGCCCGCCTGTGAACTCCTGTGACGGTCACGGGAGTCAGGCGTTTCCGACATGGGGGGAAAGTGTGACGTTCCTGTCCACCGACAGACGAACGCGACACAGGGGGAGGAGAGCCTCACTCGCGGCTCCCGGCGCCCTGCTGCTCGCCGTCCTGGCCACGTTCGTGGGCCAGGCCAACCCGGCTGCCGCCGCTGCGCCGCCCGCAGCCACGTCGTCCGCGAGCCCGACCGCCGCGCCGACCACCACCCCGGCCCCGGCCGCCGCGCCCACCGCCGGGCCGTCGACGGCGCCGGTTCCGGACCCGAAGGCCGAGCACGAGAAGGCGGCCCGCGAGGTCCAGCAGGCCGACCCGACCAACCCGTGTCCGGCCGGCCTGGTCCCGGGGGCCGTCTCCACCTGCTCGATCGACGGGGGCAAGACGGCCTCCTTCGCGCTCACGCTCCCGCAGGCCGCGGACGTGCTCCTCGTCCAGGCCGTGGCGACGAACAACCCGGTCTACCCGACCGTGGCCGGGCCGGGCGGTGCCGCCGTGGCCTGCACCCAGCCGATGGGCGGGGGCTGGGGCGACGGGATGCTGCGCTGCGCCATCGCCCAGGCCGGCACCTACACGCTCCAGGTCCGGGACGGCAGCGGCCGGACCAACGGCCTGTCCGTCTCCTACCTGCCGCTGCTGTCGACCACGGCCTGTCGGACGATGAGCGCCACCGACCTCGCGCTCGGCAGCCCGACCCTGCTGCACGGGTCGCTCCCGGTCGGTTCCACGGGCGACTGCTACGCGCTCGGCGACCTGACCACCGGTGACGTGCTGCGGACCCACGTGTCCGCGTTCCAGATCATCCAGATCGTCTACGACGCCACCGGAAAGGAGGTCTGCAACACCCGGTCGAACCAGAACACCGAGATCGACTGCAAGCTCACCGGCCAGGCGCCGTTCCGGATGACCGCGCAGCAGATCTCCGGCGCGGCCCAGACGTACGACCTCACACTGGCCCGGCTCACCCACCCGGACGGCTGCGCGATCGTCGAGCCGCAGGCGTTCGGTACGGGCCCGGACCTGACCCCGGCCCAGCGCTGTCGGACGCTGCGGGTCACCGAACAGGCCCAGTACTCCTTCGCTCCGGTCACCGCCGACGGCTCCACCCTTAACGGCGGGCTGTACGGCCCCGACGGCACCCAGCTCTACGGCGGCTGCGCGAAGGGCGAAGGCTGCGACCTGGCGCCCGGTGACTACACCTGGGTGGTCGAGGCGCGGAACGTCAACGCCGGAGCGTTCGGCATGGCCTTCCACTCGGGCAAGGAGACCCGGGGTTGCACCGCCACCAACGACACCGGGCTGACGTCCGGCCCGGCCACCGGTACCTTCGGCGCGCGCGGGCAGCAGTTCTGCCTCACGCTGCCGACGGCCACCGGGAGCGGTGTCTACCTGCTCAACCGGCCGCCCACCGGCGGTACCGGGGCCTTCGCCGCCGTCTACGACGCGGCCGGCGCCAAGCAGTGCGACAACGGCGGCGCCAACACCCCGTCCGCCGTCTGCAAGCTGGCCGGTACCGCGCCGTTCCGCGCGGTTCTGAGCGGCGAAGTGAACAAGTCCTACGCGCTGGTGATCCACCGGACCGGCGAGACGGCAGGCTGTGCCGCCTGGCCGCAGAGCGGGTTCGACGGCACCTGGGGCGCGGAGGTCACGCTGACCGCCGACGTGAAGCAGGCCTGCCTGGCCCTTCCGGCGGACCAGCACGCCACGGCTGAACAGGCCGACTACACCAACACGGCGAACCAGCTCAACGCCTCGCTGCAGGTCGTCGACCCGCAGGGCAACGTGGCGTGCTCGACCTTCCTCAACACCGCCTTCACCTGCGCCCTCACGGCCGGCGCCCCGTACACCGCGCTGCTGACCAACTCGGCCGGGGGCGACAGTTACAAGCTCGTCCGGCGGGACATCTCGCCCACCGCGAACTGCCTCACCCCGAACTCGACCGCCGTCGGCGGCCAGTCCGTCCAGCTGGACCTGGGCTCGGTCCTCGACGCCCGCTGCGTGCGGGTCACCGCCGCGGCCACGGACAAGTTCTGGCTCAGCGTGCGGACGACCACCGTCGGCAACGGGGCCCAGGGCACGGCGACGCCGCTGGTGATCGACGCGAACGGCAAGAGCCTCTGCGGCGCCAACGGCACCTACTGCAAGGTCACCGGCTCGACCTCCTACACCATGGCGGTGCTCGCCTCCGGGTACCGGGGCCAGAACATCCACGCCGCCGTGGACACCTGGAAGGTCGGCACGCCCGACGGCTGGGCGCCGGAGTGCACCGCCAACCCGGTCTCGGTGCAGGGCTTCCCGCTCCGCAGCGGACTGCTCACGGAGTCCTCGACCGGCTACTGCGCCGTCGTCGACATGAAGCCGTCGCAGTCCTTCAACGTCGTCGGCACCAGCAGCGCCACCAACATCGCTCAGCCGGTGCTGACCTTCCTGACCCCGGCCACCTGGGACGACTACGACTACACGTACCAGTGCGGCGGGAACTGGGGCCAGTTCGGCGCCCGCTGCCAGGCCACCAACAACGCGGTTCCCGGCAAGGCCGTCCTGCTGCTCAGCGCCGGCGGCACGGTGACCCCGACGGAGTACAGCATGCAGGCCGTGTGCGAGTACCCCACCTGCACCGGTCAGAACGGACCGTCCCTCACCGGGATCAACGGCACGACCGGCGCGGCCGGGACCCAGACCCAGATCGAGATCCGGGGCACGAACCTCACCCTGGGGACCAAGGTGAAGTTCGGCGGCGCCATGTACCCGATGCGGCCGGTCTCCGTCAGCCCCGACGGCACCTCGCTCCACGTCATGGCCGACACCAACGGGATGACGCCGGGCACCTACGACGTCGTCCTCGACGGGATCGGCTACACCACCGGCGTGCCCTCCCCGAACTACTTCCCCAAGGCCTTCACGGTGACCGCCGCCGCGCCGGCCACCAAGGGCAAGCTCGTCCCGCTCACCCCCAACCGCATCCTCAACACCGTCTCCGGTGTCGGCGCGCCCGCCGGCCGCCTCGGCCAGGGCGGCGTGATCTCGCTCCAGGTGGCGGGCGTCGGCGGCGTCCCGACGACCGGCGTCACGTCCGTCGTCATGAACGTGACGGCCGTCAACCCCAGCAGCAACAGCGCCGTCTCGGTGTACCCGAGCGGACAGAAGGTGCCCGACCTGCCGACCGTCAGCTTCGCCGCCGGGCAGATCGTCACCAACCTGGTGACGGTGCCGCTCTCCAACGGCAAGGTGGACATCCGCAACGCCTGGGGCGACGTCGACCTCGGGGTCGACATCCTCGGCTACTACACCGACGGCGGTGCCGGCTCCCTGCTGCGCCCGGTCGCCCCGTCGCGCATCCTGAACACCGTGTGGGGCGTCGGCGCCCCGGCCGGGCGGGTCGGCGCCGGTGGCGTCGTGCCGCTCAAGGTCACGGGTGTGGGCGGCGTCCCGGAGACCGGCGTCACCGCGGTCGTCATGAGCGTGACGGCCGTCAACCCGTCGCAGACCAGCTACCTCACGGTCTACCCGGACGGCCAGCCGGTGCCCGACGCCTCGGCGGTCAACTTCGCCGCCGGGCAGAACGTGACCAACCTGGTGACCGTCCCGGTCGTCAACGGCGTCGTGGACATCCGCAACGCCTGGGGCGACGTCGACCTCGGCGTCGACATCACCGGCTACTACACCGACTCGGGCTCCACCTACACGCCGTCCTCGCTGGTGCGGCTGATGGACACCCGCGATGGCGAGGGCGCCCGCGTGGGCTCCCTGGGCGGCTCGGGCGACCTGGTGAGCCTGCGGGTGGCCGGCGTCGAGGGCATGCCCGCGACCGGGGTCACCGCCGTCGTCATGAACGTGACGGCGGTCTGGCCGACGAACACCAGCTTCCTGACGGTCTTCCCGCACGGGACGGCCCGCCCGGACGCTTCGAGCATCAACTACCGGCCGGGGCAGGTCGTCTCCGCGCTGGTGGTGGCCCCCGTGGTGGACGGCCGGGTGTCGTTCGTCAACCAGTGGGGGAGCACCGACGTGGTCGCCGACCTGGTCGGGTACTTCTCGTCCTGAACCGCTCGGCAGGAATACCGGTGGGCCCGACGTCACGGACGTCGGGCCCACCGGCCTTTTTTCTCACATCGCCGCCGCCTCGCGGAACTCCCGGTAGGCCGAGTCCGAGGCGGGCAGCAGGCCGGCCCGGACCATCGCCGCGCCGAGCTCCAGCCGCCGCTCGGGGTCGGGGCACTCCAGCCCGCACTGGATGACCTCCGCGACCACCTCCGTCGTCCCGGCCAGGAAGATCGAACCGCTGTCCACCTGGTAGAACCAGGCCTCGTAGCGCGGTACTCCGTCGGCCACCACGTCCCAGAGCTCGCAGAAGTGCAGCACGCCCTCGTCGCCGTCGTCGCCGTCGTCGCCGTCCGCGTCCCCGTCCGCGTCCCCGTCCACGTCCGCGGACAGCCGCCGCTCGGCGGGCAGGTCCTCGCCGTCGTAGAGCCTGCCGCTCAGGGCGACCTGCGCCGCCTGGAGCGGGGTGAGCGAGTCCGCCGACGTGACCGGGCGGCGATTGGTGAAGTCAGCCATGCGCGGGAACCTACCAATACCCACCGACCACGGCCGGTGCCGACATTTCTCGCCGGCCGGTGGTGGCGGTGGCCATGGTGCACGGGCCGGCCGCCGGACTCGCGCTGCTCTCGGAGCTGGAGGCGGACCGGCGGCCTCCGCGCCACCACCGGCTCTTCGCGGTGCGCGGGCAGCTGCTGGAGCTGTTGGGGCAGTCGGCGGAGGCTGCCGCCGCCTACCGCGAGGCCGCGGCCCGTACGGTCAGCGCGCCCGAGCGGCGGTACCTCGCTGAGCGGGCCGGCCGGGTGGCGTCATGACGTCGCCCGGCGGGCCCGGAGCTCGTCGAGCCGGCCGCTGACCTGCTCGTCGCTGTGCAGGTAGGGGGCTCCGGGGCCGTGGCGCAGGTCGATCCCGGCGAGTAGGGCGAGGGCCCGGGCGGCCGACTCGTCGGTGTCGTCCTCGGTCAGGTGCATCTGCTGCACGGCCCACTCGTCCGCCGCCTCCCGGGTGAGACGGCCGTCGAGGACGTTGCTCCTGCACGGTGCCGACCCGAAGCGGGCTTACTTCTTCGCCCCGTCCTGGGGCGTGAAGTTCGCACCGTGTCAGGAGCCTTCGGACGACGAGATGCACCTCACCGACGGCGGGACCGTCACCACGTGTGAGATCTACCTCGTGCCGGAGAGCGTCCAGCCGCTCTACGTGGGATTCCAAGGGCGGCGGGACGCCTCGAACCCGAGCAACGACACGGGTTCCGCGCCGGAGGTGAGCCGGAAGGTGGGCCGACGGTGTCGCCCGGGTGCCCGCCGTGCCGGCTCGCGACCGCCTTGAGCGGGCGTCGAGGCGGGGTTCCCCCGACCGGCGGGCGGCCCCATCATGGGGGCTCCCCAGGAGAGCCCCCCAGGAGGCAGCGATGTCGATTCCACTCCCCGTCCGGATCCAGGCCGCCGTCGTCCGGGGCGCGTTCGCGCTGCCGGAGGGGGTGCGGCGGGCGATCGCGGGGGCGCCGGTCGTGCGGGACGGGCAGACGCTCGCCCTGGACGCGCAGCTGATCCTCAAGCTGCAGCGGCTGTCGAAGGCGGCCCTCGTCCTGCCGGGCGGGGTCGGGCCCTCGCGGACGGCGATGGAGTACGCGCGGTACCTGGTGGGCGGGCCGACGATCGGGCCGGTGGCCGTCCGGGAGGTCGGAATCCCCTCCGGCGGCGGCGAGTTGGCGGCGACGCTGTACAGCCCGGCCGGGCTGGGGGAGCGGTCCGGGCTGCTCGTGTACTTCCACGGCGGCGGCTGGGTGGTGGGCTCCCGGGCGAGCCACGACCACGTCTCGCGGTTCCTGGCCCAGCGGGCCGGGGTGCGGGTGCTGTCGGTGGAGTACCGCCTGGCGCCCGAGCACGCGTACCCGGCGGCGGCCGACGACGCCCTCGCCGCCGTCGACTTCGCCCTCGCCAAGGCGGGCGACCTCGGCGCGGACCCGGCACGGATAGCCGTCGGCGGCGACAGCGCGGGCGGCAACCTCGCCGCCGTCGCCGCGCAGCGGGCCGTGCGCCGGGGCGGGCCCGCGCCCGTCTTCCAGCTGCTGCTGTACCCGGCGACGGACGCGTCCGTCCGGCGGCCGTCCCGGGACCTCTTCGCCGACGGCTTCTTCCTCACCAGCGCCGACATGGACTGGTTCGCGGACCGTTACGCCCCCGAGCCGGTCGACCGCGCCGACCCGGGCGTCTCACCGCTGCGCGCCGCCGACCTCACCGGCCTGCCGCCCGCGTACGTCGGCACGGCCGGCTACGACCCGCTGCGCGACGAGGGCGAGGCGTACGCGGAGGCGCTGCGGGCGGCGGGGGTCGAGGTGGAGCTGAGCCGGCAGCCGGACCTGATCCACGGGTACGCCAACTACATCGGGATCGGGCACCGGTTCCGCGAGGCGACGGCGGAGGCGGCGGAGGCGCTGCGGAAGGCGCTGCGGTAGGGCTTCGGTTCTTTGAGGCGGCCTGCGCTTCTTTGAGACGGCCCGCGTTTCTTTGAGGCGGCCCGCGCCCCGGGGTTCGCTCCCGGGGCGCGGGCCTTTCGCTGTGCGCCCCCGGTCCGTCGCGCGGGGGGTTCTCGGCGGCGGGCTCTTATTGTACTGTCCGTCTAATAAGCGGGTCAGCGGGAACCCGCAGGAGCAGGCACCTGGAGGCAGCCATGGCTCTCACCGACCCGGCGGCGCGGCGGAGGAACGACCAGCACACCGTTGCCGACGACGACGTCTCGAAACGGCTGCTGGACTCGGCCGCCATGCTCTCGTACGACCCGTCGACCGAGATCGACTGGGACGCCCCCCTCCCCGACGAGCACTACGGCCTCAATCCGGAGTGGAGCACGCTCTACGGCACCCGCCTCTGGGACGAGATGACCGAGCAGCAGCGCGTGACCCTCACCCGGCACGAGGTCTGCTCGATCATGAACACCGGCATCTGGTTCGAGATGATCCTCCAGCAGATGGTGCTCCGCGATCAGTACCTCAAGAACCCGGCCGGCTCCGAGTTCCAGTTCGCGCTCACCGAGATCGCCGACGAGTGCCGGCACTCGATCATGTTCGCGCGCGCCTGCCAGAAGATGGGCGTGCCCGCGTACCGGCCGAACAAGGTGGTCGCGAACGCCGGCCGCGCCTTCAAGTCCCTCGCGAAGGGCGAACTCGCCTACGGCGGCATCCTCGTGGCCGAGGAGGTGCTCGACGTCATGCAGCGCGACTGGATGCGCGGCGAGAACGTCCTCGACATCGTCCGCGGCACCTCCCGCATCCACGTCGTCGAGGAATCCCGGCACATGAAGTTCGCCCGCCAGGAGATCCGCGAACGCATGCGGCACGCCGGCCCCACCCGGCGGCGCACCTCCGCGACGGGCATCGCCATGGGCGCGTACGTCATCGTCACCAGCATGGTGCACCCCGGGGTGTACAAGGCCACCGGACTCGACGTCGCGCGGGCCCTCGCCGAAGTCCGGGGCAACGAGCACCGCAAGGCCATGATGCGCACCAGCTCCCGGCACCTGATGGCCTTCCTCGCCGAGACCGGGCTCCTCACGCAGCGCTCCGCGGCCATCTACCGGCGCATCGACATGCTCTGACCTCCCCCTCCTCCCCCCACTCAGTGAGGACCCACCCCCGGCCATGGCCTACGCGATCACCCGCACCTGCTGCAACGACGCCTCCTGCGTGTCCGTCTGCCCGGTCAACTGCATCCACCCGACCCCGGACGAACCGGAGTTCGGCACGACCGACATGCTGTACATCGACCCGGCGGCCTGCATCGACTGCGGCGCGTGCGCGGACGCCTGCCCGGTCGACGCCGTCTTCCCCGTCGACCGGCTCCGTGGGCCCGACACCGTGTACGGCGACCTCAACCGGGACTGGTACCGCGACCACCCCAACGACCACGCGTGGGGCGCGCCCACCTTCCCCCGCAGCCTGCCCGACGGGCTCGGGCCGCTGCGGGTCGCCGTCGTCGGCACCGGGCCCTCCGCCGGGTACACCGCGCAGGAACTGCTGCGCACCACCGGAGCCGAGATCACCATGATCGACCGGCTGCCCGTCGCCGGCGGCCTCCTGCGGCACGGCGTCGCCCCCGACCACCAGTCGACCAAGCGCATCGCCGAGAGCTTCGCCGGCGTCTTCCACGACCCGCGGCTGCGGATGTACCTCAACGTCGAGGCCGGCACGGACCTCACCCACGACGAACTCGCCGCCCACCACCACGCGGTGGTCTACGCCGTCGGCGCGGCGGCCGACCGGCGGCTCGGCATACCCGGCGAAGACCTGCCCGGCAGCCTCCCCGCCACTACCTTCGTGCGCTGGTACAACGCCGAACCGACCGTGCCGGCCGACGCGGTGACGCTGTCTTCGTCGTCGTGCGGTCGGGTCGTCGTGATCGGCAACGGGAACGTCGCCGTCGACATCGCGCGCATCCTGCTCACCGACCCCGACCGGCTCGCCGCCACCGACATCGCCGACCACGCGCTCGCCGCCCTGCGCGGCAGCCGGGTGCGGGAGGTCGTCCTGCTCGCGCGGCGCGGGCCGGCGGAGGCGGCGTGGACGCGGTCGGAGTTCCTCGCGCTGCGCCAACTGCCGGGGGTGGAGGTGGTGGTGGACTCGTCCGGGTCCGCCCCCGCGCCTCTGCTGGACGGGCTGCCGCTGGTGCGCTTCGACGGCTCGGCGGAGCCCGAGGGGGCTCGCCGCTTGGTGCTCCGCTTCTTCTCCACCCCCACGGCTCTGACCGGGGACGACGGGGGAGTGACGGGGGTCGCGGTCCGGCGGGCCACGGGGGAGGAGGAGGTGATCCGGGCCGGCCTGGTCGTGCGCTCCATCGGCCACCGGGGCGTCCCGATCCCCGGCCTCCCGTTCGACGAGACGACGGAGACCGTCGCCCACCACGGCGGCCGCGTCGACGGCCTCCCCGGCACCTACGTCGTCGGCTGGGCCAAACGCGGCCCGTCCGGCGGCATCGGCGCCAACCGCGCCTGCGCCCGCGAAACCGTCGACGCCCTCCTCGACGACGCCACCGCCCGCACCCTCCCCACCCCGGTCGCCACCCGCAAGGACCTCGACCACCTCATCCGCTCCCGGCGCCCCGACACGGTGGGCCTGAAGGAACTACGAGCCGTGGACCGCGCCGAACGCACCCGAGGCGAAGCCGAAGGCCGCCCCCGCGTAAAGCTGGCCACCGTCCCAGCCCTCCTCGCCGCCGCCCGCTCCAAGCCCTAACCCCACCTCACCCCACCCGACGTCCTGCGCCTTGGCGCCCCCTTCGTCCGCTCGCACGCGGCGCCCGCCGGCGCTACTGGGCCGTGTATCGAAAGTAGATCTTGAGCGATGAATGATCACCGTTCATGGGGCGGGGAGATCTCACGGACGAGCAGTGGGCGGTGCTGGAACCGTTGTTGCCGAAGGGGGGGCGAGGGCGGGGCGGCCACCCGTCTGGCCTCGGCGGCGGCTGACCGACGGCATACGGTTGCGGGTCCGTACCGGTGTTCCGTGGCGAGACGTGCCTATCGAGTACGGACCGTGGGGCCGGGTCTACGACCTGTTCCGCCGATGGCAGCGGGACGGCATCTGGCATCGAGTCCTCACCCAGCTGCAGTCCCTGGCCGATGCGAAGGGTGCGATCGTGTGGGACCTGAGCGTCGACTCCGCGGTATGCCGTGCTCATCAGCATGCAGCTGGGGCTCGTAGGCATGGTGACCTGCAGAAAGAATCACCGGGCGGGTTGTTTACCGAGCCCGGAGATCACGGACTGGGACGTTCGCGCGGTGGGTTCACAACCAAGGTGCACCTGGCAGTCGAGCAGGGGCAGAAGCCCATGTCGATCGTGATCACGGCAGGACAGCGCGGCGACTCGCCACAGTTCGAACCCGTACTGGAGAAGGTCCGCGTGCCCCGCGTTGGGCCGGGCCGGCCACGCGCGCGCCCCGACCGAGTGCGGGCTGACAAGGCGTACGCCTCCCGCAGGAACCGCACCTACCTGCGCCGCCGTGGAATCCGCTGCACCATCCCCGACAAGGCCGACCAGGCACGCAACCGCCAGAATCGAGGCTCCCGAGGTGGCCGACCACCGCGCTTCGACCCGGTCGACTACCGCAAGCGTCATGCGGTCGAGTGCGGGATCAACCGTCTCAAGCGCCACCGTGCCGTGGCCACCCGCCATGACAAGCTCGCGGTCCGCTTTGAAGCCACTGTCCTCGTCGCCGCCATCAACGAGTGGCTGTGATCAGTACACGTCGCTACAGCTCATAGTCGTGGGCCAGCTCCTCCCAGTGAATGCTGCGAAGCGCAAGATCTGCATCCTCGCCCGCCGGCACCTCCGGTGCTGCCTGGAACCAGGCGACGACGAGGGTGGAACCGTCCATCGCCGGGTCGAGCGCCGTGGAGCCGAAGACGCCGACGCAGGCCACGGAAGGCAGCACCTCAACGGGACCGAAGGCGCCGGCGGTCTCATCCGGGTACTCGCGGGAGGGCTCAACAAGATGGACCGGTGTGGAGGGAAACGCGCGCTCGGCCTGCCGCTGGAGCGAACTGACCTTCATGTCGTTGATGCGCTTGCACGGGTAGCCCTCCAGCATCCCGCCGTAGGTCGAAGACATCCGTAGCTCGGCGAGCCGGATCGAACGACCGGACAAGAGGACTATGTGACCCAGTGACATGCCAACACCCTAAGCGAACGGTTCACTTCCGATACACGGCCTAGTCGTGCCCCAGCACCCGCGCGAGAAGTCGGCCAGCCCGACTTCTCGCGCATCCGCGTCCACATCGTTCGTTAACGCACCGTCCGCTGGCGCTACTCTTCGCACGCCAGCACCTACGTGAGAAGTCGGCCCGCCCGACTTCCTATGCAGCGGCGATCCTTGTGCTTTGGGGGTGCACTGGGCCGGATGACAGGCACCGGCTGACCCCGCACGAGAAGTCGGTCTGCTCGACTTCCTGCGCGCTCGCCGCCGACCGCCTCTTGTGCGAGGCTCGCCGGCTGGCGTTGGCGGCGTCATCCCTCAGATCGCCGACGAACCACCGCTAGTGATTCCTTGGCACCCACCGCCCCTCGCGCCGGTCCCGCGTGGGAAGTCGGTCTGCTCGACTTCCGGTACGCAGCTGGCGCCTTCCTCACCCGCTGGCTTGTACGGGCGGCGCACCAACCCGCATGGGAAGTCGGCCGGCCCGACTTTTGACGCACCACTCCCAACGCCCCAACTCTTGTGCAGCCCACTCGAGAAGTCGGGCCTGCCGACTTCTCGCGTATTGGCTGGTGGGTGGTGTGCAGGGTGGAGTTTCGAGTGAGCGAGTGGGTGCGTGAGAAGTCGGGCTGGTCGACCTCGTGTGCGGGCTTGAGGTGGATTTCGAGGGTGAGCGTGCAAGAAGTCGGCCACGTCGAATTTCTGTGTGTCGGCTGGTGGGTGGCGTGCGGGGTGGGGTCTCCGAGTGAGTGAGTCCGTGCGTGAGAAGTCGGGCTCGCCGACTTTCTGTGCGGGCGTGGCGGCTCCGGTTGGCCCTCGCGTGAGCGCACGGGAAGTCGAGCTCGCCGACTTCCTGTGCAGGGGTGGCTCGTAGGGCGTTGTGGGGGAGGGCGATAGGGGGTGGGCGCACAGGAAGTCGGCTGGGTCGACTTTCTGTGCGAAGTGGGGTGGGGATTCGGGGTGAAGGGGTGGTGGGGGCGTGTCTCCGGTGGGGTGGGGGCGTTGGGCGGGGCGTGAGTGATTGTGTTGCGTCGATGGGCGAGGAAACGATTCTGCGGGACGTCGCCGGGGTGCCGATCTATGCCGAGTTGGTGCGGCTCTGGTGGGCGGCCGGGCGGGCGGTGCCGGGGGTGGTGGATCCGGTGTGGGAGAGTTTGGCGGCTCCGCCACCGGGGTGGGTGCCGGGCAGTGCCGGGTCGATAAAACCCGGATGATCCACTGTCACCGCACCGCGGTTGGCCCTAGCCTTTGAGGGCTCGCGGGGAGGGGGAGACGGTGGAGCAACTCGGGCCTGCGGATCCGCGACAGGTCGGGCCGTACGCATTGGTCGGACGGCTCGGGGCCGGTGGCATGGGGGCCGTGTACCTGGGCCGGTCGGCCGGTGGGCGGACCGTGGCCGTCAAGGTCGTGCGGCCGGAGCTGGCCGGGGACCCGGGCTTCCGCGCGCGGTTCCGGCAGGAGGTCGCGGCGGCGCGCCGGGTGTCGGGGGCGTTCACCGCGCCCGTCGTCGACGCCGACCCGGAGGCCGTCACCCCCTGGATGGCCACGGCCTTCGTCGTGGGCGTCCCGCTGCAGGACGCGGTGGTGCGGCACGGCCCGTTACCCGAGGGGACGGTCCGCACGCTGGCCGCCGGGCTCGCCGAGGCCTTGCACGAGGTGCACCGTGCCGGGCTGATCCACCGGGACCTCAAGCCCGGCAACGTGCTGCTGGCGCTGGACGGTCCGCACGTCATCGACTTCGGCATCTCGCGCGCCGCCGACGGCACCGGGCTGACGACGACCGGTTCGGTGATCGGTTCGGCGCCGTACATGTCGCCGGAGCAGGCGCTGGGCGAGCCGCTCGCCCCGGCGAGCGACGTGTTCGCGCTCGGGTCGACGGTCGCGTACGCGGCGCTCGGACGGCACCTGTTCGGCGAGGGTGCCGGTGCGGCCGTGCTGTTCCGCGTGGTCAACACCGAGCCGGACCTGAGCGGTCTGCCGGACGGCCTCCGGTACCTGGTGGGCGCCTGCCTCGCGAAGAACCCGGTGCACCGGCCGGCCCCGCGGCAGCTCGTCGAGCTGGTCGAGCGGATCGGCCGCCCCGACACGGCGGGCGGCTGGCTCCCGCAGGCCGTCACGGCGGACGTGCTCGCGGTGCGGGGCGTCCTCACCGCGGCACCCGAGCCATCGGAGAGACCGGAGTCCCCGGAGCCACCGGAGTCACCGGCATACCCGCCGCCGGCATACCCGCCCCCGGCATACACGCCGCCCCCGTCCGACGCCCCACCCCGCCAACCCCCGCGTCGCCGGCTCCCGCGCCGTCGCGTCCTGCTGGCCATCGGCGGCGGCGTGCTCACCGCAGCGGGCGCGGCCACCACCGTCGCTCTCCTCCGCGAGCAGGACGTCCACGAGCAGGACGTCCGCGACGTCCACGCGCCGCCCGGAGCCGCCGCCACCACGGGCGCCACGACCACCCGCCCCGCCGTCGCCGCCGTCCCCGAGGCGTCCCTCGCCTGGAAGGTGAACCTGCCGTCCGCCTGCCCCCAGCTCCTCTCCGCCCCCGGCGTGACGGCCTGCATCGGGCTCGGCCACATCTGGGGCGTGGACGACGCCGGCCACACCAAGTGGACGGCGGACGCCGGCTACGCGATGGGCGGCATGCCCCGGAACTTCTCGGCCCTGGGCGGCGACCGCCTCTACACCGTCGGAATGGCGATGGTCGGAGTCGCGTCGAGGAGCGAGCTGGTGAGCGTGAACCCGGCCGACGGTTCGATCGACTGGCGGCTCCAGCAGGACCACCCGCACGCCGTGGGCGAGCTGCTGTTCGCCGGGGTCCGCGCCGGCCGGGCCTACCTGATCGGCCTCGGCGACGGCGCGGACCGGGGGATCGCGGACACCGGCTTCCACGTGTGGGCGGTGGACCTGGCCGGCCGCCGTACCGCCTGGCTCCACGGCGACCAGGCGCAGCTGCTCGAACTCGCGCTCCTGCCCGGCGACGACCACGCGGCGCTGAGCACCCAGGACACCCTGAAGATGCTGGACGCCAAGGGCGAGGTCGCGTGGGAGCGGAGGATGCCCTCCCTCGGCCTGACCGCCGCGGGCGGCCACTACCTCGTGCCCGACGCCGTCCGGGGCACCCTGACCGCCCTCGACCCGGCCACCGGCAACCCGACGTGGACGACGGACGGTGTCATCGGCGCCTCCCTGCGCGGCGACGGCTTCGCGGCCTCGGCGGACGGCGGCACGGTGCACTGCCTGATGAAGGACGCGGACGGAGGCGTCTCGGTCGCCGCCCTCGACACCGGCAACGGCCGCCCCCGCCACCGCACCCCGCTGCCGCCCGACCCGCCGGACGCCGCGTACCTGGGCGCCCGCCTCCTGCTCGCCGACGGCAACCTCTACCGGATGGGCCCGGACACCGTCCTGTGGGCGCTCGACCCGGCGGACGGCAAACCCCGCTGGAAGTACTCGGGGTTGAAGGGCAAGGACCCGACCACCCTGGCCTGGACGGCCGGCGACGGGCGGCTGTGCGTGTCCGACCCGAGTACGTCCACGGTGACCGCCCTGCACGCGAACGGAGCGTGAGCACGACCGTGCACGACCACCCCGCCCCCGCCCCCGCCCCCGCCCCCGAACCCGCCCCCGCCCCCGAACCGAACGGAACCCGATGATGCGGCAGCTGGACCCCGCCGACCCGCCCAGGATCGGCCCGTACGCGCTGCTCGGCCGGCTCGGGGCCGGCGGCATGGGCGTCGTGTACCTGGGCCGGTCGGCGGGCGGACGGACGGTCGCCGTCAAGGTGGTGCGGCCCGAACTCGCCGGGGACCAGGGCTTCCGCGCCCGGTTCCGGCGCGAGGTCGCCGCCGCGCGCGCCGCGTCGTCGGCGTTCACCGCGCCGGTCGTGGACGCCGACCCGGACGGGCCCGTCCCGTGGTTGGCGACCGCCTTCGTGCCGGGCATCGGCCTGGACGAGGCGGTGATGCTGGTCGGGCCGTTCCCCGAGCACGTGCTGCGCATCGTCGCGGCCGGGATCGCCGAGGAGCTGCGCGCCATCCACGCGGCCCGGCTCACCCACCGCGACCTCAAGCCGAGCAACGTCCTGCTGGCGCTGGACGGCCCGCACGTCATCGACTTCGGCATCGCGCGGGCGGCCGACGGCACCGCGCTCACCGCCGAGGGCGCGATCTTCGGCACGCCCGCGTACATGTCCCCGGAGCAGGCGCTGGGCCGGACGGCGGGCCCGGCGAGCGACGTGTTCTCGCTCGGCGCGACGCTGGTGTACGCGGCCTCCGGCGGGCGCGGGCCGTTCGACGGCGGGCACCCGCTGGCGGTGCTGCAGAAGGTGACGGGCGAGGAGCCCGACCTGTCGGCGGTGCCCGGCGGGCTGCGGCTCCTGATCGCGGCCTGCCTGGCGAAGGAGCCGGCGGACCGTCCGACGCCGGAGCAGGTCGTGGCCGCGCTCGCGCAGGGCGGTGCGGGGGCGGTGGCCCAAGGTCCTTGGCTGCACCCGTCGTTGGTGACGCAGATCGAGCGGGCGGCGGCCGTCCTCGCGCCGTCCGTCCCGCCACCGCCCGCGGCGCCCCCTCTCGCCCCGCCCGCGGCGCCCCCTTTCGCCCCGCCCGCGGCGCCGCCCGCCGCACCGCCGCAGCCCGAGCCCGCTCCCGGGCCGACCGGTCAGCCCAGGCCCTCCCGCCGCAAGCTGCTCCTGGGCCTGGCCGGGGGAGCCGTGGCGTTGGCCGGGGGCGGCGCCGCGCTGTACTACGCGCTCCCGTCCTCCTCGGACCGGGCCTCCGGCGACGGAGCGAAGCCCTCGACCGCCGCCCCCGGACGCCCCGCCCCCACCGACCTCACCCGCCCGATCGACACCAAGACCGCCGCCACTCCCCTCTGGACCGCCCAACTCGACGAGCCCGCGATCCAGTTGGCCGGCGAGGGCGGCACCGTCCTGGTCGCCGGGATGACCGGCGTCCGCGCCTTCGACCAGTCCGGCCGTCCCCTCTGGGGTCCGCTGTCGAACCAGATGGCCCGTTCGTGGACCGGGCTCGGCTCCGGCGCGTTGGTGGTCGGCGGTGGCAAGGCCTACGCCGGCGGGTTCGTGAGCCTGACCGACCCCCTCAACCTCAACTACGCGATCAAGGCCGTCGACCTCGCCACCGGCACCGTCGCCTGGTCGATCACCCGCAAGGCCGTCGGCCTCACGAACGTCTCCCTCGCGGGCCTGCTCGACGGGGTCCTGTACATCCACGGGGACGGGACCACCACGCACGTCGCCCCGCCCGCGCCGCCGACGTACCAGCAGGAGTCCTTCGTCCAGGCGATCGACCCGGCGACGCAGGCGGTCCGCTGGGAGACCACCTACCCCCACACCCAACCGGTGTACGGGCGGCTCCTGGTGCCGTCCTCCGGCACCCGCGTGCTGTACAACACCGCCACCGTCGACCGCACGATCTCCAAGCTGACCGCGCTCGACACCACCGCCGCCGGGAAGACGGTGTGGGAGCAGCCCGCCCCCGGAGCCGGGACCACGCTCACCTCCCTCACCACCCTCCCCGCCTTCTCCGACGGCCCGCACGCGTCGGCCGGCGGCCGGTTCCTGTTCCTCACCGACCACCTCTACGCCCTCGACCCGGAGGGCGGCGCGGTGGCGTGGCAGTCGCCCGGCCGGCCGGTCTTCCAGGCCGCGGCGGCGAGTCCGGACGGCACCGCCGTCTACGCGGCCGCGTCGCGGTTCGAGGAACCGGCGGTGGTCGTGCAGGCCTTCGACGCGAAGAGCGGCGCGGTCCGCTGGTCGGGGGCGCTGCCGATCGGCTCGGTCAACCGGATCGAGGTGTTCTGCGCGGACGGCAACGTGTACGTGTGGGCGCACGGACAGGTGTGGGCGCTCGACCCGGACACCGGCGACGCCCGGTGGAGTTTCGACTTCACGCCGAGCACCGAGACGACCGCCCTGGTGCCGTTCTGGGCGGGCGGCGGAAGGGTCTACGGGCCGACGGACAAGGGCCTGGTCGCGCTCGCGGCGGACGGGAAGGCGGCGCGGAGCTGAGCGGCGGAGGCGCTGGTCCGTCGACCCGTCAGTCCGCCAGCGCCTCCTCCGTCGGCGCCCCGTCGGCGAACAGCTCCGCCCGACCCGCCTCCTCGCCGTAGAACTGGCGCGCCCAGCGCCGGAGCAGCCCGATCGAGCGTTCCCCGGGGACCAGGCGCGGCTGCGCCAGGTAGCGCTTGTGGGCGAGCACCGGGCGGTCCTGCTTGACGACGCGCACGGTGCCCCGCAGCGCCACCCACGCCGCCGCCCGGTCCGCCGCCCGGTCCGCCGCCGAGGCGAGCACCCCCGGCACCCCCGGCACCCCCGGTGCCCGCCGGCCGACCGCCACGGCGATCAGCACCGCCGTCCGCCACGGCGCGACCGGCGTGGACAGCACCCACACCCGCAGCCGGCGGCCCAGTCCCGGCAGTTCCGCCACCACCTGGATCGAGCCGAGCCCGGCCAGCGTGACCGGCTGCTCCAGGCTGACCGCGCCGAGGCCCGGGAAGCGGGTGGTCGTGCGCTGGTGGACGGTGAACAGCGGGCCGGCGATCTCCGGCGGGGCGGTCTCCCGGGTGTCCAGGCCGTGCAGGACGGCGGTGTGCCGGAAGTCGACGCTGTTCTCCGCCACTTCCTGCGGGTGCGACAGCACCTCCCCGCGCCACCACGCGAGCGGCACCGCCCCGACCGGCGGTGGGAGTTCCCACGTGGGCGGTTCGCCGGCGATCCCCCGCCAGACGTACAGGATGCCGTCCCGCTCGGCGAGGTGGTTGTGCGTCAGGCCCGCCCGCAGCCGGGTGCCGTCCGGTGCGCCCGTGCACGAGCCGTCCGGCCCGAACGCGAAGCCGTGGAACGGGCAGACCAGGTCCTCGCCCCGGACGGTCCCGCCCGCCCCGAAGTGCGCGCCCAGGTGCGGGCAGTGCGGGCCCACCGCGCGCAGCGTGCCGCGCCGGGTCCGGTACAGCACCACGTCCTCGCCCATCAGGCGGGCCGTCCGCACCCGGCCCGGCGGGACGTCCCGGGCGAGGCCGACGCAGAACCAGCCGCTCGGGTACGGCAGGGGGGCGGCGTTCGTCATGCGGTTCACCTCGGGGGCTCGGCGGCGGAAGCGGGGGAGAGCGGCTTGACGGCATTCGGCTTGACGGCGGTGTGGACGTACCAGGCGACGTATGCCCGCACGGCGTACATCTCCACCGTGGAACGGAGGTTGAGCCAGCGCGCCGGATTCCCGAACCGGCGCAGCACCGCCCACGGAAGCCGGAAGTACGCGTACACGGCCTCCGTCGTCGGCGTGTAGTACGGCGTCGCGTCCAGCGCCTCCTCGACCTGGAACCCTGCCTCGGCGAGCAGGTGCGGGAGGTTGCGGGCGTGGTAGACCTTGGCGCCCGTCATCACCATCGCGTCCAGGTAGGGTTCGAGCAACGCCCGTGCGTCCGGCGCCATTTCGTCCAGCGGGACGGTGCTCATCGGACCGAGCAGCACCAGCCGCCCGCCCGGGCGCAGCACCCGGTGGAGCTCGGCGAGGGCGCGCGGCGGGTCGTAGGAGTGGACGAGCGTCTCCATCGAGTACGCGCCGTCGAACGTGCCGTCGCGGAACGGGAGTCGGTGGTAGTCGCCGCACGAGAAGGTGGTGCGGTCGGACAGTCCCGCGCGGGCGCTCAGCCGGTTCGCCTCGTCGACGTGGAAGTCCAGCAGGTCGACGCCGGTGACCGCGAGCCCGAACCGCACCGCCATCGCCCGCGCCACCACGCCCGCCCCGGCGCCCGCGTCCAGCACCTCGGCGCCCGGCGGGAGCGCGAGCCTGCGGCCGAGCACGTCCTCCAGCTGCCGCTGCGCCCGCCACAGGCGCCACTTCGACTGCCCGGGCTCGGTCCACCCCCAGTGCCGGGCGTTGCGCGCCACCCGGGTGTAGAACAGCCGGCTGCCCGTACGCCCGTAGACCCGGCGCAACCCGGCGAGATCGGGTTCCTGAGCGATCATGCAGACAAGCTAGCCCCGCACGTGAGGCGCGGACTCGCGCGCCACGCGCGGGGCTCGTTCGTTCGAAGTCGTGCGAATTCGTGCGAAGTCGTTGCGACGAGATGATCAGCCGACCATCGTCTTCCGCAGCCACGCCGTGATGAGCTCCATCGCCTCGCCCATCTTCGAGATCGCGCAGTGCCCGGTGTCCGGAAGCAGGTGCACCTCGGTGGCGCGGCGGCCGGTGAAGACCAGGGTGTCGTGCTGCGGGACGTGCACGTCGTCCGCGCCGTTGACGACCAGCATCGGAGCGTTGGCGTCCCGGTCCAGCAGTGGCCGCAGGTCGAACTCGGCGAAGGCGTCGTCCCGTTCGGCGGCGCTCGGCGGGGCGTCGAAGCCCAGCGCGTTGCCGACGATCCCGTCCATGCCGAACGCGAACCCGCGCCCCCGCACGAACGACCGTTCCACCGGGCCGCCCAGCACCACGGCCGCGTCGACCGCACCGCTCAGGCCCGTCCGGGCCGCGTAGTAGCCGCCCATTGAGATGCCGAAGTACCCGACCCCGACCCCGCCGCCGACCGCCCCGCCGCCGCCCACTCCGCCACCGACCGCCCCGCCGCCGCCCACTCCGCCACCGACCGCCTCGCCGGCGATCGTCCGGGCGTGCGCCACCAGGCCTTCGATCACCTCGGCGCCGCCGTCCGGCGTCATCGGGAGGTGCGAGGTCTCGCCGGTGCCCGGGAGGTCGAACAGCAGCAGGCGCACCGGCAGGGCGAGCGCGAGCCGGACCCACAGGCCGTGCAGGTCCATCTTCCAAGAGTCGACGCCGCCGCTCGCCAGCAGTACGGGCGCGTCGGCGGGCAGGCCGGGGGCGGCCATCAGGTGGACGGTGACATCGGTCGTGCCGGTGCCGGTGCCGGTGCCCGCGCCCGGGCGTCCGCCCCCGCCGTACGGGACGGTGAGCGTGCGGCGCTCGAACTCCACCGGGAAGCCGGCCGCGGCGAGCCGGTACTGCTCCGCCTGGCGGGCGAGCGCGGCCCGCTTCGGCCCGTCGGCCAGTGACGGGAACTTCGCCCAGCCGTACGCCTGCGCCGCGAGGTCCGGACGCCCGGCGGCCGCGTGCCGGGCGGCCAGGGCGGACCACTCGTGCACCCAGCCGCCCGGCCGGTCGGGCCACATCTCGGTGACGGCGGCGCGGACGGCGTCCACTTCGTCGGCGGGGAGGCCGAGGGTCATCTGCGGGTAGCGCTCGGCGAACAGGTCCTGCGGGTCCAGCGGCCAGATGAAGGGCATGTCGAGACTCCTGCCGTGGCTGGGGGGCTGCGTCCTTAAAGCCGGAACTCTTGCGTTAATGACTATGCGCCTCCATCGACCCTTAACGCAAGTGGTCCTGCGTTAGGGTGATGGGCATGGAATCGGAAGAGTCGGAACCGGTGCGGAGGCGACCGGGCGGGCGGGCCGCGCGCGTCCGCGAGGCCGTGCTGGCCGCCGCCGCGGACGTCCTCGTCGAACACGGCGCCGCCAAGCTCACCATCGCCGGCGTCGCGGCCCGCGCCGGCGTCAACGAGACCACGGTGTACCGCCGTTGGGGTACCCGCGAGAAGCTCGTCCTGGACGCCCTCCTCGCCGCCAGCGACCAGGGCATCCCCGTCCCCGACACCGGCGACGTCCGCGCCGACCTCACCGCGTTCGCGACCGCGCTGGCCGAGTACCTCGCCACCCCCCTCGGCCGAGCCGTCGCCCGGGCCGCCGTCCTCGGCGCGGACGACCCCGCCCTCGCGGAGGCCTGGCAGGAGTTCTGGCGATCCCGCCTCGACCAGGCGGCCGTGATGATCCAGCGGGCCGTCGACCGCGGCGAACTCCCCGCCGGCACGGATGCCGCCGTGGCCGTCGAGCTCCTCGCGGCCCCCGTGCAGTCCCGGGCGCTGCTAGGGCACCGGCCGCCGGAACCGGACTTCCCGGGGCGACTGGCGGCGGTGATCCTGGACGGCCTGCGGGGTCGGTGAGCCGGCGGGTGGCGAGGCCGGCGGCGGCCGGTCGCGTCGGCACCGTGTCCCCCGACACCGTGACCGACGTGACCGGCATGCCCCCCGGGGTGCCCACCGGCTCGTGCCCCCCGGCACGGTGCCCGGCACCCCCACTGCGGCCGGCGCCACCCCCTGTCGGGCGCCGGCCCACGGCCGTCGGTCCGAACCCGGCGACGGCCGTTGGCACCGGGCCGCCCGCACCACCGGACAGCCCGCCGCGGCCGCGACGTCCCCCCGTCGTGGGCCGCGCCCCCGAGCGCGTTCCGGTGGCACCGCACACCTCGGCGCCACGGAGATCGTGACAGTGCGGAGGCCCTCCGCACATTGCCAGGACCCGGCAATCTTGACGCCCCTTTGACACCCGGAAACGCGCGTGTGCCCAAGCGCGCCCGCCCGCGTTCATGCGCGCCCGCCGGCCGGCGTCGCTACAGCGGCTGCTCCGGCCAGTTCAGGAGCCGGGCCCCCATGGCCGCCGTCTCCAGCGTGAAGCGCTGGAGGGCGTCGGACGGGTCGTAGCCGGTCAGGGCCTTGATCCGCTCCAGGCGGTAGCCCAGGGTCCGGACGCTCAGGCCCAGGCGGCGGGCGGCCTCCGCGTTGACGTAGGCCGTCTCCGACTGGACCACGATCGTGTCCAGCAGCGGGCGGGCCCCGCCCCTCGCCTCCGTCAGCGGGCCCAGGACCGTCCGTACGAGGTCCGCCATGGCCGCGCGGTCGCGCATCAGCACCGGGAAGACGAGCAGCTCCTCCGCCTTCAACTGCCGTGCGGGGAGGGCGAGCCGCTCCGCGTAGTCGAGTGCCCCCAGTGCCTCCTCGTAGCTGCGCAGCACCCCGCTCGCGCCCGAGTGGCGGCGGCCCGTCGCCACCCGCCGGACCGGGCGGTAGCCGGTGCCGGGGCGCAGGGCCAGTTCGGTGAACGCCTCCAGCACCACGCGTTCGCTGTCCGGGGCGATGCACACCAGCCGGCCGTCCTTGCCGGTCAGCAGGACGCCCCGTTCGCCGAAGCGCCCGACCAGTTCCCGTTCGACCCGGCTCACCAGGTGGTGCACGTGGTGCGCGTCCGCCGCGGGCCCGTCGACGGCGGCCACCGCGACGGCGTAGGCGCTGGCGAGCCGCAGGCCGAAGCGGTCGGCGCGTTCGGCGAGGGCGCCGAGGTCGGTGCGGCCGTGCAGCAGGTCGTCGATGAACTCCCGCCGCGCGGACTCCTCCTGGCGCACCGCCATGCGCTGGGCGCGTTCGTGGCCCTCGCCGAGGGCGGCGAGGGCGGCCTCGGTCGCGGCGAGGACGGCGTCGCCGGTGCGGCGCAGGTCGCCGACGCCGCTCGCGGCGGTGACGTCCGGCAGGGTGTGCCAGGCCCGGCGGGTGGCGGCCAGGCCGTGGGCGACCACCTCGCGCAGGCCGTAGCCGGCTTCGGCGCAGTGCTCGCCGAGGGTGCGCAGGTGCTCCAGTTCGGCGCGGCGCGGGAGCCGGCCGGTGCGGGCGACCTGGGCGAGCAAGTCCGTGCAGGCGGTGGCCAGTTCGGTGGGTATGCCGGGGCCGGGTCCGGGTTCGTTCCCCGCCGTCATCGTGTTCCGCCCCGCTCTTCCTTCGTGCCGCTACCGGCGCGGAACCCTAGCAGGACCGCTACGGACCGTCCGGCCCAGGCCCGTCCGGCCCGGGCCCGCCCGCCGCCGATTCGCCGGGCCCAGGCCCGCCCGCCGCAGAGTCGCCCGGCTCCGCTCCCAGCGGCTCGCGGAAGTGCAGGACGAAGCGCGCGCTGCTGCCGTCGATCCGCCGCCGCACGTACAGCGCCGGGGCGCCGTCCGGGGTGCAGCTGACGCCCTCGCGCACGAGCAGCGGCGTGCCCGCCGGGACGCCGAGGAGTTCGGCGTCGGCGAGGTCGGCGCCGATCGCGCCGAACGCCCGCCAGTCGTACTCCAGCTCGACCCCGGCGGCGCGGGCGAGGTCGAGCACCAGGTTGCCGGGCCGGCCGGGCCGGACGAGCTCCGCGGGCAGCGGCCCGAACGGCACCCAGTAGCTGCACGCCGCCCGGGCCCGCCCGCCGAGGCGGATCACCGTGTCGACGCGGGACAGCTCGCCCGGCCCGCGGCCCAGCTGCCGGGCGGCCTCCTCGTCCTCCGCCGAGCCGGCCACCGGCCGCGCGCCCAGCACGAACTCCCCGTCCCCGCCCTCCGGGGCGCCCGGCAGCGCGCTGTGCACGCTCCCGAGGTCGAACCGCTGGCTGCGCGGGTCCACCGTGATCGAGACGCGCACCGCCGGCGGCCGGACGAACGTGCCGACCCCGCGCCGGATCTCGACGACGGCCGCGCGCTCCAGCTCCGCCACCGCCTGCCGGACGGTGAGCCGGTTCACACCGAACTCGGCGCTCAGCTCCGGTTCGCTGGGCAGCCGGGCGCCCGCCGGGTACGCGCCGGCGTCGATCCGCTCCTGGAGCTGTCGCGCCAGGCGGCGGTAGAGGGGGGTGCTGGGAGGGTTGGTCGCCACGGGCACGATCCTACGAAGCTCCCGGCCCGACGATTCCCGTCCGGCGCGGGCCCGGCTCGACGCGGGCCCCGGCTCGACGATCCGGCCCGGGAGCGGTGCCATGGAAGGTAGCCCCGGGGCACGGCGGCTTGCCCGCGACCCCTCGGAGCGGTTAGACATCTGGACGACACATCTAGATGTCTAGATGTCCTCTCGAAAGGCATAGGCCGCGCATGTCCCTGGTCAACTTCCGCGACTCCGCCGTCCTCGGCGACCCCGAGGGCCTGCGGGTTCGCCCCGGTGTGCTCTACCGCTCCGCCCAGCCGTTCCCGGCCGCCGACGCCGCCACCGTCGAGCAGCTGCGGGCCTGCGACATCCGCACCATCGTCGACCTGCGCGACGGCTCCGAGACCGACCCGGCCGACTGGGCCGCCGCCGAGTCCGCCGGGATAGCCGTCGTCGCGGCCCCGGTGAACCCGGCCACCGACGGCCTCGCCGAGCGCTTGCGCACCATGACCACCGCCGCCGACCTCGGCGACTTCTACGTGCTGATGGCCGAGTCCGCCCCGGCCGCCGTCGCCGCCGCCGTCGAGGCCGCGGCCCGTCCGGGCGCCGTCCTGCTGCACTGCGCGGCCGGCAAGGACCGCACCGGGCTGCTCACCGCGCTGCTGCTCGACCTGCTGGGCGTCCCGGCCGAGCTCATCGTCGCCGACTACGTCCGCACCGCCGACGCGCTGCCGCAGATCTTCGCCGGTCTCGCCGACCGCCACCGCACCGCCCTCAACGAGCGGCCCGACCTGCACATCCCGGCCCCGCTGCTGCAGGCCCCGGCCGAGGCGATGGCCGTGTTCCTCGACCTGGTCCGCACCCGCCACGGCGGCGCCGCCGCCTTCCTGCCGGCCTGCGGCGTGAGCGCGGAGACGCTGGCCGCGTTCCGCGCCAAGGCCTCCGCCGATGCCTCCGCCGATGCCTCCGCCAAGGCCTCCGCCGATCCCGCTGATGCCGCCGATCCCGCCGTCAGTGCCGGCGTCGTGGAACCCGCGGCAGGCTGAGGCCCGGGAGCCGCAAATCCCGTTGCCGCCGCCCGCCCCTCCTGGCAACGTGCATCGGCATGACCGCGCTGTACGGGATCCGGGCCGACCACGACGAGCGGACGATCGTCCTCTACCAGGCGTACGCCCCCGCCGTCGCCGACCCGGCGCTCGCGGCGGGCCGGTTCGTGGCGCCGTTCTCGTTCCGGCGGATGACCTGGATCAAGCCGTCGTTCCGCTGGCTCATGCACCGCAGCAACTGGGCCCGCAAGCCAGGCCAGACGCGGGTGCTGGCGGTCCGGATCACCCGCGAGGGCTGGGAGGAGGCCCTGGCCCGGGCGGTCCTGACGACGGCGCACCCGGACGAGGTCGCGGGTGCGGCCGTGCACGTCCAGTGGGACCCGGAGCGGACGCTGCGCGGGGGAGCGCTCAACCACTACAGCATCCAGGTGGGGGTGGGCCGTTCGCTGATCCGGACGTTCGCCGACGAGTGGGTGGTCGGCCTCACCGACCTCACGCCGCGGGTGCACCGGATCGCCGACCTGGTCCGGGCCGGCCGGGCGGCACAGGCCGAGCGCCTGCTTCCGCCCGAGCGCCCGTACCCGCTGCCGGCCGCGATCGCCCGCCGCCTGGGAGCGGACTGACCTCCGCGGGTCCCGCCGTCCCGGCCCGTCCTCACACGTCCCGCCGCCGGACCAGGACGACCGTCACCGCCACCGCGACCACGCCCCACACCCCCATGGTGATCCACGAGTCCAGCACGCTCGGCGCGTACTTCCCCATCGTGGTCGTCGAGTTCGGATTGATGGCGAGCCGCTGCACGGTGGCCAGCGGCAGGTGGGTGCCGATCTCCTTGAGCCACCGGTAGCGGTCCCCGCCGAACATCATCGGCAGGATGAACAGCAGCATCACCAGCGAGACGATCGACGCGGTCGCGTGCCGAAGCAGCGCTCCCAGCGCCATCCCGATCAGCGCGCAGACCGGCACGATCGCCGCGTACCCGAGGACCGCCCGCAGGCAGCCGTCGTCGGTGATGGACAGCCCGACGTGCCGGGAGGCCAGCATCGCGTTGGTGGCGAAAAAGGAGACCACCGACACCACCGCCCCGGCGAGCGCGGTGATCCCGCCGATCAGCAGCACCTTGGCGCCGATCACCCCGCGCCGGTCGGGCACGGCGGCGAACGTGGTGCGGATCAGCCCGGTGGTGTACTCGCCGAAGACGGTGATCGCCCCGAGGCTGCCCGCCGCGACGGCCATCAGCGCGCTCGAAATGCTGCCGAGCCCGTGGTACAGCGGGTCGTACCGGTACGGCGGCATGCCGGGCATCCGCGCGGGCGGGTGGTCGATGTACGTCAGGTCGGTGTGGACGGCGTTGATGTTGACCGCGATCGCCACCAGCGAGGCCAGCGCGAGCACCCAGTAGGTGGACCGCAGCGAGCGGAGCTTGATCCACTCGGCGGCGAGCAGGTCGGTGAAGCGGGGCAGCGGCGCCCCGGGGTGGAGCGGCGCCGCCGGCTGGAGCGGGGCTGCGGGCTGAACGGTCACGGTACTCATCGGGCATCTCCGGCCAGGTACTCGACGCTGTCGGCGGTCAGGGACATGAACGCCGACTCCAGGGAGGACGTACGGGGGGCGAGCTCGTGCAGCACCACGCCGTGCCGCAGGGCCAGTTCGCCGATCCGGGCGGCGGGCAGGCCGGTCACCAGGCCGGTCTCCGGGCCTTCGCGCCGCACCTCGGCGCCCGCGTCCGTCAAGACCGGTACCAGTGAGGCGAGTTCGGGCGTCCGCACGGCCACGCCCGCCGCCGTGTGCCGGGCCGAGAAGTCCGCGAGGCTCTCGTCGGCGATCAGCCGGCCCCGGCCGATCACGATCAGCCGGTCGGCGGTGTGCTCCATCTCGGCCATCATGTGGCTGGAGACGAAGACCGTCCGCCCCTCCTCCGCGAGCCGCCGGAACAGCCCGCGCACCCACAGCACGCCCTCCGGGTCCAGCCCGTTGAGCGGCTCGTCGAAGAGCAGCACCGGCGGATCGCCCAGCAGTGCGCCGGCGATGCCCAGCCGCTGCTTCATGCCCAGCGAGTACCCGCCGATCCGGCGCCCGGCGGCTTTGCCGAGCCCGACCTCCGCCAGCACCTCGTCCACCCGCCCGAGCGGGATCCGGTTGCTGCGGGCCAGCGCCGCGAGGTGCGCCCGGGCGCTGCGCCCGCCGTGCACGTCCTGCGCGTCCAGCAGGGCGCCGACGTGCCGCAGGCCGCGCGGGCGCCCGGCGAACGGGACGCCGTCGACGGTGACGGTGCCGCCGGTGGGCGTGTTGAGCCCCAGGACCATCCTGAGGGTGGTGGACTTGCCGGCGCCGTTGGGGCCGAGGAAGCCGGTGACGGTGCCCGGCCGGACGGTGAAGGACAGGTCGTCGACGGCGAGCTTGTCGCCGTACCGCTTGTTGAGTCGCTCGATCTCGATCACGGGGACAACGGTGCCGGTCGGAGCCGTGCACCGGCATCGGGCGACGGGACACACCGCGCGGCCCACGGGACACACCGCGCGACCGGTGCAGTGGCCCCGGGGATTAGGCCCGTGGGCCACTGTGCGGCGCACGGATGATCGATACGATCGGGCGATGATCACCGAAGCCCGCCCGCCGCTGCTCCGGCGCCTGCCCCCGGGCGTGTGGGTGGCGGCGTTCTGGGCGGCCGTCGTCGTCTTCCGGTTCTTCACGCGCGCCGACGAACTGCGCCACCTCCTCACCTACGACGGCAACCCCGAGGACATGCCGCTCGTCGTCACGGCGGTCGTCACCACGTCCGTCGCCGCGCTGCTGGTGCGCCTGCCGCTCGCCGCCATCGCGGTGGCGCTCGCGGGCGGCCTCTTCTCGCTCGGCATGTGGAAGGTCCCCGAGACGACCGTCCTCCAGTTCCTGATCGCCGACGCCGTCGTCGGCTACTGCGCCGCCATCCGCACCCGGCTCGTCTCCCTCTGCGCCGCCGGGATGCCGCTCGCCATGCTCCTCGGACTGTTCCTCTGGGGCGCCCTCAACGGCTACCCCGTCAACCCGATGGCCTACGGCGGCATCGGCGCGACCGTCGCCATCGCCTGGCTCGTCGGCAACACGATCCACCAGAGCCGCCGCCACACCGAAGCCCTGCGCGGGCGCGCCACCGAACAGGCCGTCACCGCCGAACGGCTGCGCATCGCCCGCGAGTTGCACGACATGGTCGCCCACAACATCGGCATCATCGCGATCCAGGCCGGCATGGGCCGCCGCGTCATGGACACCCAGCCCGCCGAGACCCGCAACGCGCTCGACGCCATCGAGGCCACCAGCCGCGAGACCCTCGCCGGACTGCGCCGCATGCTCGGCGCGCTGCGGCAGGGCGAGGGCGAGTCCGCACCGCTCGAAGTCGCGCCCGGACTGGCCGAGTTGGACCGGCTCGTGGCGAACACCGCGGTCGCCGGCGTCCGCGTCGCACTCACCCGCACCGGCGAGCCGCGCCACCTGCCCGCCGACGTCGACCTCGCCGCCTTCCGGATCGTCCAGGAGGCGGTGACCAACGTGGTCAAGCACTCCGGGACGAGGGACTGCCACGTCACCGTCGACCACCGCCCGGACGAGGTCGAGGTCACCGTCGTCGACCTGGGCGTCGGTGGCGGCGCGGGCGGCGGCTCCGGATCCGGCCCGGGGCACGGCCCGGGCCCGGGGCGCGGATCCGGCACCGGCTACGGCATCGCCGGCATGCGCGAACGGGTCAGCCTGCTGAACGGCGAGTTCAGCGCCGGCCCGCGCCCCGAAGGCGGCTTCCGCGTCGCCGCCCGACTACCGCTCCCCGCGGACTTCCCCCTGGAGGTGGGACCGTGATCCGAGTCGTCCTGGTCGACGACCAGCCGCTCATCCGCACCGGCCTGCGCGTGCTCATCGCCGACACCCCCGACCTGGAGGTCGTCGGCGAGGCCGGCGACGGCGCCGAGGCCGTCGACCTCGTCACCCGGCTGCGCCCGGACGTCGCCGTCATGGACATCCGCATGCCCGGCGTCGACGGCATCGAGGCCACCCGCCGCATCGCCGCCGACCCCGGCGTGGACACCCACGTGCTCGTCCTCACCACCTTCGACGACGACGACTACGTGTACGGCGCGCTGCGCGCCGGCGCGAGCGGGTTCCTCGTCAAGGACCTCGCCCTGGAGACCATCCTCGACGGCATCCGCGTCGTCGCCGCCGGGGACGCCCTCATCGCGCCGAGCGTCACCCGCCGCCTGATCGGCGAGTTCGCCGCCCGCCCGCAGTCCGCGCCGACCCCGCGCCGGCCCGTCGCCTCGATCGTCACCGAACGCGAACGCGAGGTGCTCACGCTGGTCGGGCGAGGGCTGTCGAACGCCGAGATCGCCGCGGAACTCGTCATCAGCGTGGCCACGGCGAAGGCGCACGTCGCCCGGCTCTTCGCCAAACTCGACGCCCGCGACCGGGTCCACCTGGTCATCCAGGCCTACGAGTTCGGCCTCGTCGCACCGTAGGTCCCGACGGCGCCTCCGCGCCCCTGTCCCCCCGGGCACGGCAAAGCGCCGGGGCGGGCCCGCACTGCCCGCCCCGGCGCCTGTTTTCCGGCGGCCTTCAGATGGTTCTCACGTGGTGCTCAGACGGTTGCCCGGATGGTTGCCCGGACGGGTGCCCGGACAGTTCAGGGAACGACCGGGTGCGAGATCTCGCAGCCGCCCGCGCCGCCGTTGTAGTCGTTCGCCCAGGTGCCCTGCATCGCGAACGAGCCCGTCGCGAGCGTCACGTTCTGCGCGCCGCCCACGCCGCCGGTGCCCTTCCAGGCGCACTTGTCGGCGTTCTCCGAGCCGGACGAGTCGGTCCAGCCGCCGGCCGGGTTCTGGTCGGTGATGGTCTCGGAGTACTCGTGGCCGTACACCATCGTCACGCCGTCCAGCAGGCCCGCGGTGCCGGTGTTGACGTAGTTCTGGCCGCAGGAGGTGCCCATGTCGGTGACGTACGGGTCGTTGGTGAACGCGATGTCGCCGTACGGGGAGGAGGCCGCGCCGCCGCTCAGGGTGGAGTCGCCGTTCCAGTCGTGCCAGGCGCAGAAGCTGCCGGAGGTGGTGTTGAAGCCGTCCGGGTGGGTGCCGGTGGGGGAGAGCACCACGTACTGGACGTTGCGGTTGGCCGCACCGGTGGTGTTGCCGAAGTGCCCGGCGGCCTTGATCGCCTCGTTGGCGATCTGGTTGCCGGTGGCCTGGCCCGGGGCGGCGGCCGACGGGTCGACCCAGACGCCGGCCAGCGCGCCGCCGGTCGGGTAGCCGACGTGGGCGGCGGTGGACGGGCAGGAGGTCGCGCCCTTGGTGATGCCCTCGCAGTACTGCGTCATGACGCCGGACCAGGTCTCGTTGTTCGTGCCCAGGCCCTTGAACAGCTGCTGCGCGCGGACGGCGATGCCGCTCGGGTCCCCCGAGAGCGTGGTGTAGCCGTTGGCGTCGGTGCCCTGGGTGCCCCACTGGGAGCCCCAGAAGACCAGGTAGACCTTGGGCGCGCCGGTGGTGACGCCGATGCCGTCGACACCGCCGCCGTAGTTGAGGTTCGACGTGCGCTTCCCGGCCGCGGCGGCGCCGGCCTCCTTGGTGGGGACGACGCCGTGCCGGTACGGGTGGGTGTGCCCGGCGAACTCGCTGCCGGGCTGGTCCGCCTGCGCGGGTGCGGCGGCGGCGAAGCCCGCGGCGGCCAGCACCAGCGAGGAGAGGCCGGTCAGGACTCTGGAGGTGGGGGACATGCCCATCGTGAGGGTTCCTCTCTGCCGCCGGCGCGGAGGTGTGGGGTGCGCCGGCGGTTCATGGGGCCGAAAGGGTGGCCCGAAGCAAAGCAGAGCCGCTGAAAGCGGGTCAACGAGATCGGAAGCAAAGGAAACCCAGCCGTACCGTAGCGAACTCCAAAAGCGGGCAGGTCAGAGCACGTCCATGCGCGTAGCGACGCCTTCTATCAACATTCGGAGGGGAGTTCCGCAACAGTATGGAGACCGTCCACACAACACGTCGGGGCCCCGGCCGGGTTGGTCCTCCCGGCCGGGGTCCTCGCGCCTCACGTCAGTTGCCGGCGGGCGGCTCGACGGCGGGTGGCTCGGCGGCGGGCGGCTCGACGGCCGTGTTCTGGCCGGCGACGATCCGCCAGCCGTCCTCCTGCCGGGCGACGACGTAGAGCGTCGCCCCGCGCACGCCGTCGACCGGGTTGCCCGCCCGGTCGGTCGGCTGCTGCGCGACGTTCACCGCGATGACGTCGGGCGCGATCTCCAGCAACTTGACCACGTCGTAGCGCGCGTAGGAGTCCGCGAGGAACCCCTTCAGTGCGGGCCCGCTGAACTCGGCGATCGACGCGCGGTCGTCCAGCCGCAGGCCGCGGGCGTTCGACCACGACGTCCGCCGCGCGAACTGCGCGGCCAGCGCGTCCCCGTCCTTCTCGTTGAACGCCCGCTCCAGCGCCTTCACCACCCCGGTCACCGCCCGCCGCACGTCCTCCGGGACGGACCCCACCACCAGCACGTCGTTCGTCATGACCTGACCTCTCGCCTCTCGCCCGTCGCATCGACGGATCGGATGCGACCATTCGATGAGCTCAAGCGCCCTTGAGGTCAAGTGCCGTCCCGCGCAAGGAGTCCGGCCCCGGCACCACCAGCGCCGCGACCAGCGGGAACGCCACCACCGCCGCGTACGCCCACGCGTAGCCCGTCACGCCGATCAACGCACCGGCCGTCGGGGCGACGCCCGCCGCCACCGCGTTCTGCACCGTCGTGTGCACCCCCAGCGCGCGGCCCGCCCACGAACCGCCCGCGTACTCGGCCACCGCCGTGAACGACAGCCCGTTCGTCGACACCGTCACCACGCCCGCGGCCATCAACGCCACCGTCGCCGCCGCCGAGTGCGCGAACGCCCCCGCCGCAAGCACCGCCAGTACGCCGGCCGCCGTCAGCGCCAGACGCCGCATCGGCACCGTCCGGCTCCCCGCCCGGTCCGACCACCACCCGGCCGCCAACCGCGCCCCGGCCCCTGCCACCTGCACACCGGCCAGCACCGGACCGGCCGTCGACGGCGACCAGCCGCGCTCCTCCACCAGGAACACGAACGCGAACACGGACACCGTGAACTGCGGCACGACCAGCAGCGTCGCCGCACCGTGCAGCCGCCACAACACCGGTGTCCGGTACGGGTTCCCGCGCTTCTCCCCGGAGCCGCCCCCGAGCCGCGCCGGGTCCCGCACCAGCACGACGACCAGCAGTGCCGCGGCCACGCTCAACGCCCCGAGTACCGCCAGCGCCAAGGACCGTCCGTGTGCGGCCAACGGCGGCAGCAGGAGGGCCGCCAGCGCGACCCCCAACGGCAGCGACGTCTGCCGCAGCCCCATCGCCAACCCGCGCTCCCGCGCCGGGAACCACCCGAGGATCAACCGCCCGCTCGACGCGTGCGCCGACGCCCCGGCCGCCCCCGCGACCAGGAAGCACACCGCCAACCCGACCGTCCCGTGCACCGCCGACGCCCCCAGCAGCACCAGGCCCCCCACCCCGAGGCCCGACGCCAGCACCCACCGCTCCCCCCAGCGGTCCGCCGCCGCACCCCAGGCCGCGAGCGTCAACACCAACCCGATGGTGGGACAGGCCGCCACCAACCCCGCCTGCCCCAGGGACAACCCGCCCGCCCGCAAGGCCGGAATGAGGTACGGCAACCCGAACTGGAACGCACACCCCGAGGCCATCGCCACCATCCCGACGACCAACACCACCCACCGCCGCCCATCACCCATACCGCCCACCCAACCCGACCACCCCCACCCCGGCCACCCCCGCCCACCCAATGGACACCCCACCCGCAAAACATCGCCCACGCCGACTTCCCCCGCGCCGCAGCCCCAGCCGGCCCCACGTCGCTTCACCCGTGCCCTTGTCGCCGGGCACGAGAAGTCGGCCGCCTCGACTTCCTACGCGCCGCGACCCCAGGCGGCCCCGCGTCGCTTCGTCCGCCCCCTTGTCGCCGGGCACGAGAAGTCGACGTGCCCGACTTCCTGCGTCCCACCTCGCCAACGGCTCCGCGTCGCTTCGCCCGTGCCCTTATGGCCGGGCGTGAGAAGTCGACGTGCCCGACTTCCTGCGCGCCTCAGCCCCAGGTGGCCCCGCGTCGCTTCGCCCGTGCCCTTATCGCCGGGCGCGAGAAGTCGGCGGGCTCGACTTCCTGCGTGTCGCTGCTCCAGGCGGCCCCGCGTGGTTTCGGCCGTCTCCTTTGTCGCCGGGCGCGGGAAGTCGGCGAGCTCGACTTCCTGCGTCCCACCTCGCCAATGGCTCCGCGCCCGGCGGTGTCGGTTCCACCTACTCTGCACGCTCTGCACGAAAAGTCGATGAGGCCGACTTTTCGTCAGCGCTCCGCTCATGGCCCCTAATCGCCGGGCGCGAGAAGTCGACGTGCTCGACTTCCTGCGTGTCGCTGCGCCAGGTGGCCCCGCGTGGTTTCGGCCGTGTCCTTGTCGCCGGGCGTGAGAAGTCGGCGAGCTCGACTTCCTGCGTCCCACCTCGCCAACGGCTCCGGGTCCGGCGGTGTCGGTTCCACCTACTCTGCACGCTCTGCACGAAAGGTCGATGAGGCCGACCTTTCGTCAGCGCTCCGCTCATGGCCCCTAATCGCTGGGCGCGAGAAGTCGACGTGCTCGACTTCCTGCGTGCCCCTGCGCCAGGTTGCCCCGCGTTGCTTCGCCTGCTCCTCAACGGCCGGGCACGAGGAGTGGACGGGCCCGATCTTCCGCGCGTCACCCGGCGGCCGGCGGTGCCGCGTCGATTCGCCCAGCTCCCAACCGCTGGACACAGGAAGTCGATTGGCTCGACTTCCTGTGTCCGGCAGGATCCGCTTTCCGACCGTGTTGCTTCCAACTGTTGGCCTGCGTGGCTGTGCCCGCTGGCTTGCGGGCATGCGGCCGCCGGTTGGGGCGGGTGCGCAGGGTGCGTGGGAGGTCGATTTGGCCGACTTCCTGTGCGGGCGCCTCCACTCCGCCTGCTGGCGCCCCGGGGTGGAGCTGCTTCTATTCGCCGGGCGCGGGAAGTCGGCCGGCTCGACTTCCTGTGCGCTGCTGTGCCGGGTGGTTCCGCGTCGCTTCGCCTTGCCCCAGCGGCCAGGTACGAGAAGTCGGCGGGCTCGACTTCCTGCGCGCCGCTGTGCCAGGTGGTCCCGCGTCGCTTCGCCTTGCTTCCGGCGGCTGGGCGTGAGAAGTCGACGGGCTCGACTTCCTGCACGCTGCTGTGCCGGGTGGTCCCGTGTGGCTTCGCCTTGCCCGCAATGACCGGGCGCGGGAAGTCGACGGGGCCGACTTCCTGTGTGCCGCTGGCCCTGCGTCCGGCTGGGGTGCTTCCAGTTGCTGGCTTGCGGGCATGCGGCCGCCGGTTGGGGCGGGTGTGCAGGGTGCGTGGAGGTCGATTTGGCCGACTTCCTGTGCGGGCGCCTCCACTCCGCCTGCTGGCGCCCCGGGGTGGAGCTGCTTCTATTCGCCGGGCGCGGGAAGTCGGCCGGCTCGACTTCCTGCGCGCTGTGCCGGGTGGTCCCGCGTGGCTTCGCCTTGCCCCCCAGCGGCTGGGCGTGAGAAGTCGGCGGGCCCGACTTCCTGCGTGCCGCTGTGCCGGGTGGTCCCGCGTCGCTTCGCCTGGCCCCCGGCGGGCGGGCGTGAGAAGTCGACGGGGCCGACTTCTTGCGCACCAGCCTTCGCTGCCCCGGGCGGTTCTGTGTGGATTCGCATGCGGGAGGTCGACTTGGGCGACTTTCTGTGTGCTGCATGGCCCCAAGTGGTGTGGTGTTGATTCGTTCGATTCCCAGGGGGTGGGCGCCAGAAGTCGGTCGGCCCGACTTCCTGCGCGCGGTCTCAGGTGGGTAGGCGGCGGTAGGCGGTGGCCACCTTCAGGAGCCAGGTGATCTCCTCCTGCGGGGTGGCGCCGCCGGGGTGGGTGGGTTCGGGGGGCATACCGGTGGCCGGGGGGTGGCCGGTGGTGTGGTGGTGGAGGGCGGCGTGGAACCAGGCGGCCTCGGCGCGCGCTCGGTCGCCCGGCGCGACCGCGGCGACCGCCGCGCCCGCGCCGGGGGCCGAGGACGGCAGGCCGTCCCGCAGGGCCAGTGCCGCGTCGCGGATCTCGAACGCCCGGTGGGCGACGTCCAGCGAGCGGTCGCCGAGGGCGAAGAGGTTGCGGACCCGTCCCGCCGGGGTGCCGAAGACGACCTGCGGCGCCGCCGCGACGAGGTCGGCCCAGAGGGGGTGGAGCCGCCACATGGCGTGCTGGTCGCGGACGTAGCGGCTCACCGTCCGCAGGGGCGGCATGGCGAGGCCGAGCACGAGCAGGATGGCCGCCGCAGCCGGCAGGAGCTCGCCGACGGGGTCGTACGGCGGGACGGGTTTCCCGGTGACGGGGTCGTGTGCGACGACGGTGTGCGCCGCGATGTAGTACACCCGGTACAGGACGTACACCGCCCCGGTCCCGGTGCTCGCCGCCATCAGCCGGACGCCCGTCCGCAGGAGGCCGCGGGGCACGTTGAGCCGGTTCGACCAGAAGAGCCGGGAGGCGAGCAGCGTCGAGGCGAAGAAGAACAGGTAGTAGACGGTGAGGTAGAGCTGCACCGGCCGGTCGGCGTAGTGCGCGTCGATGCCGTCGGGCCCGATCTGCTCGTGCTTGAAGAAGAAGACCGACAGCACCGCCATCACTCCGCACGCCACGGCCGCCGCCGCGTGCCGGACCTTCGCCGAGCGGATGCCCGTCCCTGGCTTCCCGTGGATCGCGAAGACGTAGTCGAGCAGGCAGGTCGCCGCCGCGATGCCGAGGAGGTGCTTGATCAGGACGGACACCTCGGGCAGCCCGGTGCCGTCCTCCAGGAGGCGGGCGACGGGGGCGGGCCGGGTGGTGAGCGCGAGCGCCATCGCGGCCACGGTGCCCCAGAGGGCACGGGTGGCGGGGGAGCGGAAGGCCCGGGGCGCGCGCCAGGCGACGGCGGTCCACAGGAGGGCGGGGACGAGGATCTCGAAGACGGAGCGCAGCATCCTCAGCCTCGCCCTCCCGAGGACCGCCGCCCGCGCCGGAGGGGTTCGACCGGGCTGAGCATGCTGTCGACGAGCCGTTGGGAGGATTCCGTGCGCGCGCGGTCGGTGCCCGCGAGGTCGGCGAGCAGCAGGGCTATCATCTCCGCCTCCTGTTCTTCGACGGTGGTGTAGCTCGTGCGGGCCAGGCCGAGGGCCCGGGCGACGAATTCGGGGGTGAGGTCCGGCAACAGACCGGTGAGGTGGCGCAGTTCGAGGACGCCGGTGTGCTCGCAGGCGACGTGCCCGAGTTCGTGGAGCTTGATGAGGTCCTGGTGGGCGGGGGTGGTGTGCCGTTCGTAGAAGACGACGTCGATGCTGGGGAGGGCGATCCACAGTCCGCAGGGGGCGTCGTGGCCGAGGGCGGGCAGGGGTTCCATGGCGATCGGCCGGCCGCGGTGGCGTTCGAGTGAGGCGCGGAAGCCCTCGACGGTGAACGGGACGGGCAGGTCGAGGGCGCCGAGGATGTTCTCGCAGCGCCTGCGGAGGCCGCGGGGAAGTGGCATGCGGGAAAACGTTCCTTCAGTCGGCGGCGATCGGCGAGCGGGCGCACGTGCATGCGAGCGGGCGTACATGCGGGCGGGCACACGAGCAGGCGGACGGCCTCAGTTCGCGTCCGAGCCGCTGAGGCCGTCCGCTCGCGACGCCCCTTCCTCCAGGGTCTTGAGCCGTTCGGCGAGGACGAGCAGCATGTTCAGGCTGTTGTCGGACAGTCCCGAGGCGCGCTTGACCAGGCTGACCACCCCGGAGTTGCCGAGGGCGTGCCGGAGGTCCCCGAACTTGTCGAGGCGGTCGAGCTGTTCGTCGACGTCGGCGGTCCTGCGGTCGTCCAGGAAGTAGGCCGCGCCCTGCCGGATGCCGAAGCCGCGGCCGAGCCAGTCGAGGGTGTCGACGGTCGGGTTGGGGCTCTGGCCCTTCTGCGTGACGCCGTGGTGGAGGTTGCGGATGGTGTCCTTGGAGATGACGTCGCGTCCGGCCAGGGTGTTGATGCGGTCGGCGAGTTCGCGGTAGGTGGGGGCGCGTCCGGCGGCCCGGGCGGCGTCGCGGGAGATCAGGTGGTCGATCTTGTCGGCGATGGCGCGGGCGCGGCGCGGCGGGTGTTCGGGCGCAGCGGGGCGATCCGCAGCGGGGCGATCCGCGCCGGGGCGGTCGACGACGGGGTGGTCAGCGCCGTCCGGCTCGTGTTCGCGCACGTCACCCGCCCCTCCGATCGATCCGGGGCACCAACCTATCGCGGGGGCCCGGCCCGCTGAATCCCTACGGGCGGCCGAGTTCCGTGATCCGCATGATGCGCCCGTGCGAGTCGAGGACGACGTCGTACGTGTTGCCGTAGCAGCCGTAGGGGGTGGCAGGAGGGCGGGCGGCGAGGCAGTCGTCGAGGTGGGTGAGGAGTTCGGGCAGCGGCACCGGCTTGGCGGGGTCGCCGTGCCGGCGGTCGACGAGGGCGGCGTCGACGCCGGCGGCGGCGAAGGAGTAGTGCATCGGGCGGCCGACGGGCTCGAAGCGGTTCGGCGAGCAGAGGTACCGGGTGGCCCGGGCGGTGAGCCCGGGGCCGTCCAGGGCGCCCGTGGCGTCCGCCGCCCCTGCCGGGTCCGCCGGGTCCGCGGCGACGACGAGCAGCACGGTGTGCCCGGGGTGCTCGCCGGCCGGCGAGCACGTGGCGGGGGCGGACGGCAGTGAAGGGACCGCCTCGACGGCGTCGTCACCGGCGTCACCGGCGTCCCCGGGGTCGCCGGCGTCCCCGGGGTCGTCGTCCGGGCCACCGGACTCGCTGGACGCGCTCACGGCCGTCGGGTGCTCGTCGACGGGGGTGCAGGAGGCGAGTCCGGCGACGGTGAGGGCCACGGCGGTGCAGGAGAGGACGGCGGTGAGCAGGATGCGGGGCGTGGCCATGGCACCAGTCTCCCCGGCAACGTGGCGGACGTGTACATCCGGTCGTGGACGCGGACATCCGGTTACACGTGTGCGGGCCGGGGTGCGGTTCCCGTCCCCGTCGGATGTGCGGACCCGACGGGGACGGGAAGTTCAGGAGGGCCGGAAGTTCAGGAGGGCCGGAAGGCCAGGACGACCGGAGGCTCAGGGCCGGTTCACACCGCGACCGGCCGCCCGGCTTCGTACGCCTCCCGCACCCGCGCCTGCGCCCGTGCGTCGCCGCCCAGGTGGTCGAGCCCGAGCAGGGCCGCCCCGAGCACCGGCGGCGCGACGACGACCCGCGGCTCGGCCAGCGGCGCGGCCTTCGCGAGCCGCGCCGTGACGTTGTCGAGGAGCAGCGGCTGCCGGGAGGCGAGCACCCCGCCGCCGAGCACGACCGGGGCGGGCGCGTCGAGCAGCTGCAGCCGGGTGAGCGCGACGACGGCGAGCCGGACGATCTCGTCGGCCTGCCGGTCGACGAGCTCCCGCGCGGTCGGGTCCCCCGCGTCCGCGACGGCGAACAGCACCCGGACGATCTCGTGCAGCCGCGCCGCCGGCAGGTGCCCGAGGTGGACGGCCTCGGCGACGGCGCCGGCGCTGGGCAGCCCGTAGTGCTCGGCGATGGCCCGGGCGAGGGCGGTGGGCCCGCCGCGCCCGTCCTCGGCGCGCACGGCGTGCCACATGCTGTGGCCGGCGAGGCTGGCGCCGCCGCCCCAGTCGCCGGTGAGCTCGCCGAGGGCGGGGAAGCGCGCGGTGCGGCCGTCCGGGAGGAGGCCGACGCAGTTGATGCCGGCGCCGCAGACGACGGCGACGCCGCGCGGGCCGTCGGTGCCGGCGCGCAGCAGGCCGAAGGTGTCGTTGACGACGGTGTTGCTGACGCCCCAGGGGTGGGATTCCAGCGCGGTGCGCAGCGCCTCCTCCTCCACGGGGAGGTCGGCGTTGGCGAGGCACGCGCTGACGTGGGTGGTCAGCCGGCCGGTCCAGGTGGGGTGCCCGGCCGTGCGCGCGGCCTCCTCGACCAGCGGGGCGAGGCCGGCGACGGCGGCCGCGCCGCCGATCTTCTGCGGTGCGAAGCCGCCGCCGCGGGCGGTGCCGAGGACGGTGCCGTCCGCGCCGATCAGGGCGACGTCGGTCTTGGAGTTGCCGGCGTCGATGGCGAGCACGCCGGGCAGGACTGGTTCGGGCTGGTGGGTCATCAGGTCCCCGCGACTCGTACGTGGCCCGGCCGAGGGTGCCCGGCCGGGTGGCCCGGCCGGTGGTTTCCCCGGCCGGGGGGGTGGGCGGTCCGCTCGCGGAGCCCGGCCCGCGACACCCTCATATCGCGGGCCGGGCCGTCCACGGCGACGCCGGGGCGCGGACGTCGGGCCGTCACAGCGGGCCCGGGACGCCTGCACGCCCGGATGCCCGGGACGCCTGCACGCCTGCACGCCCGGACGCCAGAACGCCCGGACGCCAGAACGCCCGGACGCCTGCACGCCCGGACGCCAGAACGCCCGGACGTCAGGACGAGCGCGACCGCCCGGCGCCCCGGACGTCAGGCCCAGGCGAGGTGCTCGCGGTTGTGGGCGAGCAGCCGGTCCGTCAGCCGGTCGGCGAGGTCGAACTGGCCGACCAGCGGGTGGGCGAGCAGCGCGTCGTACACGCGGTCGCGCCCGCCGCGCAGGGCGGCGTCGAGGGCGAGGTGCTCGTACGAGGTGACGGCCGCGACGAGCCCGGCGTAGAGCGGCTCGACGAGCCGCTGCGGCAGCGGGCGGACGCCGGCCGCGTCGACCTCGGCCGGCACCTCGATGACGGCGTCGTCGGGCAGGAAGGGCAGCACGCCGTCGTTGCGGGTGTTGACGACCTGGACGGAGGTGCCGCCGTCGGTGCCGAGCAGGGCGGCGATGAGCTGGACGGCGGCCTCGGAGTAGAACGCGCCGCCGCGCTTGCCCAGCAGTTCGGGCTTGGTGTCGAGGCCGGGGTCGGCGTACATCTCCAGCAGCTGCCGCTCGATCTCGGCGACCTGCGCGGCCCGCGAGCCCTGCGCCTTGAGCTCCTCGACGACCTCGTCGTGCTGGTAGTAGTACCGCAGGTAGTAGGACGGGACGACGCCGAGGCGCTGCACGACGGCCTGCGGCAGGTGCAGGTCGTCGGCGATCTCCTTGCCGAAGTCGCGGAGCAGCTCGGGCAGCACCTCCCGCCCGCCCGCCGCGCCGGGGGCGTCGAGCAGGGTGACGCCGCGCTCCCAGGTGAGGTGGTTGAGGCCGACGTGGTCGAGCCGGACGAGCTCCGGTGCCACCCCGAGGTGCGCGGCGAACTTCCGCTGGAAGCCGATCGCGACGTTGCACAGGCCGACGGCCTTGTGCCCGGCCTCCTGGAGGGCCCGGGTGACGATGCCGACCGGGTTGGTGAAGTCGACGATCCAGGCGTCCGGGTTGGCCCGGCGGACGGTGTCGGCGATGTCCAGCACGACGGGGACGGTGCGCAGCGCCTTGGCGAGCCCGCCGGCGCCGGTGGTCTCCTGGCCGACGCAGCCGCACTCCAGCGGCCACGTCTCGTCCTGGTGGCGGGCGGCCTGTCCGCCGACGCGCAGCTGGAGCAGGACGGCGTCGGCGTCGGCGACGCCGGCCGCGACGTCCGTCGTGGTGGACACGACCGCCGGGTGGCCCTGCTTGGCGAAGATGCGCCGCGCCAGCCCGCCGATCAGCTCCAGCCGTTCGGCGGCCGGGTCGATCAGGACGAGTTCGCCGATCGGCAGGGTGTCCCGCAGCCGGGCGAAGCCGTCGATCAGCTCCGGGGTGTACGTCGAACCACCGCCGACGATCGCCAGCTTGAGAGCGGACCTGGGAGCGGACTTGGGAGTGGACTTGGTTGCGGACATCAGCCCTTGACCCCTGTCAGTGTCACGCCTTCGATGAAGGCCTTCTGCGCGAAGAAGAAGAGGAGGATCACCGGTGCCATCACGAGGAGGGTGGCGGCCATGGTGAGGTTCCAGTTGGTGTGGTGGGCGCCCTTGAAGGACTCCAGGCCGTAGGAGAGCGTCCAGGCGGCGTGGTTCTCGCTGGCGTAGATCTGCGGGCCGAAGTAGTCGTTCCAGCAGTAGAAGAACTGGAACAGGGCGACGGCGGCGATGGCCGGCTTGGCCATCGGCAGCACGACGCGCAGCAGGGTGCGCAGGTCGCCGCAGCCGTCGATCCGGGCCGCCTCGATGTACTCCTTGGGGATGGTGGTGAGGAACTGGCGCAGCAGGAAGATGGAGAAGGCGTCGCCGAAGGCCATCGGGATGATCAGCGGCCACAGCGTGCCGGTGAGGTGCATCTGCTTCGCCCAGAACAGGTACATCGGGATGATGGTGACCTGCGGCGGCAGCATCATCATCGAGATGACCGCCATGAGCGCCAGTTTCCGGCAGCGGAAGCGGAACTTGGCGAGCGCGTAGGCGACCGGGAGGCTGGAGACGACGGTCAGCAGCGTGCCGGCGCCGGCGTAGACCAGGGTGTTGCGCCACCAGGTGAGGAACCCGGGCGCCTCCCACACCTTGGTGTAGTTGCCCCACTGCCAGGAGGTGGGCCAGTAGTTCGTCGTGAGCGCCTGGCTGTCCGTCATGACGGAGGTCAGGAAGGCGAAGACGAACGGGAGGATGAAGAACAGCGCGGCGGCGATGCCCAGGGCGTGGACGGCCACCCAGTTGAGCGCGGCGCGCCGCCGGGCGGCCGCGGAGGCGGCCGAACGTCCCGAGGGCGACGAGGCCTTGGCGAGTACGGGGGTGCTGAGAGTCATGAACGGGTCCTCACTGGTCCGCTGATCCGCTGATCCGCTGGTCCGCTAGTCCTCGCTCGCCATGAAGCCGGAGCGGCGGCGCAGCAGGAGGGAGGTGACGGCCATCGCGATGGCGAACAGGACCAGGGCGACGACGCAGGCGGAGCCGGTGTCGAAGCGCTGGAAGCCGAGGTTGTACACCATCTGCGGCAGGGTCCAGGTGGAGCCCTGCGGGAAGCCGGGCTCGAACTGCTGCCCGGAATTGCCCGCGATGCCGCTGGCGACGCGCCCGGCGACGATCGCCTGGGTGTAGTACTGCATGGTCTGGATCACGCCGGTGACCACGGCGAACGTGATGATCGGCGAGATGTTCGGCAGCGTGACGTAGCGGAAGCGCTGGAGCGGCCCCGCGCCGTCGAGTTCGGCCGCCTCGTACTGCTCCTTGGGCACGTCCAGCAGGGCGGCCATGAAGATCACCATCAGGTCGCCGATGCCCCACATGGCGAGCATGGTGAGCGCGGGCTTGGACCAGTTCGGGTCGGCGAACCAGCCGGGCTGCGGGAGCCCGAGCTCGCCGAGGAAGTGGTTGACCGGGCCGGTGCCGGGGTTGAGCAGGAACGCGAAGGAGACGGTCGCGGCCACCGGCGGGGCCAGGTAGGGCAGGTAGAAGGCGGTGCGGAAGAAGCCGACGCCGCTCTTGATCTTCGTGATGAGCAGCCCGATGCCGAGCCCGAACAGCACCCGGAGGGACACCATGACGACGACGAGCCAGAGGGTGTTGCGCAGGCCCTGCCAGAAGAAGGGGTAGTGGTTGAAGACGTAGTCCCAGTTCTTCAGCCCGTTGAAGGCGGGGGCCGAGAACCCGTCGTACTTCATGAAGGAGAAGTAGACGGTGGAGATCAGCGGGTACAGGAAGAAGACGCCGAAGCCGATCAGCCAGGGGGAGAGGAACGCGAGGGTGCGGGCCGCCTCCCGGCGGCGCTTCCGGCGCAGCAGGTGCTGCGTGGAGTGCGCCGCCGGGTCGGCGGGTCCGGTGCCCTTGCGGGTGCCGAACGCGAGTGCCATGGGGTGCTCCGAGTGCCGTGTTCTTCGGACTGCCGTGCCGGGCCGGTTACTTCGCCTGGGCGATGGCGGCGTCGATCTCCTTGGCGGTGGCGGCGAGGCCGGCCGCGAGGTCGGGCTGCTTGCCGGACTCGTACGCGTAGCCGAGGTTCTGCAGCGACACGATGTAGGCGCCGCCGTTGGCGCTGGCCGGGGTGGTGCCGGAGTTCGGGTTCTTCGCGATGTCCAGGAAGGTCTTGAAGTTCGGGTCGCCGCTGAGCTTGGGCGAGTCGAGCGCGGCGAAGGTGCTCGGCACGTTGTGGATCGCGTTGGCGAAGCCGACGACCGCGTCCGTGTCGGTGGTCAGGTACTTGACGAGCTCCCAGGCGGCGGCCTGCTTCTTGCTGCTGCGGGCGATGCCGATGACGGTGCCGGTCTGGTAGCCGCGGCCGTAGGTGGCGGCCTGGTCGTCCGGCACCGGGAACGGGGCGGTGGCCCAGTCGAAGTCGGGCTTGCTCTCGGCGAGCGAGTTGGTGCGCCACTCGCCGTCGATGGCCATGGCGACCTGGCCGGTGTGGAAGGGGTTCTTCTCGCTGAACTCCTCGCCGAAGGTGGAGCGGTACTTCTCCAGCTTGTCGAAGCCGCCGAGCTTGTCGACGAGGCCCTTCTGCCAGGTGAGCATCGCGGCGACCTTCGGGTCGGAGGCGACGGCCGACTTGCCGTCCGCGCCGAAGTACGCCGGCCCGTACTGGCCGAGGAAGTGCTCGGTGGTGGACTCGTAGCCGTGGTAGTCCGGCATGAAGCCGAGCTGCTTGAAGCCGTCGCCGTCGGGGACGGTGAGCTTGGCCGCGGCGTCGGCGAACTCGCTGAAGGTCTTCGGCGGGGCGGTGATGCCGGCGGCGGCGAAGGCCTTCTTGTTGTAGTAGAGGCCGTAGGCGTCGCCGAGCAGCGGCAGGGTGCACTGGTTGCCCTGGAACTGCGTGTAGTTGAGCATCGCCGACGGGAAGGTCTTGGCGGCGTCGATGCCGCTCTTCTTCAGCAGCGGGTTGAGGTCGATGAAGGCCTTGGTCGAACAGAACATGCCGACGTTGTTGGTGGTGAAGGAGGAGACCACGTCCGGCGCGTCGTCGCCGCCGGCCCGCAGGGCCTGGTTGACCTTGTCGTCCGCGATGTTGGCCACGGCCTTGACGTGGATGTTGGGGTGGGCCTTCTCGAAGGCGGCGATGTTGTCATTGATCGCCTTCACCTCGTTGTCCTGGCTCCAGCCGTGCCAGAAGGTGATGGTGACGTCCTTGCCGCTCGCCGAGTCGTCGCTGCCGCCGGCGTCGTTGCTGCCGGTGCAGGCGGTGGCGAGCAGGGCGAGGACGGCGCTGCCGGTGACGGCGGCGATCGTGCGGCGGCCTCTGCGGGAGGTGGTGGGGTGCACTTCGAGGTCCTCCTGGGGGTGCGCGGGCAGGCGTCATTGCCTCGTCGCCCGCGGTCGGGGGTTGGGGAGAGGTGGGTGCAGGGGTGGATCGCAGGGGGAGTCGGCAGGGGCAGGGGGCTGTCAGTGGGTGGAGAAGACCGCCTCGCGGGCGGCCGCCAGGGCGCGCTGGAGCGCGCCGAGCAGGACGGGTGAACCGGCGAGGGCGCTGCTGCGCACCTCCGGGCGGGCGATCGAGAGCCGGGCGAGCTCCTCCTGGACGAGCGCGCGCAGATGTTCGCCGCCGGCGCTCGGCACGCCGCCGGAGAGGACCACCAGTTCGGGGTCGACGACGGCGACGATCACGGCCAGCCCGACGGCGATCCGGCCGGCCAGTTCGCGGAGGAACTCCTCGCCGGCGCCCGGGGTCGCCAGGGCCTTGGCGATGGTCTCCTCGGCGGTGGGCGCGCCGAGCCCGTGCTCGCGGGCCAGCGCCCGGACGGCGGCCGCGCCGACCAGGTCCTGGAACCCGCCGAAGTTGCGGCGGCGCACGTCCCGCACGACCGGCGAGCCGGGCACCGGCATGTAGCCGACCTCACCGGCGCCGCCGGTGAAGCCGCGGTGCAGCCGCCCGGCGATCACGATCGCGGCGCCGATCCCCGCACCGGCCCACAGCAGGACGAAGTCCTCGGAGCCCCGTGCCGCGCCCGAGGCCTGCTCGGCGACGGCGGCGAGGTTGACGTCGTTCTCGATCGACACGGGGGCGCCGATCTCCCCGGTCAGCTCCTCGACGAGCGTCGGCGAGTGCCAGCCGGCCAGGTGGGAGGCGTAGCGCAGCTTGCCGGTGACGGGGTCGGGTGCGCCGCTGACGCCGATCACGACGGTGTGCAGCGCGCCCTCGCCGATCCCGGCCGCCCGGACCGTGTCGGCGACCGCCGCGGCGACCCGGGGGACGGTCCCGGCGGCCGGGGCGCCCTTCACCGGCACGACGTGCTCGGCGAGCGTGCTGCCGGTGATGTCGGCGACGGCGACCCGGATCCCGGTGGCCGTGACGTCCACCCCGGCGACGTACCCGGCGGCCGGATTCACCTGGTACAGCTGCGCGTTGGGCCCGGGCCCGCCCGCCGTGGTGCCGACCGGCAGGACCAGGCCCGCCGCCTCCAGGCGCGCCAGCAGCTGGGAGGCGGTGGGCTTGGAGAGCCCGGTGAGCGTGCCGATCTGGGTGCGGGAGAGCGGTCCGTTCTCCAGCAGCAGTTCGAGGGCGGCGCGGTCGTTGATGGCGCGCAGCAGGCTGGGGGTGCCGGCGAGGGGGGCCTTGGCGGTGGTCTTGGTCACGCGCAGAATCCTCCTCTTCCGGCAGGTCGGGGGCGTACCCGGGGGAACTCCCGGGGGTGTCCGGGGAGCGCCCGGGGGGTGTCCCGGGTCCACGGTGCGAACTGTTAGGAAACTTTCCAGTCGCTTGGGAAGGACCGTACGGTCAGCGTCGGCGGAGTGTCAATGGCCCGCCGGGCGGTGGATGCCGAAGCGTTACCGGGCAGCACGAAGCCCCGCCCCCACGTCGGTGGGAGCGGGGCTTTCGTTCGCGTGTCCTGGCCTTCCCGGCCGCTGCGAAGGGGTGTTACGGCCCGGCGGGGTCGTCCGTCGGCGGCTTACGGCTCGGCGAGGTCGCCCATCGGTGGCTTACGGCTTGGCGAGGTCGTCCGTCGGCGGCTTACGGCTTGGCGAGGTCGTCCATCGGCGGCTTCGGCGCCGGTATCGGCTCGGTCGCCTTGTAGCGCGCCGAGGTCGGGTCGGCCAGCGAGGACGGCGGCGACGGGTCCGGGGCCGCGGCGATCGCGACGCCCGTGGCCGCCGCCTCCTCCTTGACCTTGATGCCGGCGTGGTCGAAGGCCGCCTTCAGCCGCTGGCGCATCGCCCGCGCCACCATCGCGGCCTTGCCCGGCGCCGTCCTGGCCTCGATCCGCACCACCACCGAGTCCGCCGCGACCGACTCCACGCCCAGCACCGACACCGGCTCCCAGATCAGCTCGTCGTACGGAGCCTCCTTGGACATCGCCTCGGCGGTCTCCTGGATCAGGTCCTCGGCCCGGAGGAGGTCCTCCTTGTACCCGACCTGGACGTCCACGGTGGCCGTGGACCAGCCCTGGCTCATGTTGGCGATCCGCTTCACCTCGCCGTTGCGGATGTACCAGATCTCGCCGTTCGCGCCGCGCAGCTTGGTCACCCGCAGGCCGACCTCCAGCACCGTGCCGGCGGCCACTCCGGTGTCGATCTCGTCGCCGACGCCGTACTGGTCCTCCATGATCATGAAGACGCCGGAGAGGAAGTCCGTGACCAGGTTGCGGGCGCCGAAACCGATCGCCACACCGGCCACACCGGCGCTCGCCAGCAGCGGCGCCAGGTTCACCCCCAGCGCGGAGAGCACCATGAGCGCCGCCGTGCCGAGGATGCCGAAGGACGCGACGCTGCGCAGCACCGAGCCGATCGCCTCCGAGCGCTGCTGGCGCCGCTCCGGGTTGACGACCCCGGTGTTGGCGAGCAGTCCGCCGATGCGGCCGTGCTCCTCGGCGCTCTCGTGGGCGCGCGCCATCCTGGTTATCAGCTGCGTGATGAGCTTGCGCACCACCGCGCGCAGCACCAGTGCCAGCACGATGATGAAGACGATCCGCACCCCGGCGGCGAGCCAGGACTGCCAGTGGGTGTCGAACCAGCTGGCCGCCTGCTTGGTGGTGTCCGAGACCTCCTGCGCGCTCGTCGGGATCCGCAGGTCGAGCTGCGGCACCTGCGGCGCGGTCGGGCCGGGGGACGGCGTCGTCGACTGGGAGGACGCGTCGGCGAGGCCGAGGACGCCGGAGCGGAACACGTGCGGGACCTTCCTTGCAGGGGGCATTGCCCGGTCCCGTGCCGCAGCGAGCCCGACCCGCGGACCGTCGCCCCAGCCTAGCGGGCACCGAACACCCGACCGGACCCGCCGAACGGCGCGCGGGCCGCCCCGGACGCCCCGTCAACGCCCCGGTGCGCTCCCGCGCGCACCCGTCCGGGCGCCGCCTCGGCACCGCTCCGGCACCCTCCGGAGGCGGCCCCACCACTGCTCCGACCGGCCGAGCAGTCCCCCCGGGGGGAAGCGGAAGGGCTCCTACCGGAGGCCCTGGTGCAACCCGACCTTCCGCCGGGCATATCGGGTATGACGGAAACCACACCCGGAGATCACGTCAGGTCCGTTACACAGGAGTGGTGGCGCCGTACGAAGGCGTAAGGCGACACTGGGGGAGATCACTCACCCGTTGGGTGATCCAACCGCTCGTCCCGGCGCGAGCCACGCGCCGCAGGCGTCCAAGGAGGCATCCGTGCCGCATGTCCTGGTCCTCAACGCGTCCTACGAGCCACTCGGCGTCGTATCGATGCGCCGCGCACTCATCCTGGTCCTCAACCACAAGGCGGTCAGCCTGGAGGACACCGGAGTCACTCTGCACAGCGCCACCAGCGCCCTTCCGGCGCCGTCCGTCGTCCGCCTGACCCGCTTCGTCCGGGTCCCGTTCTGCGGGCCCGTCCCGCTCACCCGCCGGGCGCTGTTCGCCCGCGACCACGGCCGCTGCGTCTACTGCGGGGCCGCCGCAACCAGCGTCGACCACGTCATCCCGCGCAGCCGGGGCGGCCAGCACCGGTGGGACAACGTCGTGGCGGCCTGCCGCCGCTGCAACCACACCAAGGCCGACCGCCACCTGACCGAACTCGGCTGGCGCATGAAGCGCCCGCCCGCGCCGCCCTCCGGCCTCGCCTGGCGGATCATCGGCACCGGCATCAAGGACCCCCGCTGGCGGCCCTACCTGGAGCCGTACGGCGGCGGCGACCAACTACGCGCCCCGCAGTGGGGCGAGTACGAGCACCACGACCATACCGAGCCCAACCACTCGGTCCCGATCGGCCGGGCGCACGGCGCCCACGCCGCCCCAGTCCGCCGCGGCGAGCAGCCCGAACCGCTCTCCGCCTGAACCAGAGCTCCACAAGGGCCTGCCCCGTCACATCTCGGTACGCCTCATGGGCCGCCGCGCACCCCACCGGGGAGCACGGCGGCCCGCCGTGTGTACGGCCGCCCCGCGGGCGACCGCTGCGCGGACCGCTGCGCGGGCCACTGCACGGACCGCTGCGCGGACTACTGCTTCGGCGGCGTCCCGGCGGCCGGCGGCTGCTGTCCCGCGGCCGGCTGTCCCGGCTGCGGCTGCGGCTGCGGCTGCTGCGCGGGCGTGGTGCCGGGGGTGCCCGGGGTCCCCGGCTGCGCCGGAGGAGCCACCGGCGGCTGCGGCTGCGCGGGCGGCGTCACGGCGTACAGCTCGATCCCCCACAGCGAGTAGCCGTACTTGGTGGCCCGGGTCACACCCTGCATCCGCAGGAACTTGGCGTTCGCGGCGTCGAAGCGCACCGTCTCGTCGCCGCCCTTGCCGTTGTCCACGCTCGCCGCGGTCGTCCAGGTGACCCCGTCCGACGAGGTCTGGATCTTGTACGACGCGGCGTACGCGGCCTGCCAGTGCAGCACCGCCGCACCGAGCCGGACGGCCTGCGGCAGCTCCAGCTGCACCCAGGCGTTGTCCTGCGCGGGCGAGGACCAGCGGGTCTTCGGGTCGCCGTCGGCGATGTTCGAGGCCGGGAAGTTCGCCGTCTCGTCGCCCGAGGAGGTGGCCTTCGCGCCGAGCGCGAGGTCCGCCCCGCCGGTCGGCGGCACCACGTGCACCTGGAGCACCTGCTTGACGACGGTCGAGCCGGCCACGTACTGCACCGGCACCTGGTACGTCCCGGACGGCGTCCCGGCCGCGGCGCTGACCAGCAGCGGCACCCCGACCTTCCCGCCGCGCGGCACCGTCACCCCGGCCGCCGGCGCCACCGTCAGGCCCTTAGCCGCCGCCGGCACGTCGGCCTGCAGGCTGCCGGTGGTGCCCTCGGGGCGGCCGGCCGTGACCGTCGCCTGGGTCTGGGCGGGCGCGGCCGCGCCGGTCACGACGTCCAGGGACGGGTCGGCCAGGGTGAGCCGGGCCGCGGGGGCGTCCGCGTACCAGGGGATCACCTGGTTGACGACCGGCGGGTCGCCGCCCGGCTTCCAGGTCAGCCGGAACGCGTCGGCGGGCTGGCCGCCGGCCGGCAGCTCGTTGTAGCCCGGGTTGATCGTCCCTATGTCGAACCAGGTGCCGTCCGGGCGCCGCAGCGACACGGTCGCGGTGGCCTTCACGCTCGGGTCGGTCAGCACGGTGAGCCGGTCCACCGGCCGGGCCGCGCCCAGCTCGACGGTCAGCGGCTCGTCCTGCGCGGTCGGCGCGCTGGCCGCCCGGTAGGCGGTGTCCGGGTTGCCGTCCAGCACCGCCGCCGCCGAGGAGCCGGGCAGCGCGGCCGGTCCGCCGGAGACGCTCGCCGGGGCCTCGTCCGGCGCCGTCACGGTGAACTCGCGCACCGCCACCGCGGTCTTCTGGGCGGCGGTGGCGCGCAGCCGCACCGCCCGCACCACCGTGCCGGCGGGCACCTGGGCGCTGACCGTCTTCTGGTTCTTCACCACGGCCAGCTGCTTCCAGCCGCCCTCGCCGGTCGAGTACTCCAGCACGCCGTCGCGGATGTAGTCGTCCACCGCGCTCTGGGCGTCCGGCCCGTCGCCCCAGCCGCCCATCAGGACGGTGACGCCGCTGACCGGGCGCCCGGAGCCGAGGTCCACGCCGACCGAGTCGCCCGGCTGCGGGGGAGCGGAGCTCCAGTAGAAGGTGTCGGCCTGGCCGTCGGTCATCAGCGCCGGGAGGTGGTCGTGCGCGGAGCCCATCGTCGTCGTCGGGCTGATGCCGCCGCTGACCACGCCCGCCCAGTTGTCGGCGGCCCGCAGCGCGTGCTCCAGGAACGGGCCGAGCACGCCCGCGCCGATCGTCGCCGGGCTCTGCGCCAGCTGCTCGCGCAGCCGGTTCAGCTCCACCCGGGCCTTCCAGGCGGCGGCGCCGTCACCGCCGTGCTGCGCCAGCAGCATGTCGAGGGCGGCCTGCCCGGCCAGCCCGTACCCGTGCAGCGGCGCCAGCCACGGCCCGGCCTCGGCGGCCAGCGCGGACGTCGCCGCGGTGCCGGCCAGCGTCTCCTGGGCCGAGGCCATCGCGCCGAACGCCTCCCGCAGCGGGCCCGCGGCCTCTATCAGCTTGGCGAGGTCGGGGGCCGCGCCCGAGGTGGGCTCGGCGGTCGCCCAGAACCTGTCGATCAGCGGGGTCAGGTAGCCCGACTCCTGCTTGGACAGCGGCGAGGACGAGCTGTTGCCGGCCAGCGCGGTGACGGCCGCCAGCGCCGACCCGGCCGGGGTCGCGGAGGCGCCGGTCGGCCCGGCCATCGTGCGCAGCGCGGCCTGCCAGGACTCGTCCGGCTTGTACGCGGCCGGGTTCCAGGCGAAGTCGCCGGCCGTCGACAGGGCTATCCGGGAGGCCACCGGCTGCTGCATCGCCCCGGTCAGCATCACCGCCGAACGGCTCGCCACCTCCGGGTCGCGCCCGGTGTAGGCGCCGAGGTAGAGCCGGTCCGGGTTGGCGTCGTTGACCGGGTAGTTGTCCATGGTGACCAGCGGGTGCCCGTACAGGCCCGCGGTGTCCGAGGCCTGAGCGCCGGTGATCTTCTCCGGGATCACCCCGACCCCGCTCCACGCCACCTGCACCCCGGCCGGCAGCGCGTCCGCGAGCGCCTTGCGGTAGGGCGTCGAACCCGACTGGTGGTACTCGGTCGGCACGATCGACAGCGGCGCCAGGCCCGGGTTCTTCGAGATCAGCCGGTCCTGCACCTTCGCGGCCAGCGCGGCCTGCGCCTTGGCCGCGGCGGCCGGCCCGGTGCCGTACGTCGAACGGTCGTCGGAGCAGTGCCACTCGTCGTAGCTGACGTCCAGGAACTGCAGCTGGAACGCGGAGAAGCCGAGGGCGCGCAGCCCGTCCAGCTTCGCCACCAGCGCGTCCACGTCCTTGCCCGAGCTGAAGCAGAACGACTGCCCCGGGTCGACGGCGTACCCGAGCGTCACGTGGTTGGCGGCCGCCCGGCCGCCCAGCTCGCGCAGCTCGGCCGTCTTGTCCGCCGGGTACGCGTCGCGCCAGCGCGACAGCCGGTACGGGTCGTCACCGGGCGCGTAGAGGTAGAAGTTCTGCTTCGAGCGGCCCAGGAACTCCACCTGGTCCAGCCGCTGCTGCGCCGTCCACGGCGTGCCGTAGAACGCCTCCGCGGTGCCGCGCACCGGCGCCCCGGACGGCCAGTCGCGCAGCGTGATCCCCGGCAGGCCGAGCCCCGAGGCGCCGGGCGCCTGGTTCTGCCCCTGCCCGGCCGGCACCGCCGCCAGCAGCTGCCGCAGGCTCTGCGCCGCGTAGAAGGTGCCCGCCGCGTCCGCGCCCGCCAGCACCACCGCGCCGTACGTCCCGCCGCCCTGCGCGGGCAGCTGGCCGGCCGTCAGCACGTAGCCGCCGATCGGCATCCCGATCAGCGACGGCGCGGCGCCGTCCTTCGTCCCGCCCGCGGCGGCCAGGTCGCGCAGCGCCCGGTCCACCGCGCCGCCCGCGCCCTCGGCCGGCCCGCCGACGTACACGACGAGCGAGCCCGCGGCCGGCGGGGCGTCGACGTCGGACACGGTGGTGAAGTCGGTGGCCCCGGCGATCCCGAGCACCTCGTGCACCGCGTCCACCGCGCCGTGGTCCGCCTTCGGCGCCGTCACCAGCGTCACCGCGGCCGGCACCACGACCGGCTTCCCGGCCACCGTCTGCTCCTGCGGCCGCGGGAACACCTGCGGGTTCGTCACGCTCCCCAGCGGCGTCTGCGGCGCGGTGCTCACCACGTCCGGCCCGGGTACCCCCGCGTACGCCGCCGCCGACGGCACCGGCCCCGCGAGGAGCCCGCCGACCACGGCCGCCGCGGCGACACCGGCCGCGATCTGCAGCGCCCGCCGCCCCGGCGCGCGGCTCCCGGCCGCCCGCTCGGCGCGCACGGACGCCAGCAGCGGCTCCGTCCCCTTGAAGTCGGCGATCAGCCGGTCCGCCGTCTTCGGCGCCAGCTGACGGCACGTCCGCGCGGTGGCCCGCCGGGCCGCCAGCGCCGCGGGGTGGTACAGGACATCGCGCAGCGCGGAGCTCTGCTCCAACTGCTGCCGCAGCCGCCGCCCGGCCGCTACGGAAACTCGGGCTTGCACAGGAGCCTCCTCGCCAGGCCTGGACCACATCGCCGCAACCCCACCAGCTACCCAACCCGGTGTCAACGCCGTCGTCAGATATGTCCACTTTGCCCAATTGATCACCGTGCCTCCCCCCGGTCATCCCTCCCACCAGCAGAACCGCCCGGGGCGGCCGGTCCTCCTGACGGCCGGTCGGCCGCTCGCCGCCCTCGCGCTCCCCTCGTCCCTTTCTCGACGCGCGCCTCCGTCCACCCGCAGCCGCGCCGTTCCCCCCTCCCCGGCCCCTTCCGATGGCCGGTCGACCGCTCGCGCTCGTGTCGCGCAGCGTCATCGGGTCGTCACGCGGGTAGGACTGTGGTCGTCCCGAACTGGCGTTGCCGAGACATCGCAGGAGCCGCGAGTGGCCGCTTATCTCGACCGTGACGGAGCCGACGGGCTCAAGGTGCCGGCGCAGGACGCTCCGGCCCCGCCACCCGAACTGGTGGCGCTGGCACAGGCGCACGGGGTCGATCCGAAGGACCCGGGGCCCGGCGGGGTGCCGGTCGGCGCGCGGACACTGGTGGCGGTGCTGCGGGCGCTCGGAGTCGAGGCCGGGACGCCGGAGGAGGTGCGGGCGGCGCTGGACCGTCACCGGGCCGAGCAGCAGGCCCGGTTGCTGCCGCCCTGCGTCGTCGTCCGCCAGGGGCGCCGCACCGCGCTCGACGTCCCCGCCGACGCCCGCCTCCACGTCGAGCTGGAGGACGGCGGCGTGTGGGAACTGCCCCGCGGCCACTCCCACTGGCTCCCGGCCGACCTGCCCCTCGGCCGGCACGTCCTCACCGCCGAGTGCGCCGGCGGCACGGCGCGCGCGGCCCTCGTCGTCGCCCCCGACAAGCTCCCCGAACTCCCCACCCGCAGCTGGGGTTTCCTCGCCCAGCTGTACTCCCTCCTCTCCGAGCGGTCCTGGGGCATGGGCGACCTCGGCGACCTCGCCGACCTCGCCCAGTGGGCCGGCGCCGACCTCGGCGCGGGCTTCGTCCAGATCAACCCCCTCCACGCCGGCCTCCCCGGCGCCCCCTCCGACCCGTCCCCCTACCGCCCCTCCTCCCGCCGCTTCGCCGACCCCGTCCACCTGCGCGTCGAAGCCGTCCCCGAGTACGCCTACCTCGTCGGCGACCAGCGCGCCGAGGCCGAGGAACTCGGCCGCCGGGCCGCCCGGCTCCGCGCCGAGGTGCTCGCGCACGACGGCCTGATCGACCGGGACGCCGTCTGGGCGCTCAAGCGCGAGGCGCTGGAACTGCTGCACGAGGTCCCGCGGGGCACCGGCCGCGACGCCGCGTACCGGGCCTACCTGCGCCGCGAGGGCGAGTGGCTGGAGCGGTACGCGCTGTGGAACGCGATCGCCGAGGAGCACGGCCCCGACTGGCACGCCTGGCCCAAGGGGCTGCGTCACCCGGACGGGTCCGGGACCGAGCGCGCCCGCAAGGAGCTCGCCGACCGGGTCGAGTTCCACCGCTGGCTCGCCTGGCAGGTCGACCAGCAGCTCGCCGCCGCCACGGCCGCCGCCGACGGCGCCGGCATGCCGGTCGGCCTCATCCACGACCTCGCGGTCGGCGTCCACCCGGACGGCGCCGACGCCTGGGTGCTCCAGGACGTGCTGGCGGGCGGCATCTCGGTCGGCGCCCCGCCGGACGCCTTCAACGCCCACGGCCAGGACTGGGGCCTGCCGCCCTGGCGCCCCGACGCCCTCGCCGCCGCCGGCTACGCCCCGTACGCGGAACTGCTGCGGGCCGCCGCCCGGCACGCCGGCGCGGTGCGGATCGACCACGTGATGGGGCTGTTCCGCCTGTGGTGGGTGCCGGAGGGGCACGCGCCGACGGAGGGCGCGTACGTCCGCTACGACGCCGAGGCCATGCTCGGCGTGCTCGCGCTGGAGGCGCACCGCGCCGGGACGGCGGTGATCGGCGAGGACCTCGGCACGGTCGAGCCGGGCGTCCGCGAGGAACTGGCCGAGCGCGGGATCCTGGGCACGTCCGTGCTGTGGTTCGAACGGGACTGGGCGGCCGGCGGGGAGATCCTGCCACCGGACCGCTGGCGGCGCGGCTGCCTGGCCACCCTCACCACCCACGACCTGCCCAGCACGGCGGCCCGGCTCTCCGGCGAACACGTCGAGCTGCGCCACCGGCTGGGGCTGCTGGCCCGGCCGCTGGGGGACGAGCAGGCGGAGGCGGCGGCGGAGCTGGCCGAGTGGCGGGCGGCGCTGACGCGGCTGGGGCTGCTGGCGCCGGGGGAGCCGCTGTCGATGCCGGTGCTGTACCGCTTCCTGGGCGCCACCGGGGCCGGGCTGGTGGGCGTGTGGCTACCCGACCTGGTCGGCGACCCGCGCCCGCAGAACCTCCCCGGCACATGGGACCAGTACCCGAACTGGCGCCTCCCGATCGCCGACGGCGCCGGCCACCCGGTGACCCTGGAAACCCTCGCCACCACCCCCGCCGCCCCCTTCCTGTCCCACCTCCTGGCCCCCGCCCCGCGCCACCACCACCCCTGAGCCGCCCCCACCCGGAGCCCCGGAAGTCCCATCAGGCCCACCCCGACGCGCGCCACCCCGTGAGCCTCACCCGTCCCTGCCCCCGCCCCCCTGCCCGGAGGGCATCCCGCACACGCCCCCGTCCCATCAGGCCCACCCCGACGCGCGCCACCCCATAAGCCCCGGGTAAGTTGGAAAACGTGGACAAGAGGAACGCTTTGCGAGCCGGCGCGGTCTCCGCAACGGTCACGCTGATGATGCTGCTGTCGTCGCCCGCCATGGCCCTCACCCGGGACGACGGCGACGACCCGGGTTCCGGCCTCGGCGTCGGCCAGACCATCGGCCTGTACGTGCTGATCCCGATCGCCGCCTTCGCGATCATCGCCGCCCTCGCGGGCCTGCCGTACGGCAAGGGCAAGAAGAAGTAGCCGACGGCCCCCGCGGCCGTCCACCAGTAAGACCCGCACCAACGCCGAAGGGGCGCCGGACCGAGTCCGGCGCCCCTCCGCGTTGTCGGGCCTAGCGCGCCCCGGCCGCCCGGTCGGCGGCCTGCGCCCGCAGCGCCCGCTCGACCCCGGCCTTCGCCTCGACGACCTGGCGCCGCAGCGCCGGCGCCGGCTCGGCCGCGGCCAGCCACGCGTCGGTGGCGTCGACCGTCGCCTGCGACACCTGCAGCGCCGGGTACAGCCCGCCGATGATCTGCTGCGAGATCTCGTGGCTGCGGGTCTCCCAGACGCCCTTGACGGCGTCGAAGTACTTCGCCGCGTACGGTGCGAGCAGCTCCCGCTGGTCGGCCTGCTGGAAGCCGGCGATGGTGGCCTCCTGCACGTAGTTGGTGAGCGTGTCCGACTCGACGACCGCCGCCCACGCCTGCGCCTTGGCCTCGGCGGTGGGCCGGGCCGCGCGGCAGGTGGCGGCGTGCTCCTGGCCGGCCGCGGTGTTGTCGCGCGCCAGCTCGGCGGCGACGGCCGCCTCGTCGGCGCGTCCGGTGGCCGAGAGCCGGACCAGCAGGGTCCAGCGCAGCTCGGTGTCGACGGCCAGGCCCTTGATCTCGGTGGTCCCGGCGAGCAGCCCGGCGAGCAGGTCGAGCTGGGCGTCGGTGCGGGCGACGGAGGAGAGCGTGCGGGCCCAGGCCAGCTGGTGGTCGCTGCCGGGCTCGGCGGCCCGCAGGTGCTCCTCGGCGGCGGCGGCCCAGCGGGCGAGGCCCTCCTCGCGCCAGGCCGGGTCGGTGTAGGCGTCGAGGGCGAGCTTGACCTGCCGCTGCACGGACTGGACGACGCCGATGTCGCTCTCGCGCCCGATGCCGGAGAGCGCGAGCGCCAGGTAGTCGCGGGCGGCGAGTTCGCCGTCGCGGGTCATGTCCCAGGCGGAGGCCCAGCACAGGGCGCGGGGCAGCGACTCGGTGAAGGCGCCGAGGTGTTCGGTGACGACGGCGAGCGAGTCCTCGTCGAGCCGGATCTTGGCGTAGGAGAGGTCGTCGTCGTTGAGCAGGACGACGGCCGGCCGGTGCCGTCCGACGAGCTCCGGCACCTCGGTGCGCGGCCCGTCGACGTCGAGCTCGATCCGGTCGGTGCGCACCAGGGTGTCGCCGTCGGCGAGTTCGTACAGGCCGATGGCGATGCGGTGCGGGCGCAGCACGGCCTCGCCCTTGGCGCCGGCGGGGAGGGCGGGGGCCTCCTGGAGGACGGTGAAGGACTCGATCTCGCCGTCGGTGTTCAGGACGATCGAGGGGTGCAGCACGTTGATGCCGGCGGTCTCCAGCCAGGCCTTGGACCACGCCTTGAGGTCGCGTCCGCTGGCCTCCTCCAGCGCGCCGAGGAGGTCGCCGAGGCGGGTGTTGCCCCAGGCGTGGCGCTTGAAGTAGGCCTGCACGCCCTGGAAGAAGGCGTCCTGGCCGACGTAGGCGACGAGCTGCTTGAGCACCGAGGCGCCCTTGGCGTACGTGATGCCGTCGAAGTTGACCTGGACGTCCTCCAGGTCGTTGATGTCGGCCATGATCGGGTGGGTGGACGGCAGCTGGTCCTGCCGGTACGCCCAGGTCTTCATCTGGTTGGCGAAGGTGGTCCAGGAGTGCGGCCATCGGGAGCCGGGCGCCTCGGCCTGGCAGACGGCCTCGGCGAAGGTCGCGAAGGACTCGTTCAGCCAGAGGTCGTTCCACCACTCCATGGTGACGAGGTCGCCGAACCACATGTGGGCGAGCTCGTGCAGGATCGTCGCGGCGCGGGCCTCGTAGGCGGCGTCGGTGACCTTGGAGCGGAACACGTACTGGTCGCGCAGGGTGACGGCGCCCGCGTTCTCCATAGCGCCGGCGTTGAACTCCGGGACGAACAGCTGGTCGTACTTGGCGAACGGGTAGGGGTAGTCGAACTTCTCCTGGAAGTAGTCGAATCCCTGTTTGGTGACCTCGAACACGGCCTCGGCATCGAGGAATTCGCGCAGCGAGGGCCGGCAGTAGACGCCGAGCGGCACCTTCTGGTCGCCGTTCTCGTAGCTGTCGAACACGCCGACGTAGGGGCCGGCGATCAGCGCGGTGATGTAGGTGGAGATGCGGCCGGTCGGCTCGAAGGCCCACACCCGGGTGTCCCCGTCGCCGGTCGGCTGCGGCGTCGGCGAGTTGGAGACGACGACCCAGCCCTCGGGGGCGGTGACGGTGAAGGTGAACGCGGCCTTCAGGTCGGGCTGCTCGAAGTTGGCGAAGACGCGGCGGGCGTCCGGCACCTCGAACTGGGTGTACAGGTAGGTCTCGCCGTCGACCGGGTCGACGAAGCGGTGCAGGCCCTCGCCGGTGTTGGTGTAGGCGCAGTTCGCGACGACGCGCAGCTCGTTCTCGGCCGCGAGGCCCGGCAGCGGGATGCGGCTGTCGGCGAAGCTCGCGGGGTCGAGCGCGGCGCCGTTGAGGGTGATCTCCTCGACGCCCGGGGCGACGAGGTCGATGAACGTGTCCGCGCCGGGGGTCGTGGCGGTGAACCGGACGACGGTGGTGGACCGGAAGGTCCCGCCCTCGCGGGCGGTGCCGAGGTCGAGCTCGATGTCGTACGCGTCCACGTGCAGGAGGTCGGCCCGGGTGCGGGCCTCCTCACGGGTCAGGTTGGTGCCGGGCACTCGCTGAACTCCTTCGTCGGGCTGGTGTTGCGCATCTTCCCATGGGCAACGCGCGGGCCCGCCGAATAATCGCGGGCGGACGGCCCGGGCCGCGCAATGGCGGGGGGACGACGAAGGAGGGGCGGGCCGGGGCCGAAGCCCCGACCCGCCCCTCCCCGGGAGCGACGTCAGTCCGTCGTCACTTCTTCGCCCACTTGGTGAGCGGCGAGTCCGAGCCGTACCGCGAGAAGGTGATGACCTCGCTGGCGTCCTGCGCCATCTTGTACTCGTTCAGGCTGGCGCCGATGTCCATGCCGTCAGGCATGGCCAGGGTCCCGAGGTCGGTCATCGAGCCGTCGGTCGGCGAGAGGGTCACGAGCCGGGCGGGCTTCTTGTAGCCCTGGGTGAGGATGGCGCGGACCTTGCCGTCCTTGTCGTACCCGGAGACGAGCCGGATGTCCTGGTTGGCCGTCGGGTTGGCGGCCGACCACAGCCGCTTGCCGGTGGTCAGGTCGTACGCGTTGACGGCGTCCTTGGTCCCGGTGACCTGCGCGTACAGGATGTTCCCGCTGACGACGTTCGCCCTGATCGCGTCGCTCAGGCCGGTCAGGCGCAGGCTGTCGGAGCCGGGCTCCTTGACCGACATCGGGTTGCCCGGCTTGTCGCTCTTGTCGAACGGCAGGACGTAGTCGCCGTTGGTGCCGTTGGTCATGAGCACCACCAGCGGATCCGCGGAGACGACCTTGTCGACCGCCTCGATGCTGCCGGCGAGCGCGAGCGGCGTGCTCTTCTGCGCGCCGGTCTCCGAGTCCACCACGTACAGCTGGGACTTCGGGCTGCTCTCGTAGCAGCGGTCGCTGATCACGATCTGGGCGGCGGCGGTGCGGCCCGTCACGGTGCAGCTGCTGTCGCGCGGCTTCCACGACCAGACGGTGCTGCCGTTGTCGATGCTGACCGCGCCGACCAGCCGGCCGCCGATCGCGACGACCTTGTCGGTGACGGACAGGGTCGGGGAGGAGAGCCGGTCGTTGGAGACCTTGACGCTCCAGGTCAGCTTGCCCGAGGTGAGGTCGACGGCGGCCATGGTGGAGCAGTCGCTGTCACCGGTGTTGAAGGCGACGGCGCCGATGTTCTTGGAGTTGGTGCTGTTCGACGCGGCGCACAGCTCCTTGGCGCCGTTCGGCACCGGGATGGACCACGCGGGCTTGCCGTCGGACAGGTTGTACGCGCGGATGCCGTTGGAGTCCACGCGCACGGCGAGCTTGTCGGTGGCCCAGATGCCGAGCATCTGGGTGCTGCCGTCCGAGTCGGTGGCCTTGGGGACGGACCAGGCGACGTTGTAGCTGGCACCGCTGCCGCCCGTGCCGCCGTTGCCGCTGGTGCCGCTGCTGGTCCCGGTGCTGGTGCTGCCGCCGTCGCCGGAGGTGCCGGTGGTGGTCCCGCCGGTGTTCGCGACCGGGTTGTCGGGGTTGTCCTTCTGCTGGAACAGCACGACCAGCGCGGCGACGATGGCGATCGCGAGCACGCCGCCGATGATGCCGCCCCACACCATGACGGGGTTGCGCTGCTTCGGCACGGCCGGCACCGGCGTGGTCGGGTAGGCGTAGCCGCTCTGCTGCTCCTGCGGGTAGCCGTAGCCGCCGCCGTAGGACTGCCCGGCGTCGGGCGCCTGGTAGCCGCCGGGCACCGGGTCGTACGGGCCGACGGGCGCGCCGGCCGGGGGCGGCGGCGGGGCCTGGGAGGGGAAGGCGGCGGCGGTCGGCGCGTAGGCCGGGCCGGTCGGCGGTGCGGCCGGCGGCGCCGCCGGCTGGGCCGGCGGTCCCGCGGGCGCCGCCGGTCCCGGGATCGCCGAGCCGTCCAGCTGCGTCATCTGGTCGGCGACGGCGGCCGGGTCGACTCCGGGCTGGCGCCCGAACGAGACGCCGCGGTGTTCCTGCGGGCCGCTGCCCGGTGTTTCGCCTGCCCCCGGCGTAGGGTGATCCCCTGCCATCTGATTCCCCGTCATGTCTGGATTCGTCCCCTGCCGGTACCGTCCGCGGTCCGGTGGGACGCGTGAGATTGGGCACCATGGTAGTGGTGACCGGTTTTCGGCTGTCGGCAGGAGCCCGAAAGCCCCCGGACCTCCCCGGGATCCCCCCACCACCTCAACCCCACCGTGACCTGACGACCCCGCCGGCCACCCGGGCCACGTCTCCTCCCGTTGCCCCCACGGCCGCCCGCCGTCACCCTCGCCGCCCCCTGATCCGGCCTCCAGCACCCCCACCTCCCCGCCCGGCCGCGCCTCCTCCCGCCGCCTCCTCCGCCGCCCGCCGTCACCCTCGCCGCCCCCCGATCCGGCCTCCAGCACCCCCACCTCCCCGCCCGGCCACGTCTCCTCCCGTCGCCTCCTCCGCCGCCCGCTGTCACCCTCGCCGCCCCCTGATCCCGCCTCCAGCACCCCCACCTCCCACCCGGAGCCGTAGGCTTCAGGAGTTGAAGGGGACGCCCGGCGGAGGGGTCCCCGCCCCTCTGGGATGGTGGATCATGGCGACGGACACACCGGGCTCGCAGTCATCGCTGCACCGGGCGAACCTGGAGCGCGTGCTGCGGGCCGTACGGATGGCCGGCTCGCTGACCCAGGCCGAGATCGCCCGCGGCACCGGCCTCTCGGCGGCCACCGTCTCCAACATCGTGCGGGAACTGAAGGAGAGCGGCACCGTCGTCGTCGCCGACACCTCCTCCGGCGGCCGCCGGGCCCGCAGCGTCTCGCTCAGCGGCGACGCCGGCATCGTCGTCGGCATCGATTTCGGCCACACCCACCTGCGGGTCGCGGTCGGCAACCTCGCGCACCGGGTGCTCGCCGAGGAGAGCGCCCCGATCGACGTCGACGTCTCCGCCGCCCAGGGCTTCGACCGCGCCGAGGCCATGGTCGATCGGCTCCTGGCGCAGGCCGGCTTCCGCCCGGACAAGGTGATCGGCGTCGGCCTCGGCGTGCCCGGCCCGATCGACGTGGAGACCGGCGCACTCGGCTCCACCGCGATCCTGCCCGGCTGGACGGGCATCGCCCCCGGCCGCGAGCTGGCCGAGCGGCTCGGCATGCCGGTGCACGTCGACAACGACGCCAACCTCGGCGCGCTCGGCGAGCTGGTCTGGGGCGCCGGCCGCGGTCTGAGCGACCTCGCCTACATCAAGATCGCCAGCGGGGTCGGCGCCGGCCTGGTGGTCAACGGCCAGATCTACCGCGGCCCGGGCGGCACCGCCGGTGAGATAGGGCACATCACGCTGGACGAGGCGGGCCCGGTCTGCCGCTGCGGCAACCGCGGCTGCCTGGAGACCTTCGTCGGCTCCCGCTACCTGCTCTCCCTGCTCTCCTCGACCCTCGGCCCCGACCTCACCCTGCCCAGGGTGGTCGAGCTGGCCCACCAGGGCGACCTCGGCTGCCGCCGGGTGATCGCCGACGCGGGCCGGCAGATCGGCACCGGCGTCGCCACCCTGTGCAACCTGCTCAACCCGCGCCGGGTGATCCTCGGCGGCGACCTCGCCGAGGCCGGTGAGCTGGTGCTGGCCCCGATCCGGGACTCGGTCGCCCGCTACGCGATCCCGAGCGCCGCCCGCCAGCTGTCCGTGGTGCCGGGCACCCTGGGCGGCCGCGCGGAGGTGCTGGGCGCGCTGGCGCTCGTCATGAGCGAGATGGGGGAGTCGGGCGCCCTCGCCGCCGCCTCCGTCAATCGGAATTGACGCGACCCGCTCCCGCCCGGACCCCCGTCACCTCGGGGATCGTCCATGGCCGGCCGGTGGCACCGGGCGCGCCGCTCGGTGTCCGGCAGGCGGACATTAGACTCGACCGGTCGGCACCGACCACGACCGTCGCAGCGGACCGTCGAGGCGCACCGGCACACCGGGCAGCGACGCCCGTCGGACCGGCCGCGGTCCGCGAACACTGAACGAGGAGGAACGGGTGGCCCTGCTGACCCGCATTCGGGGACCGCGCGATCTCGACCGGCTCACGCCCGGACAGCTGGCCGCACTGGCGCAGGAGATCCGGACCTTCCTGGTGACGGAGGTCTCCAAGACGGGCGGCCACCTCGGCCCCAACCTCGGCGTGGTGGAGCTCACCATCGCGCTGCACCGGGTCTTCGACTCCCCGCGCGACCGCATCCTCTTCGACACCGGCCACCAGAGCTACGTCCACAAGCTGCTCACCGGCCGCCAGGACTTCTCGATGCTGCGGATGAAGGGCGGCCTGTCGGGCTACCCGTCCCGCGCCGAGTCCGAGCACGACGTGATCGAGAACTCGCACGCCTCCACCGTGCTCTCCTACGCCGACGGCCTGGCCAAGGCCAACCAGCTCAAGGGCAACAGCGACCCGGTCGTCGCGGTCATCGGCGACGGCGCCCTCACCGGCGGCATGGCCTGGGAGGCGATCAACAACATCGCCGACGCCACGGACCGCCCGGTCGTCATCGTCGTCAACGACAACGAGCGCTCCTACTCGCCGACCATCGGCGGCATGGCCAACCACCTCTCCACGCTGCGCACCACCCAGGGCTACGAGCGCTTCCTGTCCTGGGGCAAGGACGCGCTCCAGCGCACCCCGGTGGTCGGCCAGCAGCTCTTCGAGACGCTGCACGGCGCCAAGAAGGGCCTCAAGGACTTCATCGCCCCGCAGGGCATGTTCGAGGACCTCGGCCTCAAGTACATCGGCCCGATCGACGGCCACGACCTCACCGCCCTGGAGTCCGCGCTGACCAAGGCGCGCGGCTTCGGCGGCCCGGTGATCGTCCACTGCCTCACCGAGAAGGGCCGCGGCTACCACGCCGCCGAGAACAACGACGAGGACCGCTTCCACGCGGTCGGCGTGATCCACCCGGAGACCGGCCTGCCGATCAAGAGCGCGGGCAAGGACTGGACGTCCGTCTTCGCCGAGGAGATGGTCGCGATCGGCCGCGAGCGCGAGGACGTGGTCGGCATCACCGCCGCCATGCTCCACCCGGTCGGCCTGGCCCCGTTCGCGGAGGCCTTCCCGAAGCGGATCTTCGACGTCGGCATCGCCGAGCAGCACGCCGTCACCAGCGCCGCCGGCCTGGCCACCGGCGGGCTGCACCCCGTCGTCGCCGTCTACGCGACCTTCCTGAACCGCGCCTTCGACCAGGTGCTGATGGACGTCGCCCTGCACAAGCTGGGCGTCACCTTCGTGCTCGACCGGGCCGGCGTCACCGGCAGCGACGGCGCCTCCCACAACGGCATGTGGGACATGTCGATCCTGCAGGTCGTCCCGACCCTGCGCCTGGCCGCCCCGCGCGACGCCGACCAGCTGCGCGCCCAGTTGCGCGAGGCCGTCGAGGTCGAGGACGCGCCGACGGTCGTGCGTTACTCCAAGGGCACCGTCGGCCCGGCCGTCGCCGCCGTCGGCCGGGTGGGCGGCATGGACGTGCTGCGCGCCGCGGAGGAGTCCGCCGGGGCGCACCGCGCCGACGTGCTGATCGTCTCGGTCGGCGCGATGGCCGGCACCAGCCTGGAGGTCGCCGACCTGCTGGCCGCCCAGGGCATCACCGCGACCGTGGTGGACCCGCGCTGGGTCAAGCCGGTCGACCCGGCCCTGCCGGGCCTGGCCGCCGAGCACCGCGCCGTCGTCACGATCGAGGACAACGGCCGCGCGGGCGGCGTCGGCGCCGCCGTGGCGCAGGCGCTGCGCGACGCCGACGTGGACCTGCCGGTGCGCGACTTCGGCATCCCGCAGGAGTTCCTGGACCACGCGACCCGGGCCGAGATCCTGGCGGAGATCGGCCTCAACGCCCCGGACATCGCCCGCAAGGTGACCGCTCTGGTGGCCGGTCTGGACAAGGCCGCCACGGAGGCCCGCGTCGAGGCCTGAGCCCCGTCGCAGGGCCGTTTGCCCCAACTCTGTAACAGCTCGTCACAAGACGAGCCGATAATCGCACCGAAAGGCGGGACCGGCGCTGCCCGCGCCGATCCCGCCCGGTAGGTTGTGATGGTGCCGACCACCCCCACCCACCCCCGCCTCGCCGGGCCGGCCCAGCGCCTGCCCGAGCGCGTCCGTACCCACGTCACCACCGGGTACTGGACCAGGCTGGTGCCGGTGCTGGCACTGGTGGCGCTCGCCACCCACATCCCCTCCTTCGCCCGGCCGGTGTGGAGCCCCGACGAGGGCTTCCTGGCCACCCAGGCCCGGATGCTGGCCGACGGCGGGGTCCTGTACGACACCGTGGTCGACCGCAAGCCGCCGCTGCTGCCCTGGCTCTACCAGGCCTGCTTCGCCGTCTTCGGCTCCGCCTCGCTGTGGCCGCTGCGCACCCTCGCGGTGGTCGCCCACCTGGTCACCGCGATCCTGCTGGCCTCCATCGCCCGCGGCCGCTGGGGCAACCGGGCCGGCGCCGGCGCCGGGCTGCTCTACCTGCTGGTGTCCATCGGGCTCTCCCCGGAGGACACCCAGGCGGCGACCTTCGAGGTCTTCATGCTGCCCGCCATGGTGGCCGCCTTCCGCTACGCCGAACGCCGCCGCTGGCTGGCCGCCGGCATCGCGGTCGCGCTCTGCTCGCTGACCAAGCAGACCGGCGGCGCGGTGCTGCTCCCGGTGCTGTGGATGCTCCTCCAGGACGCCCGCCGCCGCGGGGTGCGCTGGCCGCCCGCCCTGTTCAAGATCGGCTTCGGCTTCGCGCTGCCGATAGCGCTCGTCGCGGTCATCCTGACCAAGCCCAAGGGCTTCCTCTTCTGGGTGGTCACCGGCAGCGGGGACTACGCCTCCTTCGGCGGCGCCTGGCTGCAGATGACCGGCCGCGCGCTCGGCAACTCGGCCATCCTGGTCGCCGCCGGCCTGGGCTTCCTGCTCCCGGTGGGCCGGCGCCTGTGGCTCAAGCACCGCCACCGCCCGCTGCCGGTCGCCGGCGAGGAGCACGGCTCCACCGCCGACCTGTGGGTGTGGCTGCTCTCGTCGGTCGTCGCGGTCAGCGTGGGCTTCCACTTCTTCGGCCACTACTACCTCCAGCTGATGCCACCGCTGGTGCTCCTGGGCACCGGCGCGGTGGCCACCTCGGCGGTCCGCTGGAAGCCCGTCCTGGTGTACACGACGGTCGCCTCCACCGTCTTCTGGGGCCTCGCCCTGGCCTGGCCGGGGGAGCGGCTCAGCCGCACCACCGAGGTCGCCACCGCGGTGGCCGCCCAGACCACCCCGAAGGACACCGTGCTGGTCTGGGGCATGCACCCCGAGCTGTACTGGCTGGCCGACCGCAAGCCCGCCACCCGCTACCTGACCGCCGGCTTCCTCACCAACTACAGCGGCGGCAAGGACGGCAGCCAGAACGTCGGCGAGCAGTTCAGCGTCTCCAACGCCTGGCAGACCTTCGACAAGGAGCTGGCCAACGGCCTGCCCGAGGTCTTCGTCGACGACTCCGGCATCGCCCCCTACCAGCCCGTGATGGTCCCCAGGATCGAGAACCTGCTGGACACCCACTACGAGATGATCGGCGTCATCGGCGACACCGTCTTCTACCGCCTCAAGCACTGACACCACGCCCGGCCCGACAGGCCGGGGGAACGCACGAAGGAGCCCCGGTGACCGTCCAGGTCACCGGGGCTCCGCCGTTCGTACGGGCTACGCCTTACGCGGGCACCGAGGCCACGCCGGGGGCGAGGAACCGCTTGCCGTTCACCCGCTCCGAGACGCCCTCACGGTCCAGGTACGGGGTGATCCCGCCCAGGTGGAAGGGCCAGCCGGCACCGGTGATCATGCAGAGGTCGATGTCCTGCGCCTCGGCGACGACACCCTCCTCCAGCATCAGGCCGATCTCCTGCGCCACGGCCTCCAGGGCACGGCTGAGGACCTGCTCCTCGGTGAGCACCGAGTCGCCGAAGGCCAGCAGCTCCAGCACCTCGGGGTCGAGGACCTGCTTGCCGTCCACCCAGGTGTAGAAGCCTCGCTTGCCGGCCTTGACCACCTTGCCGAGGTTCTCGGAGACGGAGAACCGCTCCGGGAAGGCGCCGTGCAGGGTCTCCGAGACGTGCAGCGCGATGGCCGGGCCGACCAGCTCCAGGAGCATGATCGGGGACATCGGCAGGCCGAGCGGCTCGACGGCCTTCTCGACGCTGGCGATCGGGGTGCCCTCGTCGATGATGCTCTGGATCTCGCCCATGAAGCGGGTCAGGATCCGGTTCACCACGAACGCCGGGGCGTCCTTGCACAGGACCGAGGTCTTCTTCAGCTTCTTCGACACCGCGAAGGCGGTGGCCAGCGAGGCGTCGTCGGTCCGCTCGCCGCGGACGATCTCCAGCAGCGGCAGGATCGCGACCGGGTTGAAGAAGTGGAAGCCGACGACCCGCTCGGGGTGCTTCAGCTTCGAGGCCATCTCGGTGACCGACAGCGAGGAGGTGTTGGTCGCCAGCACGCAGGTCGGCGAGACCACGTTCTCCAGGTCCGCGAAGACGGTCTGCTTGACGCCCATCTCCTCGAACACGGCCTCGATGACGAAGTCCGCGTCGCCGAAGGCGGCGGCCTTGTCGAGCGAGCCGGTGACCAGGCCCTTGAGGCGGTTGGCCTTGTCCTGGCCGATGCGGCCCTTGCCGAGCAGCTTGTCGATCTCGGCGTGGACGTAGCCGACGCCCTTGTCGACGCGCTCCTGGTCGATGTCGGTGAGGACCACCGGCACCTCCAGACGGCGGGCGAACAGCAGCGCCAGCTGCGAGGCCATCAGACCGGCGCCGACGACGCCGACCTTGGAGACCGGGCGGGCCAGCGACTTGTCCGGCGCGCCGACCGGGCGCTTGGCCCGGCGCTGCACCAGGTTGAAGGCGTAGATGCCGCTGCGCAGCTCGCCGCCCATGATCAGGTCGGCCAGGGCGGCGTCCTCGGCGTCGAAGCCGGCCTGCAGGTCCTGGTCCTTGACCTGGGCGATGATGTCCAGCGCCCGGTAGGCGGCCGGGGCCGCGCCGTGCACCTTGGCGTCGGCGACCAGGCGGCCCCAGGCGACGGCGTCGTCCCAGGCCTTGCCGCGGTCGATCGCCTCGCGCTCGACGGCCACGTCGCCCTTGAGGACCTTGGCCGCCCACAGCAGCGACTGCTCCAGGAAGTCGGCCGGCTCGAAGATCGCGTCGGCGATCCCCAGCTCGAACACGTCCTTGCCCTTGAGCTGCTTGTTCTGCGCCATCGAGTTCTCGATGATGACCTTGACGGCCTTCGCGGGGCCGATCAGGTTCGGCAGGATGGTGCAGCCGCCCCAGCCGGGGACGAGGCCGAGGAAGACCTCGGGCAGCGAGAACGCCGGGACGCCCGCCGACACGGTGCGGTAGTCGCAGTGCAGGCCGACCTCGACGCCGCCGCCCATCGCCGCGCCGTTGTAGAAGGCGAAGGTGGGGACGGGCAGCGCGGCGATCCGCTTGAAGACCTCGTGGCCGCCCTTGCCGATGGCGAGCGCGTCCGCGTGCTCCTTGAGCAGCTCGACGCCCTTGAGGTCGGCGCCGACGGCGAAGATGAACGGCTTGCCGGTGATCGCGGCGCCGACGATGGTGCCCTCGGCGGCCTCGGTCTCGACCTGGTCCAGCGCCTCGCTCAGCTTCAGCAGCGAGCCGGGGCCGAAGGTGGTCGGCTTGGTGTGGTCGAAGCCGTTGTCCAGGGTGATGAGGGCCAGCTTGCCGGCCTGCAGCGGCAGGTCCAGGTGGCGCACGTGCGCGGTCGTGACGACCTCGCCCGGGAACAGCTCGGCGCCCTGCTGGAGCAGCTCAGTGGTGTTGCTCATGCTCACTTACCACCCTCGACCTGAGACGACTTTTCCGCTCCGCTCCAATGCGGGTTCTCCCAGATGACGGTGCCGCCCATGCCGAAGCCGATGCACATCGTGGTGAGGCCGTAGCGGACGTCCGGGCGCTGCTCGAAGCGGCGGGCCAGCTGGTTCATCAGGCGGACGCCGGAGGAGGCCAGCGGGTGGCCGAAGGCGATCGCGCCGCCGAACGGGTTGACCCGCTCGTCGTCGTCCGCGATGCCGTAGTGGTCGAGGAAGGACAGCACCTGGACGGCGAAGGCCTCGTTGACCTCGAAGGCCTGGATGTCGTCGATGGTGAGGCCGGCCTTGGCCAGCGCCTTCTCGGTGGCCGGGACCGGGCCGATGCCCATGACCTCGGGCTCGACGCCGGCGAAGGCGTAGGAGACCAGGCGCATCTTGACCGGGAGGCCGAGCTCCTCGGCGACGTCCTCGGCGGCCAGCAGCGAGGCGGTGGCACCGTCGTTCAGACCGGCCGAGTTGCCCGCGGTGATGTTGCCGTGCGGACGGAACGGGGTCTTCAGGCCGGCCAGCGACTCCATCGTGGTGCCCGGGCGCATCGGCTCGTCCACGGTGGCCAGGCCCCAGCCGGTCTCGCCGACCTCGGGGTTGGTGTTGCGGATCGTGATCGGCACCAGGTCGGGCTGGATGTCGCCGTTGGCGTACGCCTTGGCGGCCTTCTCCTGGGAGCGCACGGCGTAGGCGTCGCAGCGCTCCTTGGTGATGTGCGGGAAGCGGTCGTGCAGGTTCTCCGCGGTCATGCCCATGAACAGGGCGGACTCGTCGACCAGCTTCTCGGAGACGAAGCGCGGGTTCGGGTCGACGCCCTCGCCCATCGGGTGGCGGCCCATGTGCTCGACGCCACCGGCCACGACGATGTCGTAGGCGCCGAAGGCGATGCCGCCGGCCGTGGTGGTGACGGCGGTCAGCGCACCGGCGCACATGCGGTCGATCGCGTAGCCGGGCACGGACTTGGGCAGGCCGGACAGCAGGGCGGCGGTGCGGCCGATGGTCAGACCCTGGTCGCCGATCTGCGTGGTGGCCGCGATGGCGACCTCGTCGATGCGCTCGACGGGCAGGTTCGGGTTACGGCGCACGAGCTCCCGGATGCACTTGACGACCAGGTCGTCGGCGCGCGTCTCGTGGTAGATGCCCTTCGGGCCGGCCTTGCCGAACGGGGTGCGGACGCCATCGACGAAGACGACGTCCCTCGCGGTACGAGGCACGGGGGCTCTCCTCCCAGGGACCAACATTTGAGGTGGGCAGGCTGCCGCCGGCGAAGACCCGAGCGGCGCCGCTTCACCGCCATGCTACCGGTCGGTAACCAACCTGCCCAGGCCCCTCGGAGGGTTCACCCGGTGTGTCCCGCGACACGTCGACCAGGACCGCTCCCCGGCGGCGGCTCCGGACGCGCCGAAGGGGACGCCGTCCGTCCGGACGGCGTCCCCTTCGGCCGGCGCGCGAGGCCGGGCCCGCGCCCGGGGTCAGTCCTCGGCGGCCGCCGCCGCGGCGAACGCGGCGGCCACCACCGGGGCGACCAGGTCGACCTGCCACTGCCGGGCCCCGAGGCCGCGCAGCGCGGCGGCCACCCCGGCGGCGCCCGGGTCGGCCGGCGGTTCCCAGGACACCCGGCGGACCAGGTCCGGGGTGATCAGGTTCTCGGCGGGCAGGTTGTGCTTCTCGGCCAGCTCGCTGACGGCGCTGCGGGCGCCGGACAGCCGGGCGGCGGCGACCGGGTCCTTCTCGGCCCAGGCGCGCGGCGGCGGCGGCCCGTCGTGCGGCGCGGCGGCCGGCGGCAGCTGGTTCTCCGGCACCTCCCGGCCGCGCTGCACGGCGGCCAGCCACTGCTCCAGCTGGCGCCGGTGCACCCGCGGCCCGAAGCCCTGGACGGCCTGGAGCGCGGCGATGTTCAGCGGCATGGCCAGCGCGGCGTTGACGATCGCGGCGTCCGACAGGACCCGGCCCGGCGAGACGTCGCGGTCCTGCGCCATCCGGTCGCGGGCCAGCCACAGTTCGCGCACCACGGCCAGCTGGCGGCGCCGGCGGACCTTGTGCAGCTGCGAGGTGCGCCGCCACGGGTCGGTGCGCGGGGCCGGACGGGGCGCGGCGGCGATCGCGGCGAACTCCTCCAGCGCCCAGTCGAGCTTGCCCTGGGCGTCCAGCTCCCGTTCGAGTGCGTCCCGCAGCTCGACCAGCACCTCGACGTCCAGAGCGGCGTAGCGCAGCCACGGCTCGGGCAGCGGACGGGTGGACCAGTCGACCGCCGAGTGCTCCTTGGCCAGGCTCAGGCCGAGCACGCTCTCGGTCATCGGACCGAGGCCGACCCGGGCGAAGCCGGCGATCCGTCCGGCCAGCTCGGTGTCGAACAGCCGCCGCGGTCTCATGCCGACCTCGGCCAGGCACGGCAGGTCCTGGGTGGCGGCGTGCACCACCCATTCGGCGTCCGCGAGGGCGGCGCCGAGCCCGCCGAGGTCGGGGCAGGCGATCGGGTCGATCAGCGCGGTGCCGGCGCCCGCGCGGCGCAGCTGGATCAGGTACGCGCGCTGCCCGTAGCGGTAGCCGGAGGCCCGCTCGGCGTCGACCGCGACCGGTCCGGTGCCCGCGGCGAAGGCGGCGACGGTGGCGGCCAGCGCCTCCTCGTCCGCCACGACGGGCGGGATCCCCTCCTTGGGCTCAAGGAGCGGGACCGGGGCTGCTTCTTCTGGGATGGCTGCTACGGCGTCGGTCACTCACCAAGGGTACGACGGACCTCGGAGCCGGGAGTGTTGTCGGACTGGTCAGACCGGGTCACCGACTATGCCACCGGAACCTCCGGGAACGCCGCGGCGGCTCAGGAGGAAACGTTCCTCCCGAGCCGCCGCGGTGTTCCGGTTCAACGGCGCGGCCCCGATCGGCTCAGTGGATGATCCCGGTGCGCAGCGCCACCGCGACCATGCCGGCCCGGTCGCCGGTGCCGAGCTTGCGCGCGATGCGGGCCAGGTGGCTCTTGACGGTCAGTGCGGACAGGCCCATCGCGACGCCGATCGCCTTGTTGGACTGACCCTCGGCCACCAGCCGCAGCACCTCGACCTCGCGGCCGGACAGCTCGCGGTAGGCGGTCGGCTGCGCGCCCGGCGCACCGGGGGCGCCCGGGGCACCCTGCGCTCCGGGTGCACCGGGCACGCCCGGCATGCCGGGGCGGCGCATCCGCCCGGCCAGTCCGGCGGCGCCCAGCGGCATGCCGGGGCGGCCGGGCATCGCGACGTTGGTGCGGGTGCCGGTGACGACGTATCCCTTGACGCCGCCGGCCAGGGCGCTGCGGACGGCGCCGATGTCGTCGGCGGCGGAGAGCGCGAGGCCGTTGGGCCAGCCCGCGGCGCGGGTCTCGGCCAGGATGGTCAGCCCGGAGCCGTCCGGCAGGTGCACGTCGGCGACGCAGATGTCGCGCGGGGTGGAGACCCGGGGGCGGGCCTCGGCGATCGAGGACACCTCGATCACGTCGCGGACGCCGAGCGCCCACAGGTGGCGGGTGACGGTGTTTCGGACGCGCGGATCGGCGATGACCACCATGGCGGTGGGCTTGGTCGGGCGGTAGGCGACCACGTTTGCGGGGTGCTCAAGAAGGACCGACACCAGGCCTCCTGCGGGGAGTGGCGGACGGAACCCCGATGGGGGCGGTCGGAGTGTTCCGCGTTCGGAAAGGGTCACAGTCTGCTTCGGCAGCTACCGTGCCCGGCTTTAGCGAAAGATCACGATCTAGTGAGTAACAATACGGACAAATCGCGCAAATGATTGATGCGACATGCCTGGTATTCGCACAAAATCGATCGGATTCGTCCCCGATTGGGTCGGTGGCGATCGCTTTCGACCGGTGAATTGACGCAGAGCCGATCCGAAGTCACACTCCGTCAGCCCTGGGGGTGGCGTCGGGCCGACCGGTGCCGCGCGGGCCCGACGCCACTCCTCAGTGCGAGCGCGGACGCCGCCGGGCGGGCATCGGGACCACTCCACCGAGTGACGGGACGTCGGCGGGCGCCTGCGGGGCCGGGGCGACCGGCGGCAGGCCCGCGCTGGTGCACAGCAGCTCCCCCCAGGCGGCCAGGTGCCGCTCGAAGCGGCCGTCGGCCGGAGTCCAGGAGGCCCGGATCTCGATCTCGGTGGAGGAAGGGCGGTCCGCGAGCGCGCCGAAGTACTGCGAGGCGCACCTGGTCACCGTGCCGGACGGCTCCGCGTACCCGGCGCCGTGCGCCTGCAGCGCGTCCAGCAGCCAGGCCCAGCCGACCTCGGACAGCATCGGGTCGCCGGCCATCTCCGGCTCCAGCTCGGCCCGGGTCATCGTCACCACCCGGAACTCCCCGTTCCAGGCCTCCTGCCCGGCCGGGTCGTACAGCAGCACCAGCCGGCCGTCCGCCAGCTCGTCGCCGTCCACCTCGACCGAGGCGGTCACCGCGAACGCGTGCGGGGCCAGCCGGCGCGGGGCCGGCGCGGGGGACAGCTGGACCTCGGGCCGCAGCCGCGCCCCGTCGAACGCCGCCACGGCGGCCCGGAACTCGCTCGGCACGCCCTCCCGACCAGTTCCGCCACCTGCTCCGCCACCCTGTGCGGGGTGCCCGCCGACCGCTGCCATGCCCCGAAGACTAGGTCGAAGACGCGGGTTATCGCCGCAACTTCCGTCCGAGCGGCGTGCCGGAACGGCAAACCCGGCCAGATCTTGGAGGAACCGACGAGACCGGCCGGGGAGGGCGGTCCGGGGCGCGTGCGAAGATTTGCACCGTGAGCGAGACAACGGCAGACACCACGGCGGCCGCCCCCGACGGCCGGACCATCCCCGCGCGCCGCGGCGCCGCGCACGACTCCGCGTTCCTGCGCGCCTGCCGGCACGAGCCGGTGCCGCACACCCCGGTGTGGTTCATGCGCCAGGCCGGCCGCTCGCTGCCCGAGTACCTGAAGGTCCGCGAGGGCATCCCCATGCTGGAGTCCTGCATGCGGCCCGAGCTGGTCAAGGAGATCACCCTGCAGCCGGTGCGCCGGCACAAGGTGGACGCCGCGATCTTCTTCAGCGACATCGTGGTGCCGCTCAAGGCGGTCGGCATCGACGTCGAGATCAAGCCGAACGTCGGGCCGGTCATCGCCGACCCGATCCGCACCGCCGAGGACCTCAAGCGGCTGCGCCCGCTGGAGCCGGACGACGTCCCCTACATCACCGAGGCCGTCGGCATGCTCGTCGAGGAGCTCGGCGCCACCCCGCTGATCGGCTTCGCCGGCGCCCCGTACACGCTCGCCAGCTACCTGGTCGAGGGCGGTCCGTCCAAGAACCACGAGAACACCAAGGCCATGATGTACGGGCAGCCGGAGCTGTGGGCCGCCCTCGTCGACCGGCTCGCCGACATCACCTCCGCCTTCCTGAAGGTGCAGATCGAGGCCGGCGCCTCGGCGGTCCAGCTGTTCGACTCCTGGGTCGGCTCGCTCGCCCCCGACGACTACCGCCGCTCGGTCATGCCGTCCAGCGCCAAGGTCTTCGACTCCGTCGCCCACTACGGCGTGCCCCGGATCCACTTCGGCGTCGGCACCGGCGAGCTGCTCGGCCTGATGGGCCAGGCCGGCGCGGACATCGTCGGCGTCGACTGGCGGGTGCCGCTGAACGTCGCCGCCGAGCGGGTCGGCCCGGGCAAGGGCCTGCAGGGCAACCTCGACCCGGCCGTGCTGTTCGCCCCCACCAAGGTCGTCGAGACCAAGGCCCGTGAGGTCCTGCACGCCGCCCAGGCGCTCGGCACCAGCGGCCACATCTTCAACCTCGGCCACGGCGTCCTGCCCAGCATGGACCCGGACGCCCTCAGCCGCCTCGTCGCCTTCGTCCACGAGGCCAGCGAGCGCTGACACCCCCCGGTGGCAGGGCCCCTCCCGGCGAGGGGCCCTGCCACCGGTGCGTTCAGTCCTGCTCCTCTCCCGTCGGGCCGGGAGCGGCGACGGCGGCGGGCATGCGGTACCGGCGCCACCACCAGTACGCCACCGCGGCCGGAACACCCAGCACGAGCAGGAACGGCGCCACCGCGGCCAGGGCGACGACCAGCCCGCGCAGGATCGTCAGCAGTACGTGCCAGCCGCCGGCGAGAGCCGAACCGGCCGACGCCCAGAAGCCCTTCGCCTCCACCTTCGGCGCCGGCGGCGGGGCGGGGGCCGGCGGCACCTCGCGGTGCACCTCCAGGGTGATCGTCGAGAGCGACGTCTTGCCGGCCAGCTCCTTCTGCTGCTTCTGCAGCGACTCCAGGTCCGACTCCCGGCGGCTCAGCTCCGCCTCCAGCGCGGTGACCTCGCTCAGCGACTTCGCCTGCGCCATCAGCGCCCGCACCCGCTCCACGCTCGCCTGCTGCGACTGCACCCGGCTCGCCACGTCCGCGACCTGCTGGGTCAGATCGTCCGCCTGGCTCTTGCGGGACACCACCTCGCCGAGCCCGGCCAGCTGGTCCAGCGTCTGCTGGAACGCCGCCGACGGCACCCTCAGCGTGAGCTGGCCGCCCGCGTCGCCGTCACCGCCCCCGGCTATCGACTCACCGCCGACGTAGCCGCCCGCGGAGCCGGCCATCTCCCGCGCCTTGGCGAGCAGTTGGCCGACGTCCTTGGTGCGCAGCGACAGCTGCGCCGTGTACGCGATCAGCCGGTTGTCCGCCACCGGCGCGGCACTCGCCGCACCGTTCGCCGCACCGTTAGCCGCGCTGCCCGCGGGCGCCTGGGCGGTCGGCGCCGCACTGGGCGCGGCAGCGGCGGCAGGCGCCTTGGCCGCGGGCGCCGCGGCCGACCCCTGCCTCCCACCGTCGGCCGCACTGCAGCCGGCCCCCAACACCACCACGGCAGCCAGCACGGCCACCGCCCCCGCTCGTCTCGCCATCATCGGGCCTCTCCCCAAGTCCGTTGTCAGGTCTCCCCATTGGACGAAAAGCGAGCACGAACGGACCCCACCGGGAGATCGCAACTCCATCACAGCTCGGACGCGGACGGGACTCGCTATCTTGGGAGCATGAGCGAGCTGCCGGATTGGATTTACCCGCCCAGACTCGAGGGCTGGTTCGCCGATGACCTCGACCACCTGCCGCAGGCGCCGCGGCACACCGAACTGATCGACGGAGCACTGGTCCTCATGATGTCTCCCCAGCGCTCGTGGCACAGCCGGGTCGTGCGGCGGCTGACCGCGGCGCTGGAGGGGGCGGTGCCGGACGGGGCGCTGGCCGAGGGCGAGATGACGATCAAGCTCGACCGGCGCAACCGACCGGAGCCGGACATCGTCGTCGCCACGGCCGAGTACGACCCCGACCGCACCTGGTACGCCCCGGCCGACGTGCTGCTCGTCGTCGAGGTCGTCTCCCCGGAGTCCGCGCACCGGGACCGCACGGTCAAGGTCCGCAAGTACGCCGAGGCGGGCATCCCCCACTACTGGATCGTCGAGGATGAGGACGGCCTGCCCGTCGTGCACGCATTCGAGCTGGAGCCGGTGACCTCCTCCTACGCACCCGCGGGGATCTTCCGGGGCACCCTGGAGCGGCCGGTGCCGTTCCCGCTGACGATCGACCTCGACGCGCTGGTGCCGCGCGGCGCGAAGCGTGCAGGGGATTGAGGCATCCGTGTAAGGACCTGCGAGACTGCGAGGCATGTCGGATGCACATGTCGTCGTCATCGGTGGCGGGATCGCGGGGCTGGCCGCGGCCGCGTTCCTCAGTGGGGCGGCCGGTGGGGGACCGGCGCGGGCCCGGGTGACGTTGGTCGAGGCTTCGGGGCGGCTCGGGGGGAAGCTGCGCGGGGGCGAGGTCGGCGGGGTGCGGGTGGACCTCGGGGCCGAGTCGATGCTGGCGCGGCGGCCGGAGGCGGTCGAGCTCGCGCGGGCCGTCGGGCTGGCGGAGGCGCTGGAGCCGCCGACCACCGCGAAGGCCGCCATCTGGACCAGGGGCGCGCTGCGCCCGCTGCCGGGCGGGCAGGTCATGGGCGTCCCCGGGGACCTGGCGGCGCTGGCCGCGTCGCAGGTGCTGTCCGCCGACGGGCTGGAGCGGGCGCGGCACGAGGGCGCCACCGAGGTCGGCGACGACGTCGCGATCGGCCGGTACGTCGCCGACCGGCTCGGCCGCGAGGTGGTGGACCGGCTCGTCGAGCCGCTGCTGGGCGGCGTCTACGCCGGCCACGCGGACGAGATCTCGCTGCGCGCCGCCGTGCCGCAGCTGCTGTCGATCGCCCGCGGCGGCGGGTCGCTCGTCGAGGGGGTGCACGAGCTCGCCTCCCGGCCCCAGACCGTCGGCACTCCCGTCTTCCAGGGGCTGCAGGGGGGCCTCGGCACCCTCCCGGAGGCCGTCGCCGCGGCCTGCGCGAAGGCGGGCGTGGACCTCCGCACCGACACCGCCGTCGACGAGCTGCGCCGCACCCCCGGGGGCTGGCGCGTCGTGGCCGGCGGCGAGGTGCTCGCCGCGGACGCCGTCGTGCTGGCCGTCCCGGCACCCGCCGCGGCCCGGCTGCTGCGCACGGAGGTGCCCGCGGCGGCGGCCGAGCTGGACACCGTCGAGTACGCGGGTATGGCCCTCGTCACCCTGGCGTTCCGCCGGGCCGACCTGGCCGAGGTGCCGTCCGGCAGCGGGTTCCTGGTGCCGCCGGTGGACGGGCGGCGGATCAAGGCGTCGACCTTCTCGTCCAACAAGTGGGGCTGGCTGGAGCGTTCGGCCCCCGACGCGTTCCTGCTGCGCACCTCGCTGGGCCGGCACCGCGAGGAGCAGGCGCTGGAGCTGGCGGACGAGGAGCTGGTGGCGCTCTCGCTCGCCGACCTCGGCGAGGCGATCGGGCTCACCGCGCGCCCGTACGACACCGCCGTCTCGCGCTTCGAGGCCGGCCTGCCGCAGTACCCGGTGGGCCACCTGGACCGGGTCGCCCGGGTCCGGGCCGCGGTGGCCGGGGCCGGCGGCCTGGCGCTGTGCGGTGCCGCGTACGACGGCGTGGGGATCCCGGCGTGCATCGCCTCCGCGGCCACGGCCGTGGCGGCGCTCGACAGACTGTTGACCCCGGAGACCGGGGAAGGTTCCACGGAGAGGACAATGGGCGCATGACTGAGACCGTTGAGCGGCAGCCGGAGCAGCAGCCCGAGAAGAAGAAGGCGCGCGACCTGAACCAGGTCATCCGCTACACGATGTGGTCGGTGTTCAAGCTCAAGGGCGCCCTGCCCGAGGACCGCACCGCCCTGGCCGCCGAGGTGGACGAGCTGTTCGCCCAGCTGGCCGCGAAGGACGTGACCGTGCGCGGCACGTACGACGTGTCCGGTCTGCGCGCGGACGCCGACATCCTGGTCTGGTGGCACGCCGCCGACTCGGACGACCTGCAGGAGGCGTACAACCGCTTCCGCCGCACCGGTCTCGGCCGTCAGCTGGAGCCGGTCTGGTCGAACATGGCGCTGCACCGCCCGGCCGAGTTCAACAAGTCGCACATCCCGGCGTTCCTCGCCGACGAGCGCCCGCGCGACTACGTCTGCGTGTACCCGTTCGTCCGCTCCTACGAGTGGTACCTGCTGCCGGACGCCGAGCGGCGCGCGATGCTCGCCGAGCACGGCCAGATGGCCCGCGGCTACCCGGACGTCCGGGCCAACACGGTCGCCTCGTTCGCCCTCGGCGACTACGAGTGGCTGCTCGCCTTCGAGGCGGACGAGCTGCACCGCATCGTCGACCTGATGCGCGACCTGCGCCCGTCCCGCGCGCGCCTGCACGTGCGCGAGGAGGTGCCGTTCTTCACCGGCCGCCGCAAGCCGGTCAGCGAGCTGCTCAACGGCCTGGTCTGACCGGGCGCTCGACGAGGGAGGGGTCCGCTGCGGCGGGCCCCTCCCTCGTCGCACGTCACGTGCGGTGGGGGCGCAGGGCCGCGCGCAGGCGGGGGTCGGCGAGGGCGGCGGGGCCGTTCATGGCGACGGCGGTGAGGAGTTCGCGCTCCTCGTCGTCCCCGAGGCCGTGCTGGCGGGCCGGGCGCACCTCGCGCAGGACCTCCTGGCCGATCGGGGAGGCCCAGCGGGTGTACGGGTAGACGTCGACCCGGGCCATCAGCAGGGTGCCGGAGGTGAGCACCAGCGGCAGCGAGAACCAGGCGAGCGCGGCGAGGGCGTCGCCGTCGGTGAAGGACCCGACGGCGAGGGCGGCGGCGAGCAGGGCGAGGCTCAGCAGCAGCGCGTGCCGCACCTGGCGGACCACGACGACGGTGTTGCGCTGGATCAGCGCCGGGGTGGCCAGCCCGGCCAGCGAGAGCCGGGAGCCGATCTCCAGCACGGTCGGGTGCTCGCCCATCGCCCGGCGCAGCCCGTCGGTGCGGCACTGGCCGTCCGGGCCGACGGTGGCGATGACCGCCCGCTCCAGCCGGCTGCGGCCCTTGGGGTCCACGACGGTGGTCCAGCCGGTGTGGGCGAGGTGCAGCCGGCCGCGGCCGGCCATCAGGACGAGGGCGAGCTCGACGACCCGGTCCGGGCCGCCGGCCAGGTACGCCGTCTCGTAGAGCCCGATCCCGACGGCCTCCGGCGGGCGCAGCCCGTCCGGCCCGGCGAGGGCGTCGGCGGTGGCGGTCATCCGGACGAGCCGGAGGCAGGAGAGCACCGCGGCCACGCACGCCGGTATGAGGAACAGCAACCACATGGCCCCGTTGTATGCCGCCGCCGACGACCCGGGGAACGGCTTCCGGTGGCGCGATACCGAACTGTGACGTCAGGACCCGCAGCTGGACCCGCAACTCGACCCGCAGCTGGAGCCGCAGCTGGACGAGGACCCGCAGCTGTGGGACGAGCCGCAGCTGTGCGAGGAGGACGACCCGCAGCTGTGGGAGGACGAGGAACCGCAGCTGTGCGAGGACGACGATCCGCCGCTCGACGACCCGCACCCGGAGGACGTCCCGGTGTCCGAGGAGCCGCCGCACCAGGACACCGCGCCGCCGCACGACGACGAGCCGGACGAGCCCGACGAGTCGGACGCGTACGAGGCCGAGCAGGAGGACCCCGAGCCCGACGACCCGCCGAACGCCCCCCGGGCCGCCGCCTGCTGCGCCACCGCCTGCTGGGCCGCCGCGCCGATCATCGCCTCCTGGAGCTCCTCGTTCGCCAGCTCCGCCCCCGCGACGGCCAGCCCGCCGAGCGCGAGCGCGCCGAGCACCTCGCCGCCGGTCGCGCGCGGGTACAGGCCGGAGCCGGGCGTCCACGGCTTGCCGGTGTCCATGAGCGAGAGCTGGCGCTGCCCGGCCGGGGTGATTCGGCCCTTGGCCGGGCGGGAGGCGAACAGGGTGACCAGGCCGAGTGCCAGCAGGACCACCGGGACCCACACGGCCGGCCGGTCGCCGCGCCCGTCGTCCAGGCCGGCGAGCACGAAGGAGAGCACGGAGAAGAGCACCACGGCGCCCACCGCGAGCCACAGCAGCCGGCGGGCCTTGCGGGCGTCCTTCAGCCGGTCGGGGTGGCGCAGCAGGCCGCGGTCGGCGAGCTCGTCGCCGAGGGCCTGGACGGCGGGGGAGCGCATCACGTCCGCGCGCAGCGGTCCGAGGTCGCGGCTGCCGGTCGGGCCGACGGCCGTCATGATCGCCTCGTCGACGGCGTCGTACGGCCGGTCGTGGGTGAGGGTGACGGTGCCGCCGCGGCTGACCACCGCGCGCTCGGCCAGGTGCATCCGGACGAGCGCGGTGTCGAAGACCCGGCCCGGGCCGCCGGCCAGGAACGCGGCGCTCAGCAGCGGGAGGCCGCCGCCGGGCAGGCCCTTCGGGTGCGGGACGTGCCGGACGCGCCGCCCGGTGTGGTCCACGTACAGGACGGCGGCCACCACGAGGATGGCGGGAACGATGAAGAAGCTGTTGTCCCACATGGGCTGATTCCCCCGAGAGTGAAGAGTGTTACCGGCGCCGCAGGGCCCGGCGCAGGCGGGCCAGCGGTCCCGGTGGACGGGCGGGTGCCGGGTGCAGCCACTGCTCCAGGGCGCGGCGGCAGTCGGCGGCCAGCGGGCGCGCGTGGGTGAGCGCCCACGCGGCGAAGGCCCGGGCGTCGGCCCGGTATCCGGCGGTCTGCGGGTGGGTGCGGGCGTAGGCGAGGAAGAGCGGCCCGTACCGCGGGCCGAGCTGCCGGGGCAGCTCGGGCGCGACGCGGGCGACGGTGTCCCGCCGCTTGGCGGCGAGGCCGGTGGACTGGGCGCGGACCTGCGCCGGGTCGAAGCCCGGCGGGACGGGTCCGCCGGCCACCAGGGCGGCCAGCAGTTCCTCCTGACGCCGTGCGAGCTCCTGCCGTGCCGTGGTGAGGTCGGCTGCGAGGCGTTCGGTCATGGTCGGATGCTCCCCTCCAGCACCCGGCGGATGGCGTCCAGTTCACCGGCCAGCTCGCTGGGCGGCGGGAAGGCGGCGTCCCGTTCGAGCAGGACGCCGGGTGGTGCGACCCGCGCGCACAGTTCGGCCAGCACCTCCAGCACCGGTTCGGTGACGGGGTGGGCGTGGGTGTCGTGCCAGACGCCGTCGACCATCGTGCCGCCCGCGACGTGCACGTAGGCGATGGACTCCAGCGGCAGGCGGTCGAGTTCGGCGGCCGGGTCGACGCCGAGGTTCACCCGGTTGGTGTGCAGGTTGGCGACGTCGATCAGCAGCCGTACGCCGGTGCGCTCGACGAGCTCGGCGAGGAACTGGCCCTCGGTCAGCTCGTCGTCCGGCCAGGCCAGCTGGGCGGCGATGTTCTCCAGCGCGAGCGGCACCGGGAGCTGGTCCTGGGCGATCCGCACGTTCTCGGCGATCACCCGCAGCGCGTCCCACGAGTACGGGACGGGCAGCAGGTGGCCCGCCTCCAGGCCGCCGGCCCGGACGAACGCCAGGTGCTCGCTGACCAGCGGCGAGTCCAGCGCGACGGCCGTCCCGGCGAGCCGGGCGAGGCGCTCGGGGTCGGGCCGGTCGGCGCCGCCGAGGCCGAGCGAGACGCCGTGCGGCACGACGGTGACGCCGCGCTCGCGCAGCACCGTCAGCGAGGCGGGCAGGTGGCCGGCGCAGACGTTCTCCGCGACGACCTCGACCCAGTCCAGGCCGGGCTGACGCTCCACCACGGTGTCGATCTCGCTGCGCCAGCCGAGGCCGACGCCCAGCCGGGGCGCGGGTGCCGGGCCGGCCGGGGCGCCGTCGCCGGAGGCCGCCCGTGCGGGCAGGTTCAGTGCAGGGGAAGTCATCGGTACGCCCCCTTCGGAGGGCCGGGGTGAGGGGCCGTCGGGCGGTGCGGGCGCCGTCGCCGGGACCGCCCGTGGGCCGTGTTGCCGAGAATGTCCCCGGGCGGGGTGGCTGCCAAGCCCCACCCGGTCTTCTCAGAGCATTATTTGAGCTTGTCGACGAGGGACTCCAACCCCCGATCCGATCCCTTCGCGCAGGTGGGGTGGCCTGCGCGCGGAAAATCCGGAGGCGTGGGACGGGAGCCGCGGATAGCGTGCGAACCCATGACTTCGAACGAACCGATGATCCGAGACTTCCGCCCCGCCGACGCCGAGGCGGTGGCGGCCGCCCACCGGGCCGGGCGCGAGCACCTGGTGTGGACCGCCGAGGCCCTGCTCTGGGCGAACGCCCGGCAGAACCCCGACGAGCACTTCCGCACCATCGTCGCCGAGTTGGACGGCCGGGTGGTCGGAGCGGTGCGCTGCGGGCTCACCCTCGGTACGTCGGCCACCGGCCTCGGCCACGCCAACGGCAGCGTGCTGCCGGAGTTCCGCCGGCGCGGCGCGGCGACCGCGCTGCTGGCCGCGGCCGAACGGCACCTGGCCGCGCACGGGGTGACCGAACTGCACAGCTGGCTGGACGAGGAGCCCGACTCGCTGGCCTTCGCGGCCGCCCGCGGCTACGAGCTCGGGAGCGCGGCCCACTTCGGCGAGCGGGACCTGACGCTGCCGCTGCCCCCGGCTCCGGTGCGGCCGGCCGGCGTCGAGCTGCGCCCGGCCACCGACTGGGCCGACGATCCGCGCCCGCTGTTCCTGGTGGAGGCGGAGGCCATCCGGGACGAACCCGGCGAGGTGACGATGGACGCCCTGGACTACGAGGAGTGGTTGCGGGGCGACTGGGCCCGGCCCGACCTGGACCCGGCCCTGACGGTGGTCGCCGTGGTGGACGGCGTACCGGCGGCGTTCACCCTGGCGCAGACCGACGGGGTGGACCGCTACTGGTCCGCGTTCACCGCCTGCCGCCGGGAGTTCCGCGGCCGCGGCCTGAGCAAGCTGGCCAAGCTGGAGTCGCTGCGGCTCGCCGCGGCGGCGGGCTACCGGCACGCGTACACCAGCAACGACACGACCAACGCGCCGATGCTCGCGGTCAACGCCTGGCTGGGGTACCAGCGCTGCGCGGGGGAGCGCAAGGGGATCAAGCGCCTGGGGTGACCGTCCGTGCGCGGATCGTGACGCTCCGAATCGGCGCGAGTGGGGTATTTCCGGCCACGGGAGGGGACTTAACCAGGGCGCACAGTTCGTGGTCGAGTCTTCCTCCGGGGGATCAAATGGAGATCCTGCTCCAAGTGCTGATCGCATCGGTCCCGGCCGTGATCGGTTTCCTCGCGGCCCGCTCCCTCGCCCGTACCCGGCTGTTCCTGCGGTACGGCTTCCTCCGGGCGCTGCTCGCGCCGTACAGCCGGGTCCAGATCATCACCCCGAGCATCGAGGCCGCGGAGTTCGCCTTCGCCCGGGACGGCCTGCGGCTGACCGCCCGGGCGCCGAAGAACGTGCTGTTCATGCCGATGGCGGAGGCGAGGGCGATCGCCCAGCTGATCGACCTGCTCCGCAAGGTCAACCGGAAGGCGACGATCGAGCTGGTCGCGGCCGGCGCGCAGGATCCGCGGATGCCGACCTTCTCGATCGGCGGCCCGAGCGTGAACCCGTACACCGAGGGCGTGCTGGGCGCGGTGTTCCCGGACTTCCGCATCGAGTACCCGCAGGCGGCGCGGGCCCGGTGGGGCGGGATGACCTTCGAGGCGCTGTACAACGCGTCCGACGAGCTGATCCGGGACCACGGCTTCATCTTCGTGACCCGAACGCCCCGGCACGCGCCGTGCGTCGTGCTGTGCGGGGTGTTCGCGTTCGGCTCCGCGATGGCGGTGGAGGCGCTCGCGGGGGCGGGCCGGAAGTCGCCGCTGGCGGCGCTGTTCCGCTCGGGGGAGAAAGGATTCGTCGCGGTCGAGGGGCGGGTGATCGGCCTGGAGACGGTGGACGTGACGGTCGAGGTGTGCCGGATCCTGCCGCTGCCCTGACGCGGCTGCCCTGACACAGCTGCCCTGACGTGGCTGCCCTGACGAAGTTGCCCTGACCGCCGGGCTGCGTGGGCCGCGGCAGTTCGCGGTGTCCACGTACCGTCCCGCCGAGTGAGACGATTGGTCTCGACCAGATGGCACGAATCCGGACGGTTCGGGAGCGTCTGGGGCACGAACTCGCGGCGATCGCACAGGTTTTGCCCCGCTCCTGACACATCGTCGGCATAATCGCGCACATGACGATCAACCGTGCCTCCCTGAGCGCGATCGCCGACGACCTCCACGTGTGGCTTCCCCCGAAGCGGGGCTGGGGACTGGCGAACTGCGGGCTGCTGACCTCCCGGAAGACCGCGCTCTGGATCGACACCCCCTACGACCCGGCGCTGGCCTCGGAGTTCCTCGCCGCGAGCCGCCGGGTGCTGGCCGACGGCGTCACCGTCGACCGGGTGATCGTCACGCACGCCAACGGCGACCACCTCTGGGGCGCCGGCGTCGTCCCGGACGCCGAGGTGATCTCCACCCGCGAGGCCCTGGAGCACATCCACTACGAGCCCACCCCGCAGCAGCAGCACGCGCTCGTCGCGGGCGGCGACCCGGACTCCCCGCTCGGCGGCTACCTGCGCGAGCACTTCGGCGGCTTCGACTGGTCGCAGACCGAGCCGGTGCGCCCGGACACCGTCTTCACCGGCGAGCTCGAACTCACGGTGGGCGAGCACCCCGTGCACGTCACCGCCCTGCCCTCGGCCCACACCGGCGGCGACCTGATCGTCCACCTGCCGCACCGGCGCACGGTGTTCGCCGGCGACGTCATCTTCGGGTCGACCGCCGAGCAGCCCGGCGACCACCCCTCGCACTGGGCCGGCCCGCTGGAGAACATCGTCGCCGCGTGCGAGCGGATCCTCGACACCGGCGCCGAGACCGTCGTCCCCGGCCACGGCCCGGTGCTCGACCGCGACGGCGTCCGCGCCCACATCGCCTACCTCGCGTACGTCCGCGAGCGCACCCACGCGCTGCACACCGCCGGCATCCCCGCGCTGGACGCCGCCCGCCGGGTGATCGCCGAGCAGCGCCACCCCGAACTCGGCCTGCCCGAGCGGCTGGTGCTCACCGTCGCGGCCGAGTACCGGCACCTGGACGGCGGCGAGGCGCCGAACGTCCTGGAGGCCATGACTCAGGTCGCCCTCGTCGCGCGCGAGATCGCCGAGGACTCGGTCCGCGCCCGGCGGCTCTTCCCCGACATCGGTTACCGGGACTGACCGGGCCCGGCCCGCCACCAGCCAGCCAGCAGGAAACCCCCCGAGGACACCCATGACGCAGATCGCGCTGATCGCGCTGATCACCACGGTGCTGGCCGCCGCGACGGCGGGCGTGCTGGCCCGCGGCCGGGCCCGGGCCACCACCCGGGCGGCCGTCGCCGAGGAGCGCGCCCACGTCGCCGAGCAGCGCGCCCGCGCCGCCGAGGAACGGCTCGCCCGCGCCGAGCACCGGCTGCACGAGTCGGCCGCCGCCGCCCGCGAGGCCACCGACGAGGCCGAGGCCCGCTACCGGGCCGCGGAGGAGCGCACCCGCGACGCCGAACTGCGCGCCCGCGCCGCCGAGGACGCCGCCCGCGACGCGCGGGACGCCGCCCGCGAGGCCGACGGCCGCACCGCCGCCGCCGACACCAGGGCCGCCGAGGCCGAGCGCCGCCTCGCCGTCGCCGAGGAGCGCGGCGCCGCCCTGCTCGCCGAGGTCCGCCACCTCGCCGACGAGCGCCTGCCCGCGACCGCGGTGCGGCTCAGCCACGTCAACGCCCCCGCCGTCGGCCCGCTGTCCGCGCAGGTCGTCGGCCCGGACGCGACCGAGGCCCTCCAGGCCGTCCTGGACGCCGCGGCCGGCGCCATCACCGACGAGCGCGAGCGGGTCGACGCCGCCGCCCGCGCCGCGATGCGCGGCGCCACCTCCAAGATCCAGACGCTGCTCTACCAGATCCAGAGCCTGGTCCAGCAGCTCCAGGACGACAACGACGACCCCCGGCTGCTGGAGGTCGACTTCCGCAACGAGGTCGCGCTGCGCCGGATCCAGACCGTCGCCGTCCTCTGCGAGGCCTGGCCCGGTCTCGCCCGCAGCGACTCCCCGCTCGCCGAGGTCGTCGTCGGCGCCCTCTCCCGGGTGCCCGGCTACGCCCGGATCAAGGTCGCCAACCACCTGCGGGAGAACCGCCTCGCCGTGGTCGCCCGCGCCGCCGAGCCGCTCGCCATCACCGTCGCCGAACTGCTCGCCAACGCCACCGCCTACTCGCACCCGGAGACCGACGTCCCGGTCACCGTCCAGCAGGGCGGCCGCGGCGCACTGGTGATCATCGACGACAGCGGCATCGGCATGGACGACGACCAGCTGCGCCGCGCCCGCCGCCTGCTGGCCGGCCCGCCCGACGTCCTGCTCACCGAGCTCGGCAACCCGCCCAAGACCGGCTTCGCGGTGATCGGCAAGCTCGCCCGCCAGTACGGCTTCTCCTGCCACATCGAGCCCTCGCCGTACGGCGGCATGCGGACGATCCTGCGCATCCCGGCCGCGCTCGTCACCGTCGTCGACGACGGGCAGCCGCTGTCGGTGCTCACCCCGCTGCCGCTGCGGGCCGGCGCCGGGCCCGCCCCCGCGCCCACCGTCCAGGCCGTCCCGCCGATGCGCGACGCGGGCGAGGACGCCGGACTGCCCCCGCTCGCCGACCGGCACCACCAGCCGGGCCCGCACCCGGCGCCCGCCATGCACGTCGTGCCGTCCGCCGCCGCCGGACGGCCCGTCGCGGGGCGGCCCGACACCGACCGCCCCGGCGACGGCAGCGAACTGCCCAGACGGCGCCGGCTCCAGCCC